>CAUEJN010000018.1 GCA_959018045.1 uncultured Butyricicoccus sp. | reverse complement strand
TCTCGCCGCCGAGGCAGACACGTACCAGAGAGAGGAGCATCGCCATGAAGACGACGAGCGCACCGCTGTTTCCGATCGAGAAGGAGCCGGAAACATCGATAATCTTGTCGAGCTCGAATACCGCCAGGATTGCTAGGATGACACCCATCAGACCTTCGCCTGCGATCAGGCCGGAGGTGTACAGGATGCCGCGCTCGATGCCTTCGTTTTTCTCTTGCTCCGGAGCCTTGCGGCGCTCCATGATGAAGCGAACGATACCGCCGCACATGATGCCTGCGTTCAGGCTGAAGGGCAGGTACATACCAATTGCGAAGGGCATAACCGGAACCTTCAGAACTTCGACAACGATTGCAACGAATACACCGATCAGGATCAGTGCCCACGGCAGCTGAGCGCTCATGATACCCTCAACGAGCATCTTCATCATGGTACCCTGCGGAGCGGGGATCTGGTCGGTGCCGTAGCCCCAAGCCTTGTCGAGCAGGTACATAACACCGCCGATTGCTGCAGAGGAGGCAACAACACCGATCATCTCACCGATCTGCTGCTTCTTCGGGGTAGCGCCGACGATGAAGCCGGTCTTGAGATCCTGCGAGCAGTCGCCGGCGATTGCTGCGATAACACAGATGATACCGCCGATGCAGATGGAGCCCACCATACCGGTGGTGCCGGCAACGCCGGTGGACTTGAGAACCAGGGTCGCGATGATCAGGGTAGCGATTGCCATACCGGAAACCGGGTTGTTGGACGAACCGACCAGACCAACCATACGCGAGGAAACGGTTGCGAAGAAGAAACCGAATACAACAACGATCAGAGCGCCGACCAGGTTAACCGGGAATGCCGGAACCAGCCAAACGACAACGGCCAGGATCAGAACCATAACCAGCAGTGCGGGCATGGGCAGATCCTGCTCGGTGCGCAGGGTCTTGGAAGCTGCATGGTTCTTGCTCATGCTCTTCATGGCCTGTGCGAAGGTGCGGCCGATGAGGGGCAGGTTCTTGATCAGGCTGATGATACCGCCGGCAGCAAGTGCGCCAGCGCCGATGTACTTGATGTAAGTGCCCCACAGCTTGCCGGGCGCCAGCGAGGAGATCGGGACAGAGCCGGGGAAGATGATGGAGTCGCCGCCGAACAGTGCGATGGCGGGCATGAGAACCAGCCAGCTCAGGGTAGAGCCGGCGAGCATGTAGCTCGAGATCTTGGGACCGCAGATGTAGCCAACGCCGGCCAGTGCAGGCAGAACCTGTACGCCGACCGCCGCACCCTTGTAAGCGGTGATGTCGTAGTTGACTTCGCTGGGGAATACCTTCATGCCGTCTGTGATGAACTTGTAGACAGCCGAGATACCCAGACCGGCGAATACGGTGCCAGTCTTTGCACCGCCCTGCTCACCAGCGAGCAGAACCTCTGCACAGGCAGTACCCTCGGGGAAGGGCAGAGTGCCGTGCTCCTCAACGATGAGGGCTTGGCGCAGCGGAACCATGAAAGCAACACCGAGCAGACCGCCGACCAGAGCAACCAGAGAGATGGTTACCATGCTCGGGGGATCGATGATGCCTTCCTTCGCCCACAGGAAGAGTGCGGGCAGGGTGAAGATGGCACCGGCAGCAACGGACTCACCGGCAGAACCGATGGTCTGAACCAGGTTGTTTTCCAGAATGGAGTCCTTGCGCAGGATCATACGGATAATACCCATCGAGATGACCGCCGCCGGGATGGAAGCGGAGATGGTCATACCGACGCGCAGACCGAGGTATGCGTTGGCCGCGCCAAAGACGATGGCCAGCAGGACGCCAATCAAGATCGAAGCCACCGTAAACTCGGGAACAACACGTTCGGCCGGGATATACGGCTTGAAATCATTCTTGTTGTTTGGCATGGAATCTTTTCCTTTCTAAAATTCCTCTTTATTTTGTGTTTTGCCGTAATTTGCCTCTGAGAAGCAGCAAATGTTTGACGAACTTGGTCATTATACCATTTTGACTGTCAAAAGAAAAGTCTTTTTGGTGACAGAAATGGAAATTTATGCACAGGTGCATAAGATTTAGTCGGAATTTGACCGGTTTTTTAGTGCTTTGCCAGACGGGAGAGCACATCGGTCAGCAGGGTATAGAATCTCTCGAAGGAATCGAGGGGCAGATACTCGTCGGGGGTGTGGCATCCGCGGATGGTGGGGCCGACGGCGATTGCGTCCAGACCGGGCAGTGCATCCGAGAACAGACCGCACTCCAGACCGGCATGGATCGCCTCGATCTTGAGGTCTGCGTCGAACAGCTCACGATAGCTTGCGATGAAGGTGTCACGGATGGGGGACTCTTCTGCAAAGCTCCAGCCCGGATATGCGCCTGCGATGTCGCAATCGAAGCCAAAGGTTTCAGCCAGCAGATACAGGCAGTCGGTGGTGTAGTTCTGCAGCGACGCAACCGAAGAGCGGGGGGCAAACACCAGAGACGCGGTGGAGTCGTCCATGCGGGCAACGCCCAGGTTGAGCGAGGTTACAACGAAGCCGTCCTGCTTGAGGTTGCGGCGGCGTACACCGTTGGGCGCCAGGCAGATGGCGCTGATGAACGCCTTGGCGTCAGCCTCGGACAGAACCTCAGCTGCACCGTCCTGGGCCGAGATCGTGCACTTGAAGTCGGGCTCGAAGGGAACCAGCTCGGCAGCGAAGTCAGCAGCCATTGCCTCTGCAATCGACTGAGCCTTTTCGATGTCGGCATCCGAGCAGACCAGAACTGCGCAGACCTCACGCGGGATTGCGTTGTCCTTGGAACCGCCTGCGAAGGAAGCCAGCTGTGCACCGGTCTCGTGCAGAACGCGGTTGATCAGACGCGCCAGCAGGATGATGCCGTTCTGACGCTCCTTGTTGATGTCGGTACCTGAGTGACCGCCCAGCAGACCGGATACACCGATGGCCAGCAGCTTGCCCGAAGCGGCGTGACGGGTGATGGGACGGGTCATGGTGAAGCGCATACCACCAGCGCAGCTGACGGTTGCGATGCCCTCCTCCTCGGAGTCCAGGTTAATCATGGTGCGCGCCGAGATGAGCGACTTGTCCAGATTGGCAGCGCCGGTCAGACCGGTTTCCTCCTGGGTGGTGAAGACGCACTCGAGTGCCGGATGTGCCAGAGTATCATCGTCCAGAACTGACAGCATGAGCGCAACGGCTGCGCCGTTGTCGCCGCCCAGCGTGGTGCCGTTTGCGGTCAGCACGCCGTCCTTGACGATCAGGTCGATGCCATCCTTCTCGAAGTCGTGGTCAACACCGGCCAGCTTCTCGCATACCATGTCCAGATGACCCTGGAGCATAACAGCCGGCTTGTCCTCAGCGCCAGCGCTTGCGGGCTTCTTGATGATGACGTTGTGCAGCGCGTCCTGATGATACCACAGACCGCGCTCCTTAGCGAAGGCAACCAGATAGTCACTGACAGCCTTTTCGTTGGACGATCCGCGCGGGATTGCGCTGATGTCCTCAAAGAAGTAGAACAGCCGCTCGGGCTGATAACCGGTAATCTTATAAGTCATACGTAATACATCCCCTTGCTAGTAGATTGTGTCAAAGAAAATCGCCGGGAAGCGGTTTTTCCAAACATCACGATGTGACAATTTTAACACTTTCTTAGACTAAAATCAATGTCATTTTACGGAAATGTAGTAAAATACGCAATATTTTAACACTTTTATCTGATACATTCATAAAATAAAGACAGGTGAAATGTTGAGAAACACAACAAAAAAGTCATCTTTTCATGGAATAGAACACGGAGAAAAGACCGAGTTCTGCAAAAGGAAACAAAAATTTTTTATTCATGACAGCAAAAAGACCGCACAAGGCGGTCTTTTCGACAAATTATGTGGTTTTAGTCCTCGATTTCGTACGGCCAGAGCGCAATTCCGCCAAAGTCGTACACCGCAGTATAGCCCAATTCGGTTAAAATTGTGCATGCGGTTGCCGAACGCGCACCGGTCAGACAATAGACCAGAATGGTTGCGTCCGGATCGGGCAGCTCGGCCTGCGCGGCGCGGCGGATGGAGCCAACCGGCAGATTGCGTGCACCCGGAATATGACCGGTCGCGTACTCGGACGGTTCGCGCACGTCCAGAATGGTGACCGGCTTTTCATCCATCATCTTCTTGGCCTCTTCGGGCGAGATGGTGTGAAAGGTCTGCATAAACATACCTATAGGGAAAACTTCCTTTCTGTCGAAAATGGGAATCTAGGGGTATGATACACCGCATCGCGCCTGCCGTCAATGCTTTGTACACCAAAATGGTAAAAATATTTGCGGCCGTCAGGAGATGAAAAACAGGATGAGTCCATAGATCACGCTGGCCGAAATGCCATAGACCAGAACCGGCCCAGCGATGGCGAACAGCTTGGCGCCCAGACCGAGGACAAACCCCTCGGACTTAAATTCCATGGCAGGGGAGACGATGGCGTTGGAAAAACCGGTGATGGGCACCAGCGTACCCGCACCCGCTTTTTTGGCGATCTTATCATATAGATGCAGGGCGGTCAGCAGTCCGCCGAGGAAGACCAGCGTGATTGCAGTCGCAGCCGAGACAGCAGTCTGATCCAGTCCACGGGACTTGTAAAACTCGGATATCGCCTGACCAATCGTGCAGATCAGACCACCGACCACAAACGCCCAGACCATGTCGAGCAGCAGATGGGACGGCGGGGACTGACTGCCCAGCATTTCGGCGTACTCTTTTTTTGTCAGCTTCATGGAAGACACTTCCTCTCAGGTTTCAGTCGTTTGGGAGTTCCGGTATAGTATGGGGCACCTTCCAGCATTTTATTCTGACCCTATAAAAATATATAAAATTGACTATTCAAAAGAGGTCAGTTCCCTGATAAACTTTAGTGCAATAAAAGACCACACAAAACAGGGAGGTAAACACCATGAACACGGAAAAAAAAGGAATCAGTACCTACGATATCGTAGCAATCGCGCTGATGGCGGCCTTTGTCTTCGTTGCAACCTATTTCTTCAAGATCGACCTGCCTACCATCGGCGGTAAGACCAGTATTAAACTCGGCAACGGCATCTGTATCCTCGCTGCCTTGCTGCTCGGCGGCTGGCGCGGTGCACTGTCGGCGGCAATCGGCTGCACGCTGTTTGACCTGCTCGACCCCATCTATGCAAAGGAAGCCTGGATCACCTTCATTCGTTACTTTATTATGGCCGGCCTGTGCGGTACCATTGCACATTGGCACGGCGCTGCCGGTAAATCTTTCCCGCGCAATGTCGTCGCAGCTATCGTCGGCGCGTATAGCTATTCGGCAATGTACATTGGCAGTAAGATCATCGGTCAGATGGCACTCGGCGCATCGTCGGTGACCACTGCGGTGCTGGCAGTCACGACCAATATCACCGCGTCGCTCATTAACGCAACGGCGGGCGTGATTGTCGCATTGGTTCTGGTGCCCGTCCTGAGACGCGCACTCGAACAGACGACCTTCGGCCAGCACGTCTATCACCATTCTTAAGGAGACGGAATCCCGCCCGCAGGCGAAATGAAGCTTTCGCTCAAGCCTTTCTCGAAAGGCTTGCGGGTTCTCAGGGCAGAGCCCTGAGTCGCCCGTCGCAACGGGCGAAATCTCCTCTTGATTCCCGGTGTCCGACCCGGGAATCAACCCAAACAAACAAAAAAGGAAAGACCAACCATCCGGTTGGTCTTTCCAGAGATTGCGCACTCTGCGGAGGGCGCTTTTCTTTTTCATTTTGGTTGATTTTCGCTTTGCGAAAATCAAAAGGGGATTCCGCTCGCTGCGGCGAGCGTCTCAGGGCTCTGCCCTGAGAACCCGCAGCCTTTCGAGAAAGGCTGGCGAAAGCTTTCATTAGGGGTGATGGTGATAATTACTTGGTGTAGTTATCGAAGTAACCCTGAATGTAGATAATCGGGGTACCCTTATCGCCCGAACCAGAGGTCAGGTCAGCCAGCGAACCGATCAGGTCGGTCAGACGGCGGGGAGTCGTACCCTGGGTTACCATGGTGCCCTTGAGGCTCTGAGCCTTCTCATCCTTCTCATGGATGTAGCCCTTGATTGCTTCCTTGAGCGCATCGCCCTTGAGGTCTGCAAAGTCGTTGTCAGCCAGATACTTGAGCTTGACTTCGTTCGGGGTGCCTTCCAGACCAGCGGTGTATGCCGGGGAGACAACCGGGTCAGCCAGCTCCCAGATCTTGCCAACCGGGTCCTTGAATGCGCCGTCGCCGTAGATCATAACTTCAACGTTCTTGCCGGTCTTCAGGGTCATCATCTGATGAATCTTGGAAACCATCTCGTCGCAGTGAATCGGGAACAGCTTAACGCTCTCCTCGGTTGCCTTGTTAGAGCCCAGCAGGCCGAAACGATCGTTGTAGCCCGAACCGTCGATGCTTGCGGTCATGATGTCGTCCAGCGTGCAGACAACCTCTGCGCCAGCCTTCTTGAGCAGACGCTTGGTGCGTGCGCGGGTGTGGATGTCGCAGGCCAGAACGTTCCCCGTGTACTCCAGAATTGCACGCGGGTCGTTTGCAAAGATGACCTCAGCCTCAGCGCCGGTCGACTCAATGAGCTTCTTGTAGTAGTCAACGTAGTCAACGCCGGTAAATACATGGGTTTTGTAGCCGAACAGCTCGCGGTACTTCTCCTCGGTCAGGACGTCGGTCCAGGGGTTTACACCCTTTTCGTCCATCTCGTCCAGATCGATCAGATGGTTGCCGACCTCGTCAGAGGGATAGCTCAGCATCAGCACGACCTTCTTGCAGCCCATTGCGATGCCCTTGAGGCAGATCGCGAAACGGTTACGGCTCAGGATGGGGAAGATCACGCCGACCGTGCCGCCGCCCAGCTTGTTCTTGACATCAGCAGCGATGTTCTGTACGCTTGCGTAGTTGCCCTGTGCGCGCGCAACAACTGCTTCAGTGACTGCGATAACGTCACGGTCTTCGATGGTGAACGGTGCGCTTTCGGCAGCGGCCAGCACCGAATCGACTACGATCTGTGCCAGGTCGTCGCCCTCACGGATGATAGGGGCGCGTACACCGCGCGATACAGTACCGATCATTCTCTCCATAAATTTCAATCCTCTTTCATGATTCAGAATTTGAGATCTTATGACGACTATGACGTCGAGTACACTTTATTATACCGTTTTTTATGCGTCAGGAGAACTATGAAACGCAAGAAAATGGCATTTTTTGCGAGGTATTGCAATGCGGTGGAGAAAAGAGGAAAAATGGAGCGGGATGTCTTGACTTGGAGTAGACTCCATGGTGTATACTAAAACTGATTCGAGAGGTCTTTTGCAAAAGAGACAGAGAGAGGAGTTTTGACAATGGAAGCTTCAAAGGTATATTTTGCCGATTTCCGCACGACCTTGACCGAGAACCTGCAGCAGAAGCTGTGGAGACTGCTGGACAAGGCGGGAATGGGAACGATTGACTTTGATAAAAAGTACGCCGCAATCAAGATGCACTTTGGCGAGCCGGGTAACCTGGCGTTTTTGCGTCCGAACTGGGCAAAGACGGTTGCAGATTACGTCAAGGCGCACGGCGGTAAGCCCTTCCTGACCGACTGCAATACCCTGTACGTCGGCGGACGTAAGAATGCGCTCGATCATCTGGATTCGGCGTATCTCAACGGCTTTTCGCCGCTGTCCACCGGCTGCCATGTCATCATCGGTGACGGCCTGAAGGGCACGGATGAGGTTTACGTCCCGGTCGAGGGCGGTGAGTACATCAAGGAAGCTAAGATTGGTACGGCGGTCATGGATGCCGACGTATTTATTTCCCTGAACCACTTCAAGGGTCACGAGAACACTGGTTTTGGCGGTGCCCTCAAGAATATCGGCATGGGCAGCGGCTCGCGTGCCGGTAAGATGGAGATGCACAACGCAGGCAAGCCGCGCGTCCATGAAAAGAGCTGCGTGGGATGCAGCATGTGTACCCGTGTGTGTGCGCATGGCGCAATCACCATCGCGGATCGCAAGGCAAGCATTGACCATAACAAGTGCGTCGGCTGCGGCCGCTGCATCGGCATGTGCCCGCAGGATGCCATCGCGTGCGATTACGATGAGTCCAATATCGTACTCAACCGCAAGATTGCCGAGTATACCAAGGCGGTCGTCGATGGCCGTCCGTGCTTCCATATCTCGCTGGTACTGGACGTTTCGCCCAACTGTGATTGCCATGCAGAAAATGATGTGCCGATCGTACCCAATGTCGGTATGTTCGCATCGTTCGACCCGGTTGCACTCGACCAGGCGTGCGCAGATGCGGTCAATGCAATGCCTGCAAACCCGCAGTCGGCATTGTTTGACGAGGGTGCAGAACATGATCATCACGATCATTTCCATGCAGCACACCCCGAGACCAATTGGCAGAGTGCACTCGAGCACGCGGAAAAGCTGGGACTGGGTACCAGAACTTACGAACTGGTAAAGATCTAACAGAAAGTACCGCACCAAACATTGAAGTTTTCGCCGGCCTTTTTCAAAAGGCCGCGGGTTCTCAGGGCAGAGCCCTGAGTCGCCCGTCGCAACGGGCGAAATCCCCTTTTGAAACCCGGTGTCCGACCCGGGTTTCAACCAAAACAAACAAAAAGAAAAGACCGTCCACATGGACGGTCTTTTTAGAGATTGCGCGACCTGCGGGTCGCGCTTTTCTTTTTTTATTTTAGTTGATTCCGGTCAAAAGACCGGAATCAAAAGGGGATTTCGCCGTCTGCGGACGGCGACCAGCCTGCGCGGCTGGATCGCGCCGGGTCACAGACCCGGACCCGTTTTCCGCCTTCGGCGGGTTGTCCTTATTCCTCCTTTTCAGTTACCTGATAAGCGGTGCGCGGCGTTGCGGGTTCATCGTGTGCCACGATATCGAAGTAATCCTCGTCCTGAATTTCCGGTCGACGGTGACGGATGACAGCGATAATGATTGCGTACAATACGATAGCGACCAAACCACCGGAGAATCCATTGTTATAAAGATTCATACCTGCAACCGGGGAGCCGGTATAGAGTACGACCGATGCATGAATAAAACCGGCGAGTATGCCATACGGCCAGCCAAAATAGCCGCTGATAGGTGCGAGGGTGGTGCAGAACAGGCAGGCAAGCTGGACGGCGCTGTCAGCGAGCGACCAGTGCATCACCACGCTGCCCAGCAGGACACCGAACATGACCGGCAGCATGTTGAGCGGATGCTTGCCAAAGGCGGAAAAGCCCATGATGGTGAGGATACCGCCGACGGTGGGGCCGTTGAGGTCGCCGCCGATGGCGAGGATGAGTGCCAAACCGATCAGACCATTGATACCGGCATTGACCAGCGTGGGTGCGGAACCGAACATGCGCAGGTAATCACTGGGAGCGCGTCCGCTGGTGCGCAGCAGACGGCGGTAGGTTGAGAGCACCGCTACCGGACGCTGGCCGCACAGCAGCAGGCCGGACAGGATCAGTACGGCGCACAGGACGACGAGCAGAACGGTGAAAGGCAGGGTGAAGCCGGTTGCCCAGCGGTACTGGGTGGTTGGGGTCGCACCGAGCGAGCTGATGAGCGGCACAACCAGAAAGGCCACCAGACCGCAGGCAAAGCCGACGTTATAAAGGTTCATGCCGTTTTGTACTTTATAAGTGTAGGCCGACAGGGCGGGCAGGATAAAGCCGATCATCATACCGGCGAGGATGCCGGTCGGCAGGGTACCCCAGCCGTTGTCGAGTACGAAGTAGCTGACGACCGGAGAGAGAGCGGTTGCCATCAGGCCGGTGGGCGCGTACTTGGAAAAGGGCTCGTGACGGCTCTTGGCGTACAGCCATGCGCCGAGTAGGATGGGCCAGATGTTGAGGAAATTTTTTCCGAACAGCGAAAAACCGGACATCAGACCGATGACGACCAACGTGATACCGTTGTAGGGTACGCGGGCAAAATGCAGAATGAGGATACTGATGGCGGTGACCAGCGCGGCATTGACCAGCGCGGGGCCGGGGCCTGCGACGAGCACATAGTCGGTGATGAGCGCGGTTTCGGTCAAAATGATCTTGGACAGACCGGCGGGCAGCTGAGAGAGCGAGCCGAGCAGCAGACCGGCAACCAGAAGCAGGGCGGTGTAGCCCCAGAGGAAGAACGGCATCCGCTCATAGCGTGCATGTGCGTGTGAATCCATGAAAGGGTCTCCTTTTGCGAAAAAATGCGGGGAAAATGCCCCGCTTTCTTGCATTATTGTAACAAATACGAAAAGGCACGTCAATAGCGGACGGAAAAAAGGACTGTCCCTGACAAGAGACAGTCCTGACGGTCACATGGTTACATGCCGCGCGAGGAAACTGGCGGCGGTCTGGCTGAGTTTGCTCTCGACCTCGGTGGCAACCATGTCGGTGCTGTCTGACAGGAGTGCTACGCAGCCGGTTACATCACCCTCGGAGATGATGGGTGCGGCGACAACGACCTGGTAGGGGTCGTTGTCAGACACATGCAGGGTGTCATCCGAGCCAGTGTGCTCGTAGATGTGGCGTTGCTCCATGAGGGTTTCCAGATCGTTTGAGATGGCCTTTTCGAAGATATCCTTCTTGGCGCCGCCCGCCGCAGCGATTACCGCGTCGCGGTCACAGATGGCGCACGACAGACCGGCTGTTCGGGACAGTGCCTCGGCCAGCTCGCCCGCGAAGGTGCCCAGCTCACCCATGGGCGAATATTTCTTGAAGATGACCTCGCCATCGCGGTCGGTGTAGATCTCCAGCGGATCGCCGTCACTGATAACATTGGCATGAAACACCTTGTCCGGGCGCTTGCTCGACGACTGGACAATGGTGACGGGTGCGATATGCTCCATGCCGTTCTTAAAATTTACGGCGTCCTCCAGCGTGCCCGCCCGCAGGATGGCATCGACATCGGCTTGCAGTTCGATCTCTAGATGATCCTCAAAGACCTTGATCTGCCGGATGATGAGTTCCAGATCGTTGCGCTCGAGCGGGTCCTTGTTCAGGATGTCGGCAAAGACATCCATCGCCGTGCGGGCGGCACGGTTGACCTGAATGATGGTATTGCGCTTGTCCGACAGCATATCAATCTGGTGGCGAATGCCCTCGATCTTCTTTTGCAGATCGGCCTCAAGTTCATCATAGGTTTCTTCCAACAGATTTTCCTGATCGGGGTGCTTCATCAGGTCGCGGATGCGCTGGCGTTTGGTCGCCTTTAACTCGTTTTGCAGATCGACTAGAACCTCTGCCAGATGATCGGCGCTCTGTTCGGTCTCGGTCACGTCCTCCTGCTCACGGGCGAGATCCTGATTGAGCCGCTCCAGCATGTCCGCGGAATGCTCCATTACCTGCCGGATGTAGCTTTTGAGCAACTCGTCGAGCTTGTCGGTCCGGATGTGATGCGAGGTACATCCCGCTCGCCCGCGACGGTGGTAGGAACCGCAGGTGTAGGCACTCTTGAGATCTTTGCGGCTCATGGCAAACATGGGGCTGCCGCAGTCGCCGCAGACCAGAAAACCGGAGTACACATTGTCGTACTTTTTGATGCCGCGATAGTGAGAAGTCGTGCGCTTTTCGCGCAGGGCGCGGGTGACCGCGAACGTGCGGTAATCAATGATTGCTTGATGATGGTTTTCGATCACGATCTGCTCGTCCTCGGCCTGCCGGACATCCTTGCCGTTGATCTTCTTGCGCGTGTACTTACCCTGACGCAGCGTGCCGATGTAGAAGTCGTTGTCCAGAATACCCTGTACGGTCACAATCGCCCACGATGTCTTGACCGCACGCTTGTATTCCTCACCGGCTGCCTCTTTGCGGTCACGCTCGGCCATACGCGGGGTCGGGATGCCCTGCTCGGTCAGATAGTTTGCAATTTTTTTATAACCCCATCCTTCCTCGTTGTACAGACGGAAGATCGTGCGCACAATGTCGGCCTCAGTAGGGACGATCTCAAACTCCTGCCGCTTGTTGATGATGTATCCGTAGGGTGCCGCGCAGATCCACTTGCCGTCGGCCTGTCGGCGCTTGATGACATTTTTTACCTTTTTGCTGGTATCCGTGACTGGCATCTCGTTGATGAGGAACTGAAACTGGATTTTCAGCCAGTCGTCATCGTTGGGGAAGTCGATGCCGTCGCCGATGGAAATGATGCGCACGCCGGCATCACGCAGATCTTCCAGCTCAACCAGACCACGGCTGTTGCGGCGCGAAAAACGGGAAAAATCCTTGACAATGAGGATTTCATACTTGTGTCCCATCAGCTTTTTGCGCAGTGCCTGATAGCCCTCGCGCTGTTCAAACGTGTAACCGGAGCGGTCGCGATCCTCGTAGAAGGTGAGGGTGCTGCCCGGGAATTTCTGTCTGACAAAGTCCTGAATGATCGCCTTCTGGTTTTCGATGGACACGTTGTCCCGATCCAGATCGTCATCGACCGAAATTCGGCAGTAGCCCGCAATGTCAAATTTTTCGATCATGTATGGTTGCCTCCCTTCAAATATTCTTCCATCACACGGTCAAATTCCGAGACATATTCCTCGTCCTGCTTTTTGCGGAACTCGGCATAGATCTCGCTGACCTTTTTGACTGCCGCCTCCCGCGAGATATGCCCCTTGTGATCGAGAACATTGCGGCGATTGTTTGTAAGAAAGCGGTCGGTTTCGTGCAGCCAATCCTCCATGCTCATCAGCTGTTCGTCCTCTGCCATCAGTTCGGCGTAGTCGATGAACATGGTCACCAGTCGGTTGAGCTTGGACAGCTCTTTTTCGTTGAGGTAGTTTTTGGCCACCAGCGTATCGCTCTTAAGAATTTTGCCGTCGGGCGCACCCTTCCAAGTGGTCAGTCCCATGGTCGGACTGTCCAGCGTTGCCCGCTCAGCGATCAGCTCGGCAGCGGTCTTGCCGGTCACAGCAAAGTGCAGCTTGTTCTGCACAAAGGCATAAAAATCCTTGGTCGTCTGACTATTCTTGTCGTAGTCATAGCTGCACTGCTCAAACACATCGGCAATCTTCTGGTAGGCGCGGCGCTCACTGGCGCGGATCTCGCGGATGCGCTCGAGCAGTTCATCAAAGTAGTCCCGACCAAAGGGCTTGCCGTTTTTGAGCATATCATCGTTGAGTATAAAGCCTTTCTGGATGTACTCCTTGAGCGTCTTGGTTGCCCACTGGCGGAAGCGGGTGGCTTTCTTGGAGTTGACCCGATAGCCCACGGCGATAATGGCATCAAGATTATAATGATCCAGTGTACGGCGCACCTGTCGGGAACCCTCCTGACGAACTACCGAAATTTTCTCGGTAGTTGCCTCGGGAGATAGCTCTTCCTCAGCATAGATGTTTTTAAGGTGTACAGAAATGTTGTCGGTCGAGCAGTCGAACAGCTCGGCCATACCACTCTGCGTCAGCCAGAAGGTCTCGTCCTGAAACACGACGTTGACGAACTCCTTCTCACTGCCATTGTTGTAGAGCAGGATCTGACCCTGCTGCATGGGGGATTGTTCCATGATGCCCTCCTCTTATCAACACAAAACAAAATTTGAATTTATATTATAGATAACATTGTAAAACGGATTGCAGTAAATTGCAAGCACTGCGTGAAAAAAACAGGGCAGCAGTTTTTTACTGCTGCCGGATATCACATAAATATGGCTGACTGACGCTGCTTTTGTACTTCTTGTTCGGCGAGGCGCTTGCGGTTATAGATCAATAAATCGCGCGTCTGCTGGTACAAATCGCCATCGCCGGACAGGAACACCGCGACAAGATACTTCTGTGCCGTATACTGCTGATACAGCGGCTTGAGCGACGCACGAAAAGTCGGGTCGTTTTTCTCGGCACGGGTCAGCCAGAGTTCTATGGTTTTTGTCTTTTCGTTCACTTGCATGTGCAATGGGCGTTCACCTCCACACCAATATTTTCCACCGTTTTGAGCGGGTTTATACACCAAGACGGATTGGAAGGTCTGAGAATCCATGCGGTGCAGCTTGTAGGCTGCACCGCGTAGGAATTGTATTTAATAACGTTCGGAGAATTTCTCTAAAACGTCAATTTTGATGCGATATACGCGCGGAACCTCCGTGTCACTGGATAGTTTGACCTGGTAGGTGCCTTCTTCTTGGATGCGCAGTGCACCGTAGGACACGAGCTCTGCGACAATATGGTTGAGCCCCCAGCCCCGATAGCCGGGGCTCTGATTCACAACTTGCTGCAGTGCACATTTTCGAAGACAGAGATCGCCCTTGAACGTTGTACCGTCATATTTCGACAATTTGGCGAGCTTTTTGCCTTCTTTGAGCAGGTTGAAATTGTCACCAAGGTAAGCGTTCAGCAAGACGTAAGCAATGTTGCCCTCAGGTGTCAGACTGCGTACACGGGCAAGCGCTGCATTTGTTTGCTCAACCGAGTCGGCGAGCGCACGGTTAAAATTCTGGACAAGATCGCGTGCCAAGTTGTCAAATTGGATATCTGTTGCAAAAATGGCGACGAACTCCTGGAAAGCCCAATACAGTGCGGTCAGGTTGGTACGAACACGCTGTTCGGGGCAGTTTTGCAGTGCAGGAATCTGCTCGTTGTTTTTCAGAAGATGATGTAATCGGCGGAGCAATTTTTCCGAATCAAGCAGATAATGTTGCAGAAATAGCTCGACCGCGCCCGCCATGACGCTTGGAGTCAGTGCGTCCGGTAAGTCCAGCGGCTGTGTAATGGGAGCCATCACGCAGCGGGTCACGTCCGATGCGTTTTCCAGCAGGAATTCTGCGGTCATGATGACGCCAGCAACATTATGGAGCGTCATTGTCTGTCCACTGGGGGCCTTTTTAATGATCTTGGTTACGTTGGCCGCTTCGCGTACGAGTTGCGCACCCAGATCTTTGCGCCGCTGCTGGGCGGCACGGCTGGCCGAGAGGCAGAGATCGTCCACAACGATCGGAAGGTCGCGTGCACTGGCCATGGCGTCCCGGGTGGCAGCGAGCGTACTGCCGGCATCAAATAGTAATGCCGGGCGGTCGGTGTCAACGTTGTTTACGAAACCGGCAACACGCCGTGCAAGGGTGGTCTTGCCCAGACCCTGTGCACCGGTAATATACAGAACCGCCTGCAGGTCAATGCCAGACTCGATGATTGCCGAGCGAACGGTGGTCAGCAGCGTGTACGCCGTGGTCAGCAGTACCGCAGATGGCTGCTCCATGAGAATTTTGGCCAGGATGATGCACGCATCGGATGTACCGAACGGGACGTTCCAGGAACACATGGGTGCAGCGATACACCGGTTACCCTTGTATCCGAGGACGCGATTGCCGAGTATGACGCAGGTCGCTCCATCACCGAGATGCACGATGCCGTTTTCAGCAAAATAGTATGCTTTAGAGGTGCAATTCTCGGGAGATTCGAGGAATTTCTGCATTTTTTCGAACAAATAAGTATCGAACATGGCACGATGACGAGACGATGCGCACTGGAGCAGAGGAATGGCTCGGTGCAGCGCCCTGTACCCGAGATCGCCCACCGCGACATCGACGCATTGGTCGACCAAGCTGCCAATGCGGATGCGGACGAGAAGATTCGACGGGGTAGAGTTACCCGGGCGATAGTATGCCTGTACAATCTCCGGGATACCGTTGCAAATCATGCGGTCACCGATGAACAAACCGCGGCCTTCAACAACAGTTACTTTTTTACTCATTTTC
This sequence comes from uncultured Butyricicoccus sp., assembly GCA_959018045.1. Lineage (GTDB taxonomy): Bacteria > Bacillota > Clostridia > Oscillospirales > Butyricicoccaceae > Butyricicoccus. The sequence continues at coordinate 2,485 of CAUEJN010000018.1, read as the reverse complement.
GTTCTCCTCCTCGTTCTCGATTACTGTAATGTCAGCCGGGTCGATTTCGACTGTCGGCTGGTGGTGCATCATTTCCAACTGAGCTTCCAACCGACCCAGCTTCTCGGCCATTTCAAGATTGTCGTTGTACATCTGCCTCATCAACGGGGTCAGATCGACCTTGACGACCATGTCTTTGCGTGCCTTCTTACCCCCGGGAAAGTCGGGGACGAAGTCGCAGATTCCGTGCTTTTTCATTGATATCTCCTTAATTTGCTGGGGGATCTGGGCGGAATTTCCAGATCCCCCAGCGCCTGTGATGTATGTCGGCGATTGTGCACGATCGCCGGGTGTGAATCTCATCGATGACAAGTGTATGATAACACGGTGATGGATAAGATATCTCGTCAAAAAATATGCATTTTTCTGCCAAATTTAACGGATTTTTGACGGGAGTTTGTAACAGTGAAAAATCGCTTGATTTATGATTTACACACAAATTATAGCTGTATACCAAGAATATATTGACTTTCTTTTGAAATAATACTCGATTATTGGCATATTTCTGCATGTGAACTTGATGAAAGAAATATGTATCAAGTCTATACAAGTTTAAGTCATTTGGATGACAGATTCTGTACAAGATTAATCGCGAGTGCTACAATAAAACAAACAGAGAGGAGGAATTGGTGTGAATCTAAATACACTCGTATCTGTCCCGGTATCTCCATATTTTTTGAAAAAGGATCTTTACAGAAGTCTTCGCATCAAGGAATTATTAGATAAAAACGAAAGATTAAAGGCATTTTTGAATGAGCAAGAAAACAATGCATCTGTTTTACACCAGATTTTTGAAGTGCTCAATCTATTGTCTTCCAACGAAAAAATACGAGATAATTTAAAGGATTTCCAAGCGATAGTACCGTTTGTTTTCGGTGAGTATAACGAATACGGGAAAATTATAGAGGAAGTATCCTTTGAGTACCTGAAAGAATATGATGATCGTTTAGAGCTGGAAGCATATCTGGAAGTATTTTTAGCTCGAATCAACTCTAAGCTTAAACGTTCAGAGCAAAATATTGAGCTTCCGGCAGGAATAGCGAAGGATGAAATCCTTAAACCGTTGGAAGAACGTATTAATACGCAGTATCAGTTATTTTATCAGAAATTGGAGCACCAATTAACGAAATCCACTTTGTTGAAAGGAAAAGCAAAGTGCAAAAAACCTCTGCTCCAACTACTATTCTCAGACTATTGGATTTATCCAGCGCTTCCCGCATTGTTTGCGCTGTCCGCAGCAGTCCAAATCTTTTACAATCGATCTCCGAGTAAAGAAAGCTTGCTCAAAATCAATGTCACTCCACATATCGCTGATATCAAAATTGCGGATACAAGAGTGATTTATAAGGAATTAATCGATTTGACCAAAAAACTGGGAACAGATCTAGTAGATCAGCTAGGAGAGTTGTATCATACCATTGGTTTGCAGCATGTTACCAAAATGAATATCTGCAAACAAGCTTTTTGGCCTGAAGATTATGAGGAAAACCCAGATGAGGAGATCAAAGACTGGAATAAATACTTTTCTAGACAATTGAAATTTCCAACTCCAGTTTGCCGCGTACATTTAGTAGCATCGAAAGTGGCCAAGTTTGCCAAGTTAGATTCTCAGAAGACAGCGAAACTGTATGAGAACATCACCAATTATTTGTTGGACTTCAATTACAATGGAGATAATATTAAAGAAGAATACGGTGAAACTGTACTTCATTTGATTCAATTCTTTCGGATATTTACCAAACCAGATATTTACTACCGCGAGACAGCATTAAACGTAATTTTTAATGATAACTTGGACAATCTTGAAAAAGATGAACTTAAATTCTTTATTACACGTAAGAATCCGACGCGTGATAAGGCCGTAAAGAAATTCTTTGATAAGTACTTCATGTATACGAAGCTGGGTAAGGAGTTAATTTATCGTTCTGCACCGTATCGTCCCTATACAGGCAGCGGAAAGAATCTTCCTAAATACTATAGGAAAAGTATAGATAACTTCTGGGGAACATCGAGCGGTAAAAAAGAAATTCGAAAAAGGATTCAACAGCATCTGACCGTGCGCGATGCGATTAAGCTCGTGACGCTTCACGAAGATAAACCCACCTCATTTAAATCAGAGGCAGAGAAACACTGGAAAAAGATCAAGCAGAAGTATTTGAACGATCTTGAACGTGAAAAAGAGAAGGTCAAGGTTATAGAGTGGGACAAGTACGAGTCACTTCCTGAAAAGGATGAGGAAAGTGTACAAGAACTGCTCTATGATGAGGCTATGTGCGCAGTTGGTTTTTATTTTGCAGAGTTGGTTAGAATCGCACCATATTATACTAAGGATACGGCGGAATCGTAATCCGTTATAAGTCCAACATGAGGGAAGGTGTATACCACACCTTCCGACACTATCCCAAGTTTTGTGTAAACCTCCTAAGTGGTGTAGAATAGAAGCACC
>CAUEJN010000017.1 GCA_959018045.1 uncultured Butyricicoccus sp. | reverse complement strand
TCAAATAGCGCGCCTCAAATTTCTTTGCATCCCGGCATCTGATCGGTGCTTCTTCGAGAAGCTGGTTTCGGTTAAAAATGAGTTTGTCATGCTCCAGCAGGATATCCATGATAACTTCTTCAGCTGTTCCCTCACAGATACAGGCGATATATTTGGAAAGTTCCATGGATCAGCCCTCCAGATTGTTCTGAATAAGAGCTTTTTTGAGATTCATGTAAGATTCATACATGGGAACCGTACCTTCCAGAAATCCGCTTTGATACGCTTCACTTTTCTTAATATCGTTTCGCTTGAGGATCTTGGAAAGGTTTTCGATAGAAACGCCTTGTCGATTTTTGATGATATAAATATTATCATTGCGCTCAAATTCGTCAAGAAGTTCAGGATAATGGGTCGAGAAGATCAGCATCGCACCGGTCTGATTTACCTTTTTGTCCATAAAGAAACGAATCAGAGTCGATACGATTTCACGATTGAAATGATTTTCCGGTTCGTCAACAATCAGATATCCGCCAGTCTTGAAAATACGCATCGCCTCCAGAAAGATGTTGATACCTTTGATGGTGCCGGACGAAAGATATCGATTCAGCTCAGAGAGCTGGTTTAAAATGATTTCTTTTTTTTCTTTGAACTTCAGGATGATACGAATATCCTTATCATCCTTTTGGAACCTGAGATATTCGATGCTGGGATCAAAGAAAGAAATCAGTTCAAGCGGGCAATCTTCGGATAGATACAGGTGGTTGACATTCGTGTACTGAAGCATATCCGAGACCAGAAGCTGCTCCTTGTTTTTTTTATTAAATGCTACCATGATGCTGACATCATCCAGCAGGTATTCGTTGAACTCGCGGGAAAGATTGACCTCTACATCTGTAAAATCAAGGGCATTCTTCTTTCGAAGATCAGTCGTGACTGCTTTTGTTTTCAAGGTTTCCTGTACGATCAGAAGCTTATTATCTTTTTTGCCAATTACAGTTTTCAGCTGATTGATTGCCTTACCGGTAGCCTGACAGAAGGTAGCGCTACTCTCTGCATAGAAGTATGTTTCAAGCGTGACATGCTGATCTTTTTCCAACCCATCCAGGATCTCTGCGCAATCAATCCGGTTGAGCGGCTCATGATTCAGCATTTTGCATACAAAGGTGATTAATTTTAGCACAGTTGTTTTGCCGGACGCATTGATACCGATCATGGCCAAGACATTATTTTGCGTAAATGCTTGTGTCCCGGTAGTAAACACGGTGCTCATAGAATTCGCATCCTCTGCGGTAACTCTCTGCAAAGCGAGGAAATCAATTTCACATGTATCTTTGAACAGCGGTATTCCCGAAGCGCGTATTTTCAATAATTTCATGCAATCAGTCCTCTCGTATCAATTACAGATGTTCTGTTGTTGATATGTATATTATAGCGCGGCAAAGTAAAAAATCAACAATAAAAACGAAAAAAATGTTTTTAATCTCTCGGGTGGATCGTAATAAAAAGACGGATAGCTAAGATAAAGACCGTAACTGTGCGAATCATCCGAAGGTATTTCCTGACTATGAGTTTGTGGGACAGGAAAGTCTTTTATACTTTTAATATATTGAACGAGAGTTCAAGTTTGCAATATGGTTTGAATAGTAGTAGAAAGATTAGCTATTAAAAGCCACCCCCTGAAGATGTGCATTCGTGCAAGCTGTTTGCCAAATGTGCGGTCGCTATGGTGTACGAACAAGGTTGACGGTTTTGCCCAATCCGGATATACTGAACACAGTATAGTTTAGATATGTGCATTGAGAGTTGAACGAAAGGGGATCGAGTATGCTCCCAATTGAACTCAAAACCGAAATTGCAGCGCTGGCACATCGAGCGGGTGCAAAACGAGTCGTGCTCTTTGGTTCCCGCGCACGCAATGAGGAGCGGCCGCGCAGTGACATTGACCTTGCAGTGTTTGGCTTGCCGCAGCAAATGGAAGGTATGTTTCTGGACGGGATTGACGAGCTGCCGACCCTGCTTAAGTTTGACGTTGTGTTGATTGATGATCGGACAAGCGCCGATTTGCTGGATGAAATCAGACGAGATGAGGTGGTAATTTATGAGTCCGCATAAGACCAAACGAGAAAATTTTATCCGAGCGGTTGCACGTCTGGATACTGCTGTACAGGATTATCAGCAGTATCATATGGAATCCATTCGCGATGGCATGATTCAGCGCTTTGAGTTTTCCTTTGAACTGGCATGGAAGGCGCTCAAGGAATATATGACCGAACAGGGTGTGCCTGATCTGCAATTTCCCAAACAGATTTTACAGGAAGCATATGCGGCCGGGCTGATCGATGATCAGGCAGTGTGGCTGGAAATGCTGCGTACACGCAATAGTGTCGCATATTTACGACGATGAGCTGGCAGCGAAGATTGCTCAGCGGATTGATACGGTGTTTCTGCTGGTGCTACAATCGTTGGTACACTTTTTTGAGTGCTGAAGCAAATCTTTGAGTTAAGCATATCTAAAGGCAATAATGCAAGTATTTTCTTATTAAAAAAGCTGACCTTCGGGTCAGCTTTTTTATACGATAGCATTATTTTGTGGATTGAGTGAGATTTAGTTGCTGCATATCTCCGATCTTTTCTGTAAAATGGATGATGTAATAAGTACACTTTTATGAGAACAGGAGAAATGACCATGCAAAATCTAAACGGTAAGTTACGAGCTTTTGCAGCGCAGCTCAGAGAGGATGAGCGCAGCGCGGGCACAATCGAGAAATATTTGCGCGATGTGCGTAAATTTTTTTGCTGGTTAGCGGATAGGACGCTGGAAAAGGCTCAGGCTTCTGCGTGGAGGACACAGTTGCTTACCGATGGCTATGCACCGGAAACGGTTAACTCGATGATTGTTGCACTCAATCGGTTTTTGGAGGTTATCGGCCGGGGAGACTGTCGGATACACACATTGCGTATACAGCGCAAGCTATTTCGCCGTCAGGAATGCGAACTGACTCGAGTGGAGTATGAACGGCTAGTACAGACCGCTGAACGAAAAGGCCAGGTACGTCTTGCGCTGCTTCTGGAAGCCATTGCAGCAACCGGAATTCGAGTATCCGAGGTCAAGTATCTGACGGTTGAAGCTGCTAAAGCCGGACGTGCGGAAATTTCGCTGAAAGGCAAGATTCGTGTCGTTTTATTACCAAACAAGTTGCGCCGTAAGCTGTTAAAGTACGCGAAAAAACAAAAAATCGTTTCCGGTGAGATCTTTCTCACGAGAAACGGAAGGGGATTGTCGCGCAAACAGATTTGGGCAGAAATGAAGATGTTATGCAAACGTGCGGGAGTTGCAGCAAATAAGGTGTTTCCGCATAATTTGCGTCATTTATTTGCCCGAGAGTTTTACAAAATTTGCCGGGATGTGGTAAAACTTGCCGATGTTTTGGGGCATAGCAGCATGGAAACAACTCGCATTTATTTGCTCTCGACTGGAGAGGAGCATGTGAGACAATTGGATCGGCTGAGGCTTATTTCGTAAGGATGTAAGACAAAATCTATATTTTGTCCTTGGTTACTTATTGTTTTATACAACAAATGGAATTTTTCAAATAAAAAAGCCTTCCACACGTACGGATACGTATAAGAAGGCATGATAGACAGGTCAATCAAAAAAAGTAACCTTTGATTGGCCTTTTTCGGTATATTCAGAATCAATCTTCGGCTTGAATTTAGAACAAAATCGTGATACTATATACTTGATAATCAAGAAAACTGTGTGATGATATGTAGTTTTAGAGACAAAATATAGATTTTGTCTCACCTGTCACAATCACCTCAACCGACTCACAAGACAGGTTCGGAAAGTCACATGAATAGAGAGAAGGTTTGGTCGTTGCGCGAAACTTTTTTGGATTTTTGTCTGCGAACAGACAATCGAGTTTTATTGACCCAGTGGGATGAGAAAAGAAACCTGCCACAGACATCCAAGACTATCAGCTATGGCAGCAAGCAAGTTGTGTGGTGGAACTGTGACAAGGGACATAGCTGGCAGGCAGCTGTAACAACCCGAACAGCAAACCACAGCGGCTGCCCATACTGTTCCCGTCAGCGTGCATGGCCGGGAGAAACTGATCTCGCAACACTGTATCCCAAGCTCATGAAAGAGTGGGATTTTGCAAAAAATGGCGATTTACAGCCCGACCAGCTGCTGCCTGGCAGTGCGCGTAAGGTCTGGTGGAAATGTGCGCGCGGCCATAGCTGGCAAGCTGTTATTAAGTCTCGTGCACTACAAGGTGCAGGCTGCCCGGTGTGTACCAATCGAACGCTTATGGCAGAAGAGAACAGTCTGGCGATGACACACCCCGAGCTTGCGAGACAGTGGGATTATAAACGGAATCATTCACTCACACCGCGGGATGTTGTTGCGGGTTCCCATCGAAAGGTTTGGTGGCTGTGTGAGCGCGCTCACAGCTGGCAGGCGTCCATCGTTTCCCGGGCGCACAGCGGTGCAGGCTGTCCGGTCTGTGCGGGAAAGATCGTCATTTCGGGAGAAAATGATCTGGCCAGTCAGTTTCCGCAGGTCGCACAGGAGTGGGATGCCGCGAAAAATGCACCGCTCACTGCGCAGCAGGTCTCGGCATACAGTAATCTGCGCGTCTGGTGGGTTTGTGCTTTAGGGCATGAATGGAAAACGTCGGTTGCTGCGCGTACGCATAATATGACCGGCTGTCCATATTGTTCTGGGCATATGGTGCTGGCAGGGTTTAATGATTTGCAGACCTGTGAGCCTGCGATTGCGGCACAGTGGCATCCGGCGCTTAACGGTTCGCTTACACCGGATGCAGTCACTTACGGCAGTAAAAAGCGGGTTTGGTGGCAGTGCCCGGAAGGGCATGTCTGGAAAGCGATCGTTTATTCGCGTACGGGTTCCAGGAAGTGCGGCTGTCCAGTGTGTGCCGGACGCGTCAAGCAGAGTAAGCAGATCAGATATCGGAAAATGATCGGGGAGCGGCAACTTGCCACGGCTGCTTCACGTTTTGAATAGATGAAATTTTAAGAAGGAGGGCAATAATTATGCGATTGAAACGATTGATATCGTCGTTTGTTATGTGCGCGATGCTCGTAACACTCATGCCGATGCAGGCGTTCGCGGTAGATGATGCTGGCGAAGCAACTACATGGACGAAGGAATTATCAGTGGATGAGCTATATCATGCGGTTCAGGATCAGCTGGATGAAAACAACGCAATTGCATTGGAGGATCTGACTGCAATTGAAGCGATTGCAAGCGATGTTCGTGATGACGTGACTGGTCAGTTGACGGCTATCGCTTTTGACGATCAGCAAGTTGTACTGGCAGAGCTGGATGATACGACGTCCTATACGCTGACCTTCGCAGAAGAGGACAACGCAGATGCAGCTCCGGCAGAGCCTGACGCACAGCCTTCGGTTGAGTCAGATGCAGGGGAGCCTGTCACTGTGCCGAGTGAACCTGCGGCAAACAATACTCCGACCGAAAACCCGCAGACAACCGGACCTCCGGCAGAGCCTGAGGTACAGTCGGATGTTTCGCTGACCGTGACCGAGAAGGAGATCTTTACGACCGAAGCTGAGGCTGAGGAGCAAGCGCAGAAGCAGGGCGTAGACCCCGCTGCAGTTTCGACTGAGACCAGCGCGGAGGGCCAGGTTCTGGGAGCAACGCTGACGGTCAATGAGACCGAGGTCTCTAAGATGACGCTGACGTATGAAGCGGAGGCAGAGACGGAAGAAGATCCGTTTGCGGATTTTACCGTTGTAGAGGACACCGAATCCTACACCGAATTTACCCCTTCCATGCTGGAAGAAATGGGTATTTCGCTGAAGGAGACGTTGGATGCACAGGAGCTGGCAGAGCTGCTGGGGAATCAGGGAAATGCAGCAATTGAGGTGAATGGAACCGCTTATGCATTTGAGGCAGACAGTGCGCTTACTCTGACGGTGGATTGGGAAAATGACTGGTTCATCTTTGAAGGAGAAGAGGTTGCTTTACTCGTCGATTTTGGAATGTCTATGCTGGGATCGTGGAGACAGCCTCGAGCTCAAAACTGGAATATTCCAGGAGGTAGCCCGGAACCACAAGAGCCCGATGTGAGTACAGCTGCTGATTTGGATAAAACTGCTGTTCTAGGTAAAACAGCCGGAACCTGGGATGTTACTTTAACAGCGGAGCTTAAGGGTTCTATGGAACCGGAAAAGTTGGAGCTTGCTCTTGTAGTAGATGTTTCGTATTCTATGACAAAAGAACGCTTTGCTAATGTAAGAACAGCAATGACTGCATTGCTTGAGAATTTGGTAGAGCGCGGATTAAATGTCGATGTATCGATTACAAAGTTTGGTAAAGAGGCCAAAGTCACAACTGACTTGACCACATTGACAGGACAGACTCTTAAGAGTACATTTACAGATGCGATTGAAGATATTGACTTTAGACGGAATATTTCCTGTTGGGGAACCAATATAGAATCAGGCCTGATAAAAGCAGCAACCGACAGAAATGCTCTTAGTGCTTCACCAAATCAAAAGGCAATTATTTTGCTTACTGATAGTGACGGTTGGAGTGAAACAGGTGATGGATCCGAAAAATCTGATACGGATATTGCCATCGCGCAATCGATTATCAATCACTCTATTTCCCTTTATGGTGTTAAATGTTTTACCCGCGGAAGAGAAAGTAACACTTGGAATCATCTTCGAGAATATCTGAATGGCTCGTATGAAGCTGATGATGCAGATGAGCTTTCTGCTGCTTTTGACAACATCGCTAATACACTGAGCGCAATGATTACCGATCCAATGGGTCCGAATGTTAAGCTGGTCGGAAATGTAACGGTTCAAGATAATAATGCTGGAAAATACGGTGTTAGCAGCAATGATACAATTACATGGAATCCGAACGATGATATACTCACGGATCCTGTCAAAGTGAAGATTCAGTATACTGTACAGCCGACTGAAGTTGAAGTTACCGGTGAGGAAGGGAAGACACTTCCGTTGAACGGTGAGGCACAGCTAAAGTATTACTGGGAGGAAGGTGAAGCGCAGAAATATTATGTTCAGAACTTCCCCGTGCCTCATGGTTTTTATACTGCTGGCCAACTGAACCAAGAATTTTGGTTGGATGATGGAACATCGGGTGGTAATACAATTCAAACTGAACGGGGTGATATTCAGTATCTCAGCTGGGGTATTGGAGATAAAGCGCCTAAATCAACCGATGTAACAGAGTTTAAATGGACTGCGCCGGATAAGGAGAAACAATATCAGAACCAAACAATTTATTATCAGTACTCCTATCGGAAAGACGATCCTACGAAAACTCATATAGATAAAACTTCGATTCCAGCAGTAGCCGAGGATGTCACCATCGTTCATGTTTACGCGAAAAAGAAGCCGCTTCAAAACGGAACTCCCATTACGGTTCAGGTCTATCGGGATGACGAGCAAGTCAATGCTGATGAGTATATTACTGTAGCTAATAATGGTACTACAGACTTGAGCGGTACAGCCGATGGTAACTCCATCAAAATCAACTACAAGTATGAGCAGTATAATTGCGCGGACTTCCAGATTACATCGAAAAACTCTGATCTGATCCTGCAGGCGATCGAAGCTACACTGATGGTTGGAAGTAGCGGTGGCGATGGTATTGGAGAAAAAGAGGGTGTGTATACTTTGGACAATGTTCAAGGTGGCAGCACAGTCAAGGTGTACTTCTATACCCCGTATCATGTAGAGTATTATCAGAATACCGACAAATTAACGACTGCACCGTACAATGATTCAAACGTCTATTTCGTCACTAAGGCGAAAATTGCGCAAGGCGAGGCGCCGGAGTATGATAGCGCTGATCCGAACCATACTGCCAGCGGGGCGGTGGTTTGGACAGATGGACAGACGTACAATACTTCCATCACGCTTCCGATACTTCCCAGTGTCACCGGTCATACGGCTGATGGTTGGTATCTGGGCAGTGCCGCGAATACCACTTCCAAATACGCTGAAAATATTGGATTTACTGCAATCAACGAAGTTTCGGACAATGCAGGAAATGATGAAGATGATAACATCATCAAGTTTTATGCTACCAGCACCGCAAAGCAGTATAACCTGATCTATCAGTGGTCTGGTTTGCCGGAGAATGCAGGTATTCAGTTGCCGGCTGGTAGCAGCTACGCGTATGGAACGCCAGTCACTTTGGACACGCAATATACCAGAGGAACGACTCACAAAATCGGTCACGATACCTATACCTTTAGTGGTTGGACCGTAACTCCGGAATTGGGCGCAGGCGATACCATGCCGGCGAATCATGTTACCGTGTCCGGTACTTGGACGCTGACTTACAGTGATCCACAGTATCCTGTCACTTATGAGGTGATCGATAATAATAAGCCTGCGACATCTACCGATCTTCCGGCAGAGGTGGAGTATTATGAAGGTGACCCAGTTGCGGTTGCAGCTGCGTTGACCACCGAAGAAACGACGCGTAATGGTATCAACGGTGTCTGGACTTTCAATGGTTGGACAACAAGTGATGCTACGATTAACAATGATAGCTTTACGATGCCGGATAAGGCCGTTACTTTGACTGGCAGCTGGACATTTACACCGAACCAGCATACCATTACCATTCACTATCAGGATAAAACCGGTAATGCGCTGAAAACCGACTACACTGATACGAAGGATGACGGTTTTGAGTATTCCTTCGATGTAAGCGACAATGCTGAAGGTGCGATTCCTTTCCTCATCACGAAGGATGGAACGCAGTATGTGTTCGACCACTTCACAGTAGATTTCGCTAACCTGTCTGGTACGCTGACAAGCAACATTACAATTACTGCAGTATACCTGCCGGATGCGAATAAGAATAAAACCCCAGATGCCTATGAGGCAACCGTAACCTACAAGATTATGAACGGCACCTGGGATGGCTCTGATGCGACGGACAAGAAGGCATATTTTGCCCTCAAAACCTTTGATAAGGATAGCAATACTTGGGTTGAAGTTGTCCTGCCACCTACACTGGGACATCCAACCACAGGAACTGTATTCCCCATCACCGGTATGAAGCCTGATACTGGCTACATCGCCGATGGTGCAGCATGGGATAATCCAACGATTGATGCACAGACCAATGCCATGGATGGTGCAATTTATACCTACACCTTCCCAACGCAAGCCAATCCTGCATTGACGATAGAAAAGGTACTGCAAAATCAACCGAAGGCGCTATGGCTTCTGTCGGCGAGACGCTGACCTATACTATTACCGTAACCAATACGGGAAATGTAGAGCTAAACAATGTGACAGTAACTGACACATTTACGGGTGGCAGCGCTGCTCCCACTACTTCTGTCGAGGGTGTAATTTGGACGCAGGAGGAAAACGGTAGCTACAAGGCAACTTGGAGCGTTGGTACTTTGGATGTAGGTGCTGATGTAGCGCTGACCTATACCTACACTGTTGCAGAAGCAGATAAGGGTAAGACGATCACTAATACTGCGGTTGTAGAGGCAACGGAAGTTGAGGGAAAACCTGAAGATACGACTTCTGTGACTGTTACTAATCCGGGTTTGACGATCAACAAGCAACTGACCAAGGTTACCGACGAGCCCTATACCGAAGGCGCTATGGTTGCTGTTGACGATGTTCTGACTTACACCGTTACCGTAACCAATACGGGAAATGTTGATCTGAGCGGTGTCGTAGTCACCGATACGCTGTGGGAAAATGGAAAGGTAACAGCAGTTGTGGTAGGTGATCAGGCATCTGAAGAGACCCTTACGGGCGGCAACTACACGATTGCAAAGATTGAGCCCGGTCAGACTGTCACCATCACCTACAGCTACACCGTACAGGAGTCCGACGTGAATGAATCGAACCAGTCGGGCACCATCACCAATATGGTGACTGCTAACATGGGAGACGATAAGCTCGATGATGATACCACGACAACTACTGTCATTGGTCGCATTCAGGTCACACCTGCTGCCATCACCATCTATACAGGCGGTGACGGCTATATGGGTGCTGTTAATGGTTCGGAAGCGCCGACCGATAGCGGTCTGCCTGAGCCTGGCTTCTATGTAACGCTGCCCGAGGCACTGGATAAGGCGCTTAAGGCGGCGGTGGGTCATGTCGGAAACGGTCCGCTGGATCTTTCCGGTTATGTTACTATTACTGCTAAGGCATCGGATGGCAATTCTAGAAGCTGGAAGCTCGAACGTTATGACAATCAGCCGGATCATGAGAGTATGGCATATGGTAAGTATATCTATCGTATCGTACCTACTGTTGAGGGTCAGGATCCGGTTCGAGTACAGTTTACGGACGATCAGGGCAATGTTATTCGCGATGACGAATTTGATATCAAACTGGACACCTTGTATCAGAAATATGATATGAGTATCTATCCTGGTCGGGTTAATGAAAATACGGTAAAGATCACCGTTAATGCGAATAAGGAAACTGGTAACGTTCAGGCAGAATGTGCAGTGGATTCTAGAACTGGCGAACTGACTGTTCGCGGCATTGTAAATGCAATCAAGACTGATATTGTGAATGCAGTACCGGAGAATGCAGCCAATATCACCGCGATTGCGGATGCTGGTACGGAATACTACATCAACGGCAGTAAGCTGGAAGTTGCTGACGGACATAAAGTCAAGCTTCTGGTTGATGAGATCGTAGATGACGCGCAGTCTGCACTGAAAAAGGCCATTATTGCGTCGTCGGACAACGATATCGATGAGGACTTTGAGTTTAGATTTAAGTATCTCGATCTGGTTGATACCAGCAATGGCAACGTGTGGATTACGCCGAGTAAGCCAATGACCGTTTTCTGGCCTTATCCGAAGGGAACCGATGAGGACACTGAGTTCCAGGTAATCCATTTTGACGGACTGGATCGAAACTATGACAATCTGGAGACAGAGCTCCAAGAAAATTCGCCGGAGTATCTGAACGTAACTCACGTTGCAGGCGGTATCACCTTTACCGTTGATAGCTTCTCGCCGTTTGCGCTCGTTTGGGAAGCTGACTATGACAATGGCGGCGGTGGAGCGCATCATCCGGATGCCGGCGATGGCGACGATGATGACGATGATGACGAAGAAGAGATCATCGACGAAGAAGTACCTCTGGCTGAGACTCCGTGGCTCAACACGGAAGATCACTATGCGTACATCATCGGCTACGCAGAGGACGGTACCGTTCGTCCGAACGCAAACATCACCCGTGCAGAGGTTGCAACAATCTTCTTCCGCCTGCTGACCGACGAAGCGCGTGACCAGTTCTGGATGACGACCAATAATTTCTCCGATGTTCTGCCGAATGACTGGTACAACAATGCTGTATCGACCATGGTCAACGCGGGCATCATCCAGGGTTACGAGGATGGCACGTTCCGCCCGAACAACAACATCACCCGCGCTGAGTTTGCGGCGATCGCATCGCGCTTCATGTCCTCTGGCTACGATGTCGAAGAGGATCTGTTCACCGACATTGCAAACCACTGGGCGCGTGAGAACATCAACGATGCAGCGATGGCCGGATGGATCAACGGTTATCCAGGCGGTATCTTCCTGCCAGATCAGGCGATTACCCGTGCCGAAGCTGTCACGCTGGTCAACAATGTGCTCCAGCGCAAGCCGGATGCAGACCACATGCTCGACAGCATGATCAAGTGGCCGGACAATCCGGAAGGTGCTTGGTACTACGAGGCAATCCAGGAGGCTACCAACTCGCACGATTACGACCTCTTTGAGGATGCAGAGTACGAGATCTGGACGGCACTTCAGCCCAATCGTGACTGGGCTGCAATTGAAAAAGGTTGGTTGGATGCACACAGTGCATAAACCACAATAAGAAAAGGAATTATGCCGCAATACGCGATAATTTCCAGTTTGAGAGGTGGTCGGCTGATACAGCCGGCCACCTTGCCTTTTAAGCAGATCCGTATACTTTTTCGAAAAATAAATGACGTGAGATTAGGGGAGCATTTGAATTTTTTAGATGCAATGACCATTGAAAATTCATGTTGAGAGACAGTACATAACTGTAACTCTGCATTTTAGATAGATAAAATTTCAAGAAGGAGGATGCGTAAGCATGAAAAAGAAACGTTTGCTTGCTAGCGTTATAGTAGCAGCAATGCTGTTCGGGGCGACACCAGCTTATGCGTTGGGTGATGTACAGCAGAATGTCGAAAGCCTGCCGCTGACTGATCTATTTCCAGCAGAAAAGACTGAGCAGACACCAGAGACCATTTCAGTCGAAGAATTGGTATCAGATGAAAAGACGGAAGCCCACCAGCCTGTACAGGAAGCAACTGTGCCCGAAACCAATGGAACAGTAGAGACATTAGGCGCAGACAGCACAACACGGACGGGGAACAGGGCTCACGGCAGATGATCCGATGATCGTGCCGGATGAGGGATATGCTTTTAAGGATGGCACCATTTATGGCATTAGTGCCAGTTGGTTTAGGACTACATTCCTTAAAAAAGACATGGAATCTGTATATTTTTCGATTGAATTACCAACAACCATTAACAATCAGATTGTTACTAGAATCGGTGACAATGCTTTTTCAGGATACTCTTCGGAGAAAGGAAATATGAAAGATGCTATTGGTAATCTTGGTACAGACGATTGTAAATTTATGATTGTTGGAATAGTGAATCTTGCTAATGATCATCTTGCTGAAATCGGAAAGCAGACCTTCAACGGTTGCACTGATTTGACAGGTGTAATTCTGCCAGACACACTTGAAGTATTAGGCACCGCAGATGGAAAATCTGGCTCCGTGTTCAACGGCTGTACTGGGTTGGAGTTTGTGCGCACAGCAGACAGTGACGAAGATACTGTTTTTGAACTTCCTGATGGGCTGAAAATCATCGGAAAACAATGCTTCTGGCTATGACGGCAGCGCTTTCAAAGACAATGATACGGATTACGGTTTGGGAAAACGTCTGATTGTTTTCCCAAACGCAGCAGCAAAGGACACGTTTTCCCCCAGTGGTCTGTCCGCCTATAGAAATGCATGTACCTATGAATTCACATTGCACTATGGGAACGAAGAAGATGCTGTAACCGAAATCAAGCTGTATGGGCAGGCTGCTAATGTTTGTAAAACAGACGGAGCTTGGGCAGTAAACGAAGATTATGTTATTCCAGAAGCGGAGCTTCCGATGCCTGTCGAGGGATATACTGGTGGCTGGACCTATGGAGGTAAATTGCTGACTCCCAAGACCATATTAAAGCCTACGGGTGATGATCTCTATCTGGATATACAAAATGTTCTGCAAGACCCAACGGTAGAGTTTATCGTAAATGACCAAGTCATTGAGGCGGATGATACTTCCCCTGAACTGCAGGTACGCGCCGGGTCAACAATTGGTGTTCAGGTATCCCATCCTGTCCAAGATGTGGATGTCAAATTTGAATATCAGTGGATAGATGTATGGCGTGGCGGTACGGAAGGTCCCCGCATGGAGGAAGATAACTTTGGAACGGATGATTGGAATACCCCGTTAGGTAGCAATACCATCACAATTAGAGGATCTCAGGACGAAAGAACTTCCTCTCAAAATTATACTGGTGAAGACTATGGGGATGGCTATTATCTATTGATTATTTACGGCTATTCCAAACCAAAAGACGAAACGCAGTGGACAAAGTTTTATCAATCTGCCAATACTGCAATTGCGCCAAATCCGGGTCGGACGGTGAATACTGCGTATCTTTTTGACGTTGTTATAGAAGAACCTATCATCATCACTCCGGCAGATATCTCGATCTACACTGGTGGTGAAGGATACACTGGCGTTGTAGACAATACAGGACACGAAACAACGGCAAATAACGGTCTGCCCGAACCTGGATTTTATATCACACTTCCAAAGTCACTCAATGAGGAACTTGGCGGTACAGAGAAAGCGGTCGACCTTTCCGATCTGCTCACGCTCACTTATGACGATGGTCAGGGAACCAAGCGAAAATGGACACTTGAGCTTTAAGGTACGGATGCACATAGTACAGATATTGCAAATGTAAAGACAGCTCGCTATATTTACCGTATTGTACCTGCTAAGGGTCAGAATCCTGTTCGTGTACAGTTTACAGATCACGATACCAACGAGACCATCGTCAGCGATATATTTACGCCTAGTTTGGGTATACAGTATAAAGAATACAATATGAAGATTTATTCGGGTGAATTGAACCCGGATAAATTGACGGCGCAGATTCGAGTCAATGGACAGCTCGAAACACGCGGTATTGAATCAGATACGGGTAAGTTATCGATTCGAGGTCTGACAGATGAGACTATTACATCGGAAATCCAGCGTGCAGAAAGCGCTATCTCCGACGATAAAATCTCGGCTGTAGCGTCGGAAGATGTCA
Organism: uncultured Butyricicoccus sp.; assembly: GCA_959018045.1. Classification (GTDB taxonomy): domain Bacteria; phylum Bacillota; class Clostridia; order Oscillospirales; family Butyricicoccaceae; genus Butyricicoccus. The sequence continues at coordinate 5,419 of CAUEJN010000017.1, read as the reverse complement.
CATACTATATCAACGGCAGTCAGGTTGAGCTGTCTGACGACAGCGGCGTGAAGCTGCTGGTTGATGATGTGCTGGATGACGGCGTACTGGTAAAGTATATTCAGGATAGCATGTCGGAGAAAATTCCTGCGGGAGATTATGCCTACGAGCAGAGGTACCTCGACCTAGTGGATACCAAGAATGGCAACGCTTATTTGACGATGGGTGAGAACGACAAGCTGGCGATCTATTGGCCAGTACCGGATCATTTTGACAGCAGCAAGGAGTTCTATGTCATCCACTTTGATGGTCTGGATCGTAATTACGAAGACATAACAGTAGAACTGCAGGAGAATGAGCCGGATATTCAGGTGTCTGAGCTTGTAATGGTAGATGGTAAACAATATGTCAGATTTGAGACCGGTGAATTCCCTCCGTTTGTGCTGGTCTATCAGCAGAAGCAAGAATATGCTATCACGGCAACCGCTGGAGAGCATGGCTTGATTTCTCCCAATGGATTGGTATCAGTAGAAGAGAATTCTAATCAAACCTTCACCATCACCCCGGATACTGGCTATCATATTGATGATGTGCTGGTGGACGGAACGAGTATAGGGGCGGTCAGCACCTACACGTTTGAGAATGTCACATCAAACCACACCATTTCGGCAATCTTTGAGAAGGACAGCTCAGGTGGCGGAGGTGCCCATCATCCAGAAGCCGGAGACGGCAGCGATTCCGACACCTATACGATTAAGGCTGAAGCTGGAAAGGGTGGCTCAATCTCGCCGGATGGCAAAGTCGAGGTCAAGTACGGCAAGGATCAGACTTTCCGCATGGAGGCTGACGAGGGCTACGAGATCAAGGACGTTCTGGTCGATGACGAGAGCGTTGGTGCGATCGACAAGTACACCTTCGAGGACGTACGCGACGATCACACCATCGAGGTCACCTTTGCCAAGATCGGCAGCGATAAGACCGGTGTTTCGGCTTGGCTCAACACCACCGACCACATGGCTTACCTCAACGGCTACACCGATGGCAGCTTCGGTGTCAACGCAGTTATGACCCGTGCTGAAGCAGCGCAGATGTTCTATAACCTGCTGCTCGACCAAAATGCGCCGGTGACCGTTTCGTTCACCGATGTTCCGGCAGACGCTTGGTATGCGGATGCCGTGCATACGCTGGCATCGCTCGGCATGATTGAGGGCATGGGCGACGGCCAGTTTAACCCAGAGCGATCGATCACCCGTGCTGAGTTCACCGCAATTGCCATGCGCTTTGCGCAGGCCGAAAGCGACGGAGCGTTACAGTTCATTGACGTACAGACAGGCGACTGGTTCTATGACGCAGTTGCCGGTGCGACTGCGCTGGGCTGGATCAACGGCTATAACGACGGTACCTTCCGTCCGTATGCGACCATCACCCGTGCGGAGGTGACCGCCATCACCAACCGTATGCTTGGTCGAGTGGCTGACGTATCGTTCGTGCAGTCGCACGCGATTGAGCTACGCCAGTTCACTGATATCACCTCGTCTCACTGGGCGACCACTGACATTGTAGAAGCAACCAATACCCACTCCTACACATTGGTAGACGGTGTGGAAGTATGGGATGCGCTGGCGTAAACAGAATATTAACACGACCAAAAGAGGTTGGCCTTCGGGTCAGCCTCCTTTTATACTTGAAGCAGTAAGAGTCATTCAAATAGATCAATGCCAATACAGCAGCATAGTATAAGCTTGGCCATAAACATCCTGATAGAAAGTCCCTATTGTATTTCAAACAAATCCGCACGTAAAAGTACATAAAAATCCTCATATACCTTCTTATTCCTATGTTATAGCACAGAGATAAGGGGGTATTTTTTACACACAGATCAGACAGTTTGATAAACAATATTTTAGCAAAAAAGGACTGTTTGAAATGAGTAAGATTGTGACAAGAAAAGCACGTTTTATGTTAGAATCAGATGGATTTTCCATCCATACATTTGAAATATCCAGAAAACTGATAAAGAGTGAATGGAATTACTGCAAAGGAAAACTGTACGATCAGAATAAGATTTCTCCCAAGATTTGTATTTATCAAGAGTCGAAAGGTGTACATCGGGTATCACAGTATGAACAGTATGGTCTGCGTATCACATTGGAGCACGCACATGATCAAGAGGACAGCCGCGGCTATTATGTACGCATGGTGGTTAATCCTCGCAAAGTCATCGATCCGAATGCATCCTACATCGGTATTTTTCCGCCTGAAAAGTCCAGTATCACCGAGCTGCAAGCGGCATTTCATGCACTTCTGAAGCGATCAGCATTCAATGACCAGCTGGATGACTATTATCTGAGTCGAGTCGACTTATGCGTCAATATGTGCTGTGATCATAAGAAGATCTTCCGCGAGGTTGTGCGCGTATTGCGAAAACTACCCACGCCGCCAAAGTACAAGCGCGTGTCCCGCAAAGAAAAGGACAGGAAGAAGGCGAACAAGTACAACAAGCATTACATCAAGTTTCAATGCGGTACCCATAGCTTGGTCATTTACGATAAGACCTATCAGGTAACCGAGCAAGGCTTACAGGTCGATTATGAGGATTTACCCGAGGGTGTTTTGCGATTTGAGGTACAGTATCAGCGTTCTATGCTGCGTGGGTTGGAAAAGAAGCTGGCTACCGATAATCCGAGTGAATTATTATGGCACTTGATGCAGAAAAGCGAAAAACGTATCTGTAAGCACTTCGAGCAGTGCTTTGCTGATGTTCAGTTCTGTCAGATCGAGGAGATTGAGAAGCGGATTACAGGCTCGAAATATGAGGATGCGATCAAGCAGGCAATGTTGGAGCTTACCCATAGAATGCAGCGCAAGCAGTCGGTCGATCAGGTATTGGAAGAAATGGCATCCGAAGGCTTTACGGTAGACGATCTGCTCCGCAAGGTACATAGACTGGGTTTCAGCCCGATTCCGTTATGGAAGAACTTCTGCGCTCAGCAGATTCCCGGACCGGTATCTTTGCTTCGGATGATTTCAGCCGGTGAAGTTATGATTCTGTACCAGAAAATGAAATAATTGTGCTATAACGTTAGGATTCTCACAAAATTCGTAACGAATTATAAATTCAAATAGGTAACAGTGATATAAAGTGAATATAGATAGCGTGTGCTGAGAACACCGCTTTGCAGGAGCGTAAATCGCGTTATTTGTACATTATACTATATATATGCCATGAATTGAACCGTTTTGGAATGAGATAGGAGAAAGAAGGAATGAATCACTTGCTAAGCGTCAAGGAAGTTGCGGCACTGCTCCAGACTAGTCGGGTACAGGTGCGGCGTATGATTCAGAGTGGAGAACTGGCTGCACTCAAGGTCGGGCGTGAGTATCGTATCCCGCTCGCGGCACTCGAAGCATTCGTGCAGGCAGCGCTGGAGTAAACGGTACGCATCGGTTGCGCATGACTGCACAAGCAGATCTAATCTCATGCAAAATACGGTGGGATGTGTGGGAGATTTTCACGTGTCCCACCTCAAAATGCATGTAGACCCTTCGCTGATTTCTTGTGCCCAAAGCAATTCGTGACATAAAATAGCCCTTCCATGCTTGGAATTTGCACGGAAGAGCTGTTGACTTATTGCTGTGAAATTGTGCGCAGAAAAGCAGCCAGTGCGCTTTTTTGCTGACTATTTAGCCGTTCGATCATGCTTTTGAGTTCTTCGGCTTCGATGATGGGAGTCTGATCGCTGGGGGCATCAAAAAAGTCTTTCAGGGTGATACCCAGCGCTTCACAGACCAGAGCCAGGTTTTCTACGGTGATTCCTTTTTCACCCAGCTCGACAGAGCGCAGAAAACTCTGTGACAGACCGCAGTTATTGGCCAGTCGGTTTGTGGTTAAGCCTTTTGCCTCTCGTAGGTGCGCAATGCGAGCTCCGATGTTCTTTTTTTCAAAATTCATATGACATTACCTCGTCCTTTTGTTATAACTTTAGCAAAAAGTCGAGTAAATATTTACATCTATAAAGATAAATAGTATTATTATAAATATGAACAGCGCATTTCTATAGAGTTACCTATGGAAGGGGGATTTCGTATGAGCAAATCGTGTCGAAACTGTGGTGCAATCTTACCAGATGAGGCGCAGTTTTGTAATCAGTGTGGTCAAAAGGCAGAGGATTGGATTACCTGCAAGTGCTGCGGAGCGCACGTGCCCGCCGGTACCAAATTTTGCACCCAATGCGGTGTACCGGTGTCTGATGGAAACCAGCAGGATTTTAATGATCTGGGCGGCGGTTTTCAAAATAGCCCACCACCGTTTTGGGCGAATACGCCGCGCAGGTGGTTTATCGGAAAGATCATCGTTGGTGTGACCGGAATTATATTTGCACTGTTGATTTTGGCTGTGATGTTTGGAGAGACAGGGCAACAGGTCAGACAAGGCTATTTAACGCAATATGATGCATCCATCACGGTAGAAGAAGCGTTCGACAATCGCTTTCGGAATTGTGAATGGTCAACTGAACGTAAAAATGGTTCTGATTATGTAATATTTCATGGTTATGATTCCGAAATGTTGCTGGATTGGGTTGTGATGTTTACGGTATACGATGATTCGTTCGAAGTATCCCAGATTGAAGTCGATGGAACAGATGTGACCAGCGATATCGAAATGTACTATCTTTTAAGCTACATCTATACCGGAAATTTAGACGAGCTGATGTCAGATATGTTCCTCGCGGCGCTGTTTTTTGCGTAATGGGAGAAAAATCAGCAATGTATTCACAAATTGCGGACGACACGAAACGGTAGAAGTGTGATTTGTACTACCTATGGTCTGAGGCAGACAACTGTTGCAGATATAATGTCAGCGCACAATTAGGTGATAACAAAGCCCTTACCAATCGGTAAGGGCTTTTGCATAGTGTGGGTCAATTTACTGTTTGGGCTCATCACAACTCATTGTCTGTGCAACAGGCGTATCCGGCGCTGTTTGAGGCTCGGCACTTTGCATGCTGGTTGCCGGAGTATCCAACGGTACGGCTAAAGTCGGAACAGCGCTGACAGCTGGTGTTGTTTCCGGGCTTGCGACGGAAGTATTGATTTTAGGCAGCGTAATATCCGTTGCAGTACTGGATGTCGGGCTGTGTACGCCTGCAATACTTCCGGCAGATGGTGCGGTAGGTGTATCATAATCGCCTGCTGCGCTGTAATTCGAGTTGGAATGAGAGACGGTATTGGAGTGCGACGTATGTGAACCATGGCTTGCATGAGAGCTGTGATTGGAATGTGAAGCGTGGTTATCATGGTTGCGAACATAGGAGGTTGACGAGTGGGAACCATGGGAGCCATGAGACCCGTGGACACTATCCCAAGTTTTGTGTAAACCTCCTGAGTGGTGTAGAATAGAAGCACCGCACAGGAGGTTTTACATATGGCCAGAAAGAAT
>CAUEJN010000016.1 GCA_959018045.1 uncultured Butyricicoccus sp. | reverse complement strand
TTAGCTAAAAATATGTCACTGACATATTTTCTAAACGCTAAGGTTGTTCAGTTTTGAAGGTACAAACCTTCAAAAAGACGGAAAGTTAAGAGAGCAAAAGCGTCTGTGCGGCGCGAAGCGAATTCGCTTTTCTTTTGCTTACTTTTCTTTTCCGGAAAAGAAAAGTAAGTGCGTGTCAATGGTGATGAGGGTACACCTGTTCCCATTCCGAACACAGTAGTTAAGCTCATTTACGGTGACAATACTTGGCTGGCGACGGCCCGGGAAGATAACTCGACGCGCACACTGAAAAGCAGTCTGAAAAGACTGCTTTTTGTTTTATCTGAAAAAGTAGTATAAGATTAAGATAAAAAGACTGGAAATTTGCGATAAATCCGTTCTCCGTTAGGGCCTTGACCGGACAAGCCGGTCACAGCCTTCCGGGAAAATGTCCCACCGGGACATTTTCTATTTCCGCAAGGTGACTGACGCCGGCCGGGAAGATAACTCGACGCGCACACTGAAAAATTTTGTTTGCTCTTGTAGGTCTTCTCATTTTATGAGAGAATTCTGGATGATAGGGCAATAAGAAAGCCAGGGCGCGCAGATTAGCACCGTAAAAGCAGATCATACTGCCGCGCTGAGCGCCCTGACCGCACAAAACCTTTACTTGGCTCGCAGCCGTCCCATAAAGCTCGCATTCACAACGCAGTCCTAGCACAACCAGGAGCGCCGGACGGCTCGCACCCGCTGCGCGGAGCTCGTACTTTCCCACCCTGTCGGCGGCTGAAATGTACATCTGACGGAAAGGGAAAACGGGGTCGCAAAGGGACGAGAGCGCGCCTTAAAATACGCCGTAGGCGTGCGTGCTCGAGGTGAGCGGCGGTACGCGATTTTCGAGCGTACCGTAAAAAATATTCCGGTGGAATATTTTTTAGCGATGGAGAGGAAAACCGTAGGTTGTCCATCCCTTGCTTTCCGTCCCCCTTCTAAGGGGAACCTTGTGGAATCAGAAAACGCCCCTGTGGGGCGTTTTCCCACAAGGCTGTGGCCGACTTGCTCGGCCAAGTCATGAACGGAGAACGGGTTGCGGTGTCAGCCGCAAAATTGAAAACCAATCCGCAGGTTGGTTTTCATGAGCGGCCATTGGCCGCAGGGATTTGCGCGTCTGCGGACGCGCTGAAAACGAGAGTTTGATTGAAACCCGGGTCGGACACCGGGTTTCAAAAGGGGATTTCGCCCGTTGCGACGGGCGACTCAGGGCTCTGCCCTAAGAACCCGCAGCCTTTCGAGAAAGGCTGGCGAAAGCTTTAGTTCGCCTGCGGGCGGGAGTCCTTTGGGACAAAGCGCAGGCAGGCCGGAGCATCCGGTCGGCGAATCTTAATTCTCGGCATGGTACAATGCCCCAAAACGCGGTCATTGCTCTCTGACCGCTTTCGTCTGCTGACATAAAACTGACACGCGCTGCAAGTCGGCAAAACACATCCTCCTAACCGGTAAAACAAGTCTTTTTACTGATTATATGCGTCTGACATCGCTGTCGCAAGGTCTGTGTGAAAAAATAAAGCAATAAATTGTGAGAAATCGGGATGTACATTTGATGAACGGGCTGATACAATAAAATAAAGATGGACAGCAGTTCATAGAAGGTGGCGGATTGATATGACAATTTTGAAAGATCACAAAGGACATATTGCGCAGGCGCTGCTGATGGTAATTTTAATTGCCATACCACTGTTTTATTTCAGTCAAAAGGTACATGATATACGAAGCGACTATTACACCGAGCGTATGACTGCGATTTCCGAGAAAATCGGGGGCGAATTGGAGCGTCAGGTGATCTGGGAAGACAGTAAGGACGAGAACCAGTCGAGCATCATGTACACGGCGTATTATTACCCGCAGGCACTGTCGGTTGTCTGCCGTACCACGCCGGTTATCTATGTGCGCGATCAGAATACCCCGCCCGGTGCGGCTTTTCTGGTGTCGGATAGTAGGACGATCTATCCCGCAACCGTAGTCGAGGATACCGAGTACAACGCAACGCTGCTTATCTTTGAAGATGTCCCCTCAGAGTTTGTGGGTCATCTGGCTTATTTGGATATTGTTCCCTCGCAGGAAGTGCCGGAAAATGGAGTTTATAACCCGAGCCAGGTAATCGAGGATCGCATCCGATACAGTCTGCAAGGCGAAAAGGCGTAAGCAAACGGTCGGATTTTTGTTTGGTTGAATGCCCAACGGCGTTTTGCATAGCCTGACAGGGCGCTTTCACCCGCAAATTTTGACAAAACGCGGGTTTACTTTGGATGTCCAAAACGGTATAATGATACATAACAAAAATCAGCAATATGCGGTAAAGGAGAAGACATTATGGCGTATTATTTTTCCGAACCCTCTCGTACGTTCAGCGAGTACCTGTTGGTACCGGGATATTCCTCCTCTGAGTGTGTACCGGCAAACGTAAGTCTGCGCACGCCGATCGTAAAGTTTAAGAAGGGCGAGCAGTCCGCACTGTATGCGAACATCCCGCTGGTCTCTGCGATCATGCAGGCGGTTTCCGATGACAAGATGGCAATCGCACTGGCACGAGAAGGCGGTATTTCCTTTATCTACGGCTCGCAGTCGGTTGAGAGCGAAGCCGCAATGGTAGCACGCGTTAAGGCGTATAAGGCTGGCTTTATCGTTTCCGACTCCAACATCAAGCCCGACCAGACGCTGGCCGATATTCTGGCACTGAAGGAAAAGACCGGTCATTCGACTGTGGCAGTTACCGACAACGGTACCGCAACCGGTAAGCTGCTCGGCATTGTAACCAGCCGTGACTACCGCCTCTCCCGTATGTCCACCGAGGAAAAGGTTGAGAGCTTTATGACGCCGTTTGAAAAGCTCATCACGGCGCCGGCAGACACCACCCTCAAGGAAGCAAACAACATCATCTGGGATCATAAGCTCAACTCCCTGCCGCTGGTAGATGAGAATCAGCATCTGGTATACATGGTATTCCGTAAGGACTATGATTCTCATAAGGAAAATGCGCTCGAGCTGCTCGACAAGGACAAGCGCTACATCGTCGGCGCGGGCATCAACACCCGTGACTATGCCGAGCGTGTACCGGCACTGGTCGAGGCTGGCGCTGACGTACTGTGTATCGACTCCTCGGAAGGCTTCTCCGAGTGGCAGTCGCGCACCATCGCATGGATTCGCGAGCACTACGGCGATACCGTAAAGGTCGGTGCCGGCAACGTCGTTGACCGCGAGGGCTTCCGCTTCCTGGCAGAGGCTGGCGCAGACTTCGTCAAGATCGGTATCGGCGGCGGCTCCATCTGCATCACCCGTGAGCAGAAGGGTATCGGCCGTGGTCAGGCAACCGCAGTCATTGAGGTTGCAGCAGCACGCGACGAGTACTACAAGGAGACCGGTATCTATATCCCGATCTGCTCGGACGGCGGTATCGTACACGACTACCATGTCACCCTGGCGCTGGCCATGGGCGCTGACTTCATCATGCTCGGCCGTTACTTCTCCCGTTTCGACGAGTCGCCCACCAACAAGGTTAACATCGGCGGCACCTTCATGAAGGAGTACTGGGGCGAAGGCTCGACACGTGCGCGCAACTGGCAGCGTTACGACCTGGGCGGCGCACAGAAGCTGTCCTTCGAGGAGGGTGTTGACTCCTATGTACCGTATGCTGGCTCGCTCAAGGATAACGTCACCCTGACGCTCAATAAGGTTCGCTCGACCATGTGCAACTGTGGCGCGCTGACCATCTCCGAGCTGCAGGAGAAGGCAAAGATCACGCTGGTTTCCGCGACCTCGATCGTCGAGGGCGGCGCACACGACGTTGTGCTCAAGGATACCGCTGTTTCGGCACACAAGTAAGACGTCACACGCAATGCGTCTCAAAAAACCCGCTCTCATGGGAGCGGGTTTTTCTTTGCACTTGCAGCCAGACATATCTTGCCAGTTTGAGGCGAATATGATACCATGAAAGCACAAGATATGCTGGAAAAGACCGACGGCGTGGGAAATCGAGACAGCCGGGACGGTCGAAAGAGAGGGGCGCACAGAATGGATGAAATGGATGAACAGGTAGAGTGGAACGAGCAGCAGACAGGAATCTGGAAGCAAATAGCCGACGGCGTTTCCCATCGTACCTTGCGGAACGCCTGGACTTTTATACGATGGATCTTTTTTTCGTGCCTGATTGGTGTTGTGGTCGGCGTGGTCGGTGTGGGATTTCACCACGCGGTTGCGGTCGTGACCGAGTGGCGCGGAGAATATCCCTATATTCTGTTTGGATTGCCGGTCATCGGCCTTTTCATTGTATGGATGTATCGCGTGTGTGACATGGCGCGCGACGGCGGCACCAATCTGGTGCTCATTTCGGTGCGCGATAACGCGCCCATCCGGCTGCGCACCGCACCGCTCATCATTATCGCAACCGTGCTCACCCATCTGTTCGGCGGTTCGTCCGGCCGAGAGGGTGCAGCGCTCCAGCTGGGCAGCTCGATTTCGGCCTCGGTTGGCCGTCTGATGCGTCTGGACGACAAGGACGAGCGCGTGTTCAAGATGTGCGGCATGGCGGCAGGCTTTTCCGCGCTGTTCGGCACACCGCTGGCGGCAGCCGTGTTCGCGATGGAGGTCGTGAGCGTGGGTGTGATGTATTACGCGGCGATGTTCCCATGCCTGCTGGCCTCTCTGGTTGCGCTGATGACCGCGCGTGCGCTGGGCGGCGTGCCCGAGGCGTTTCTGGTCTACGGCATTCCGCAGCTGACCCCGTTGGCACTCGGTCAGGTTATCGTGCTCGGCCTGCTGTGCGCACTGGTGGCGGTGCTGTTTTGTAAGGTACTCGGCATCATTCAGCGTCTGTACGCGCGCTATCTGCCCCATCCTTACGTGCGTGTGTTCGTGGGCGGCTGCATCGTGGTCGTGCTCACGCTGCTGCTCGGTACGCGGGATTACAACGGTGCGGGCATGCCTGTGATCTGGCGCGCATTCACCGGTTACGCCCATCCGGCAGCCTTCCTGATTAAGATGGTGCTGACTGCGCTGACGCTGGGTGCGGGCTTTAAGGGCGGCGAGATCGTCCCGGCATTCTTTGTCGGATCGACCTTTGGCTGTTACTATGGCGGCTTTCTCGGGCTGTCCGGCTCGTTTGCGGCCGGTGTGGGTATGGTCGCCGTGTTCTGCGGTGTGACTAACTGCCCGTTGACCTCCATTTTGCTGGCCTACGAGCTGTTCGGCGGCGACGGTCTGCTGCTGTTCGCGCTGGGCTGCGCGGTGTCGTACATGTTCTCCGGTTACTCCGGACTGTACAGCGCACAGAAAATCATGTACTCCAAGCTGCGCCCCGAGTTCATCGCCCGCCAGTCCGGGGAATGAGATTGAACGTGGACAAAAGAAATCCAAAATTGATGAAATCTGCCCTTGTAAAGCGTCCGCGCGTCGGGTAAAATAGACATTGCGCATGTCCGGGGACAGGTAAACAGTTATATTTCAGAAAGAGGGATTTTTTTTGCAGTCGCAACAGAAAATGGGCACCATGCGCATGGGACCGCTCATCTTCAGCATGGCCTTGCCGGCTATAATTTCCATGCTCATCAATGCGCTCTACAATATCGTCGACAGTATTTTCGTCGCGCGGTACTCAGCCAGTGCACTGACCGCCGTTTCTCTGGTCTTTCCGCTTCAGCAGCTAGTCATCGCCATTGCGGTCGGCACCGGTGTCGGTGTCAACTCGCTGATCGCGCGCTGTCTGGGTGCAAAGGATCAGGAAAAGGCCGACAATGCGGCAGAACACGGCGTGGTGCTGTCCATTGTAGGCGGTATCGTGTTTATCCTGCTGGGATTTTTGGGCAGCCGTCCGTTCCTTTCCAGTTTTACCGAGAATGCAGCCGTCCTCGAGCAGGCGGTCGGCTATTCGCACATCGCGGTCGGACTGAGTATCTTTGTCATGGTCTCCATCATGTGTGAGAAGATTCAGCAGTCGACCGGTAATATGATTATCCCGATGTGTCAGGGTCTGACCGGTGCAATCGTCAACATCATTTTGGACCCGCTGCTCATCTTCGGCATCGGACCGTTCCCCGAGCTGGGTATCCGCGGTGCGGCGCTCGCGACGGTCATCGGTCAGGTCGTCGGTATGCTGATTGGTCTGTGGGGCGTGTTCGTCCATCAGAAGGTACTCGCGCTGCGCATGCGCGGCTGGAAGCCCAATCTGCGTATGATCGGTGCGATCTATCAGGTCGGCCTGCCCGGTATCATCATGCAGAGTCTGTCCTCGGTGCTGACGGCAGGCCTGAACGCCATCCTGATTCAGTTCTCCGAGACTGCGGTCACCATTCTGGGCGTTTATTTCAAGCTGCAAACCTTTATTTTCATGCCGGTCTTTGGACTCAATCAGGGTGCCCTGCCGGTTATGGGCTACAATTTCGGCGCACGCGACCGACATCGTCTGCTCAGTGCCTACCGCATTACGCTGCTCTCGGCACTGGTCATTCTGGGCGTGGGCACGGTCATTTTCCAGATCTTCCCTGCACAGATGATTATGCTCTTTACCCCGGCGAACGACCCGGCGGCGACTGCGGAGATGCTGGAAACCGGCATTCCCGCGCTGCGCATCATCAGCCTGTCCTTTATCGGTGCGGGCTTTGGCATCATCAATTCGACCGTCTTTCAGGCCATCGGCCACGGTCTGGCGTCGCTCGTCGTCTCGTTCTGTCGTCAGCTGTGCATCATTCTGCCGGTTGCAGCCCTGCTCGGCTATTTCTTCGGTCTGGGTGCGACTTGGTACGCCTTCCCGTTTGCTGAGTACATCGCGGTTGTGATTTCCTACGCGGTACTGGCTCGTATTTATCAAAAGGAAATCAAAAATTTAGCGCCCAAGGCGCAGTAAGGAAGCAAAAACCATGCGGACTGTGATCTGGTTTGTGTATTTTTGGCTGTATTTGCTGGCCGCAATTCCGGTCAGCGGCTATATCTGGTGGCTTGAGAAGCGCGGACGGAATGCCCACGCCGACGAGCTGGTGCAGGGCATTGTCCGACGTTGGGCGCGGCGGCTGCTGCGGCTGGCCGGGGCCAACGTCGAGGTCACCGGACAGGACAACCTGCCCGACGAACCGGCGGTCTACGTCGCCAACCATCAGGGAAACTTTGACATTCCCATCCTGCTGACCGTTCTGCACGAACCGCACGGACTGATTGCCAAACAGGAGCTTGCAAAGCTGCCTTTTGTGCGCGCTTGGATGCGTCATCTGCACTGCCTGTTTGTCGATCGTTCGTCACCCCGAGCGGGTGCGCAGGTCATTGTGGACGGAGAACGCCTGCTCGAGAGCGGGCGCAGCGTGTCCATCTTCCCCGAGGGCACACGTTCGCGCGGCGGCTCGATGCACCGGTTCCAGGGCGGTGCCTTCCGCATTGCCACCCGTGCCGGTGCGCCCATCGTACCGGTCACCATCGACGGTTCCTATCGTCTGATGGAGGCGCAGGGCTTCTGGATTCGTCCGGCGACCGTGCGCGTCACCATCCATCCGCCCGTTCCGACCGCCGATCTGAGCCGGGAACAGGTGCGCAGCCTGCCCGATCAGGTGCGTGATACCATCGTATCGGTTCTGCCGTAAAAAATCGATTGTCATTTCGCATGCGGCGCATTATAATACAATCAGAATGCAAATCAGCAAAGGAGCGTATTCATTATGAAGCGAATCGCAAGTTTTGAGGTCAACCATGACCTGCTGACCCCGGGTATGTACACCTCGCGCATAGACGGGGACATCACCACCTATGACGTGCGCATGGTCACCCCGAACGGCGGCGTGTACCTCGAGCCCGCAGCATCCCACACCTTTGAGCATCTGTTTGCCACTTACGTGCGCAACTCGGACTTTGCCGACCAGATCATCTACACAGGCCCGATGGGCTGCCAGACCGGCTTCTACTTCCTCGTACGCGACATGAAGCCCGCCGATGCCATCCGTCTGGTACAGGAAACCATGGACTTTGTCGTCGATTTCACCGGCGACGTGCCCGGCGTGAGCCGTATTGAGTGCGGTAACTACCTGCTGCACGACCTGGAAGGCGCCAAGAAGATTGCGCGTTCCATGCAGCCCGTCCTCAAAGGATGGACAGAGGCCGATCTTGTCTACAAAAAATAAAGTTTTTCCAGCAAAAAAATTCAAATAATGCTTGCAATCTCGTGGAAGGTATGATATTATATTTTTACGACTGTAAGGCATAACCGGAAAGAGGTGAAACAACATGAAGCAGGGCATCCATCCCGATTATAAGCAGACGACCATTCGTTGCGCTTGCGGCAATGTCATTGAGACTGGCTCCACCAAGGAGAACATCGTCGTTGACGTTTGCTCGAAGTGTCACCCGTTCTTCACCGGTAAGCAGAAGCTGGTAGATACCGGCGGACGTGTTGATCGCTTCAAGAAGCGCTTCAATCTGGACAAGTAATGCAAAGCCATCGATTGCGCTCGTGATCGATGGCTTTTCTATTGCTGAGAACGGAAAAAACAGAGAACCCGCCGGGACGCATCCCGGCGGGCTTCCAAAACAGTCGAACTTACATTTGATCCATAAGCGTATCGAGCGCGCGGATTGCCGCATCAGCCTGATCCGGTGTTACGGTCTGGCTGGGTGCGAACGCGCCGTCTGTGAGTGTCAGCACCTTGCGGCTGACCAGTGCCTGCACGGCATCCTGTGCCCAGGAGGCAATCGAGGCCTTGTCGGTGATGGTTACTGTACCGTCCGCCGTCAGCGGATGGCCGCACAGCGCAGCGTACCGCGAGAGCACGACGGCGAGCTCCTGCCGGGTGACCGGACGATCGGGGGCAAAGACGGCTGTGCTGTCACCCAACATCAGGCCAGCATGTGCCGCCCAGCTGATATAGGGTGCATCGTAAGCGATAATGCACACATCCCCGAACGAAATGTCCGCGTTGTTGAGCGCGGTACCCGTGCGTGCGGCATAGTCCCGACCAAGCTGTACGGAAAGTGCGCCACGGCTGAGGTTGGCGGCCGGCTGTCCGGCATCATCGGTGCGGGACAGAATAGCCTGCACAGCCGAGTCGACACCTGCAAGGTAGTCTGCCCGGGTTTGCGGTGCGAGCACATCGGGCTCGAACGGCTGCACGTCATAGGCTCGTGCCGCCGGGAGCAGGGGGGCAAGATCGATAAACTTGGTCGAGCAGCTCACCTGCAAGCCGCTGTGCTCCAGCGTGAACGGGCGCACAGCGCCGAAGTGGTCGACGCTGCCGCCGGTCGGCGTACCGACCAGGGTTGCGCCTGCCTGCTTGCACTCGACCGCGTTGATGAGTGCAGACGAGAAGGTCTTTGCACCGATCAGGGTGTAAAAGGCCAGGCCGTCCTGCTTGTGCCGTTCCTCCAACGCGAACAGCAGGGGAACAAGCACACCGTCCGAGCCGCCGCCGTTATTGCGCAGGTCGACGATGACCCGGTCATAGCCGCCTTGGTCGAGCTGGCTCTGTACCTGCGGGACAAAGGTTTTCATGGGCAGCGCGGGATCCTCCTGGCAGCGGTTATACTGGATGTACAGCGTGCGTGCGTCGAGCGGCTTGGCGAAATAGTACTTGCTTTTGTCGGCCGCCGTGGAAGGTTCGGTGCGCTCGAGCCGAGCCACGTCGAGCTGAGCCAGCGCATCGTTTGTGAGCGCGTCCACCGTAACTGTCAGCGTGCGGTCACCCTGCTGTACGGTCAGCTCGATGTCTTCTGGAGAGGAGAGCACACCGTAGTGCTCCAGAATTTCATAGACATAGAAGGTCTGGGCAAACTGCTGGTGCCGATAGACCTGGTTGTCTCCGCCCAGCATGGGTGTGAGCGCCTGCTCGATCTTGTCCATGGATACTCCGTTCACGGCAGTCAGGATACCGCCCAGCACATCCTTACACGCGGCGGGTACGTCGGTCAGCAGCAGCCCCTCGTCGACCACGGTCACCCCGAGCGGTAGCATGCGTACGGTTTGACCTAGCACGTTGCCGATGGACACCTTGGTATGTGAGTCCTGTGCCAGCGCGGCCAGCTCGGACAGAGCAAGGGCAAAGTCGACGTCGGACATCTGCGCCAAACCGGACCGGATCTCGGCCGCCTTGGCATCAAAGACCTGCTTGCTGTTCGCGTGGTACAGGTCAGGATGCTGGGCGAGGGTGTCCAGCAGGGTCTGTAAATCAGCGCGGCGGGCACTTGTCAAGTCGGACGAAGCCCCAGCCGTGACTGTCTGCGTCGTCGTGACGGCCAGCGCGGTCGGCACACTGCCAAGACACAGCGCCGCGGTGAGCAGACCGGAAATAAGTCGTTTCATGGGTTGATCTCCTTTCTGTTCGGTGCGCAGACCGGACGGGGGACGGTCTGCCCTTTTGTGTATTACTGTACCATGTACTTAATACAATAATAGAGCGAGAACAATTTGTCAAGAGGGGACGACCCGGAAGGGGAGCCAATCGAGACCGACACAGACCGGGAAAGGATGTGTAGCACATGATGGAAATGGAATTTGACAAGCCGAAAAAGGAACGCGCCGTGCTGGTTGGCCTGCGATGCCACAGTTTCGGCATGGATGAGAACGCCGACGAGGAGACCCTTGCCGAGCTTGCGGCACTGGTCGAGACCGCAGGCGCGGAGACCGTGGCGATGACGCTGCAAACCCGACCGGCGCCCGATGCGCGTACCTTCATCGGTGAGGGCAAGGCGCAGGAAGTCAAGGAGCTGGCCGAGGCCAACGAGGCCGACCTGATCATCTTTGACAACGAGCTTTCGCCCTCGCAGATGCGCGTGCTCGAGGAGATGACCGACAAGACCGTGCTTGACCGCTCGGCGCTCATTCTGGACATTTTCGCCCAGCGTGCCCGCACGGGTGAGGGTAAATTACAGGTCGAGCTGGCACAGTATCAGTATATTCTGCCCCGTCTGGCCGGTCTGGGTCATGCCATGAGCCGACTGGGCGGCGGTATCGGTACACGAGGCCCCGGTGAGAGCAAGCTGGAGTCCGACCGCCGACACATCCGCAGGCGCATTGACAAGCTGCGCGAAGACCTCGAGCAGGTCAGACAGGTGCGTGCCGTTCAGCGCCGTCAGCGCAAAAAGACCGAGCTGCCCCTGGTCGCTATCGTGGGCTATACCAACGCGGGCAAGTCCACGCTGCTCAATTTGCTGACTGATGCGGGCATCGAGGCGAATGACCGCCTGTTTGACACCCTCGACCCGACCACGCGCAAAAAGCGCATCTCGGACACCCAGGAAATCCTGCTGTCCGACACGGTTGGCTTTATTCGCAAGCTGCCGCACCATCTGGTGTCGGCCTTCAAGGCGACGCTCGAGGAGCTGGCTTACGCCGATTTGCTGCTGCACGTCGTGGACGTGTCCGACCCCAACTGGGAGATTCACGCCGCGACCGTAGACAAGGTCATCGAGCAGCTGGGCGCACAGGAGATTCCGCGCGTGATGGTCTACAATAAGGCAGATAAGTGCGACGAACTGCCTGCCGCACGCGACGGCGTGCTGTTCTCGGCCAAGACCGGCGAGGGTACCGAAGCGCTGCTGGCAGCGATCGAGAAGGCACTCGGACGCGGCAAGCACGAGATGCACCTGTGCATTCCGTACAGCGACGGCGCAGCGCTCGACGTGCTGCACCGCGAAGGTCAGGTCAAGTCCATCGAGTACGGCGAATCCGGTACGCTTGTGACCGTCATTGTGGACGATAAATTGTGTGGACAGATGCAGAAATATCGGGTGGAAGAGGCATGACAGCAGAGGAAAAGGATTATTTTATCCCGTTTGAAGCCTACGCCGAGGATAGCTTTGTAGAAAAGCGCTCCAAATTCATCGGCCGCCTGTGGCGGGTCGAGACCCCGGAGGAAGCAACTGCCAAAATCAAGGAAATGCGTGAAACCTACTGGGATGCGACGCACAACTGCTACGCCTACATCCTGCGCGAGGGCAATCTGATGCGCTATTCGGACGATGGCGAGCCGCAGGGCACGGCGGGCATGCCCATGCTGGACGTGCTGCGTCACGAGGGACTGGTCAATGTGTGCTGCGTCGTGACTCGTTACTTTGGCGGCATTCTGCTGGGCACGGGCGGACTGGTGCGCGCTTACACCAAGGGCGCACAGATCGCGGTCGCTGCCGCAGGCATCCAGCAGATGAGCCGGTTTTCCACCCTGCTCATCGCCTGTCCGTACAATCTGCTCGGCGTGGTGCAGCAGGTACTGCCTGCGCACGACTGCACGGTCGAGGACACCGACTACGGCGCGGACGTGACGCTGACCGTTATCCAGCCGGTCGGCGGTCTGGACGCACTCAACGCAGCCCTGGCCGACGCGACCGCGGGAACGGTCTACGCCGAGGAGATGGAGGTTGCCTTCCGCGGACGACGCATCCGCTGAGCAAAAATCACCGTCAGGACAACCGGACATTCCATCGAAAAAGCGGGTCTCCTTGTACAATCTGTACAAAGATGAAAAAATCCCGAAAAAATGGGCTGGAAAAAAAGTTTTTCGGCCATCCATTGCGTATATATATTATGGAGAGATTTTTAAAAAGGGAGGCGCAGGCCATGACCATCCGTCAGCAGTCCGAAGCCCTAGAGCACAGTTTATTGTGTGATTGGGCGACCTTTTCCGACCAATCGCTTGGTCGGGAACAGCCCATTGCGCCCTGTCCCATCCGCACCTGTTTTGCCCGCGACCGCGACCGGATCATCCATTCCAAGGCATTCCGGCGGCTGTCCAACAAGACACAGGTGTTCATTTCTCCCGAGGGTGACCACTATCGCACCCGGCTGACGCACACCCTTGAGGTCTCGCAGATTGCGCGAACGATCGCGCGGGCGCTGCGGCTCAACGAGGATTTGGTCGAGGCCATCGCACTCGGGCACGATCTGGGGCACACGCCGCTCGGTCACGCCGGAGAACGTGCGCTGAACGCGGTCTGTCCCGAGGGCTTTCGCCACAATGAGCAGAGCGTGCGCATGGTGCGTCGGATTGAACCACTTAATCTGTCGCACGAGGTGCTGGACGGCATCCTGTGCCACACAGGAGGGCGGCACGCCCAGACTCCGGAAGGACGACTCATTCACTTTGCTGACCGCATCGCCTACGTCAATCACGACATTGACGATGCCATTCGCGCAGGCATTCTGGCCGAGCAGGACATCCCGCAGGACATCCAGAACGCACTGGGCGCGACCCACGGCCGGCGCATCGATACCTTGGTGCGCGCGGTCATCGATTACGGGGTGAAAAACCGCGCAATCGGCATGGATGCCGAGACCGAACAGGCCATGCTGGCGCTCAGGCGCTTCCTGTTCGAGCGGGTGTATGACGGCCAGTCAGCCGCACAGGACGCACGCGCCGAGTGGATGCTGCGCACCTTGTACGATCACTATATCAACCATTTCGATACGCTTCCGGCGGCTTATCAGCGGTTGACCGAGGACGGCGACCGCCGCGCACGCATTGTGTGCGACTATCTGGCCTCAATGACCGACCGCTACGCCATTGCGTGCTGCAAGGAACTCTTCCTGCCGCGCTCCTGGAACCGTACATAGCATATTTTCTTCAAGGGAGGTGGACACAATGCCGATCGATCACGCATTTTTGGACGAGCTGACCGCCCGCAGTGACATTGTGGATGTGGTCTCGCGCTATGTCAGCCTCAAACGGCAGGGCGCCAACTATTTTGGTCTGTGTCCGTTCCACAACGAAAAGTCCCCGTCGTTTTCGGTCTCGCCCGACAAGCAGATTTATCACTGCTTTGGCTGCGGCGCGGGCGGCGGCGTGATTAACTTTGTCATGCGCGCCGAGGGACTGGAATTTCGCGATGCGGTACAGTTTTTAGCCGACCGCTGTGGACTGAAAGTTCCGCAGGACTCCATCGACCCGCGCACCGCACGCCGGCGTGAGCGCTTATTAGCGCTGATGAAGGACGCGGCGCGGTTTTACTACGACACCCTGTGGCGACCGGAGTATACGCCGGTGCAGCGCTACTTTGCCGGACGCGGACTGTCCCGCAAGACCATGAACCGCTTTGGTTTGGGCTATGCGCCCGACTCCTTCCATGCAACGATGGACGCGATGCAGAAGAAGGGCTACACCAAGGACGAACTGCTGGACGCAGGTTTGGTGGTCAAGAACGAGAAGGGCGCGATCTATGACAAGTTCCGCGGGCGCGTCATGTTCCCGATCATCGACGTGCGCGGACAGGTCATCGCCTTCGGCGGCCGTGTCATGGACGATTCCAAACCCAAATATTTAAACTCCCCGGACACCCGGATTTTCCATAAAGGACGCAATTTATTTGCGCTCAATCTGGCCAAAAAGACGCAGAATGACTATTTCATCTTAGCCGAGGGCTATATGGATGTCATCGCTCTGCATCAGGCCGGGTTTGACAGTGCGGTTGCCAGCCTGGGCACTGCCCTGACCGACGAACAGGCGCGTATGATTGCGCGCTACACCAAAAAGATCATCATTTCGTATGACGCGGACGGTGCCGGACAAGCCGCCGCCCAGCGCGCCATCGATATTTTAAAGCGTGCCGATTTGCAGGTCAACGTCCTGCGCATTCCGGGCGCAAAGGACCCCGATGAGTTCATCAAGGCCAAGGGCGCCGAGGCGTTCCGCAGGCTGATCGAGCAGAGCGAGGGACATAATGCCTATCGTTTGGAGCAGATTGCGGCCAAGTTCGACCTGACCGAGGACGACCAGCGCATTGAGTTTCTCAAGCAGGCAGCCTGGATGCTGGCAGCCATTCCGCGCGAGATTGAGCGCGAAGTCTATATGGGACGGGTGGCCAAGATGGCCGGTGTCACAACCGACGCACTTAAAATCGAGGTCAAACGCGCCATCGGCCAGCGCAACAAACGCGATCGCACGGCAGAGCACCGCGCCATTCGCGCCGCCGTGCAGAACGCACAGCCCAAGGATCGCGCCCTGCACTATCCCGACATCCGCGCGGGACGTGCAGAGGAAGGCATTCTGGGTCTGATTTTTACCGATCCATCCCTCTTAGCCCCGCTGGCCCAGCGCCTGCGGCCGGAGGATTTTTCCGCCCCTGTACTCGCAAAGATTTACGCCCGTGCGCTGGAACTGGAACAGCAAGGCGCACCGGTATCGGTCAGCGGGTATGAGGGTTACTTGGATGACGGAGAGCTTGCCTTGCTGTCCGAGATTTTATCCCGTCCGCAGGGTTCCGAGCGGCGGCAGAAGGCACTCGACGATTACATAAAGATCATGGACGAGCGGCGCACCCAGCGGCAGCTGGAGCAGGCCGCGACATCCGGTGGGGAAGACCCGATGATCACCTATTCCAAAATGAAAGCAGATAAAATGGGAGGCAAATAAGATATGGCAAGTGCAGAACAGCTCGCGCAGCAGATGCAGGTCGTCAAGGATCTGATGGCAAGAGGTAAGAAGAACGGTAAACTGACCCTCAAGGAAATTGCGGATACGCTGTCGCCGCTGGAGCTTGAGACCGACCAGATCGATAAGGTCTACGAGATGCTCGAGAACGAGGGCATTGAGATCGAGGGCGCAGGCGTGCTCGACGTACCGTTAGGTGACGATGACGAACAGTTCGCGGCATCGGCAGTGGAGGAAGTGCCCGAAGAAGAGCTGGTGGACACGTCGGCGCTTGCCGAGGGCTTTGCAATCGACGACCCGGTACGCATGTACCTCAAGGAGATCGGTAAGGTTGATCTGCTGTCGCCCGAAGAAGAGATCGACCTGGCACAGAAGATGCTCGAGGGCAATCAGGCAGCTGAGAAGCTGGACGCAATGACCGAGCCGGGCGCGGTTGCTGTCAGTGCGGATGAGATTGCCGCACTGAACAAGGCGGTCAAGGTCGGTGAGCGCGCAAAAAAGCGTCTGGCAGAGGCTAACCTGCGACTGGTTGTATCCATCGCAAAGCGCTATGTCGGCCGTGGCATGCTCTTCCTCGACCTGATCCAGGAGGGTAACCTGGGTCTGATCAAGGCGGTCGAGAAGTTCGACTGCACCAAGGGTTTTAAGTTCTCGACCTACGCAACCTGGTGGATTCGTCAGGCAATCACCCGTGCGATTGCTGACCAGGCGCGTACCATCCGTATTCCCGTACACATGGTTGAGACCATCAACAAGGTTATCCGCGTATCCCGTCAGCTGCTTCAGGAGCTGGGTCATGACCCGTCCCCCGAGGAGATTGCAGCCGAGATGAATATGCCGGTTGACCGCGTACGCGATATTCTCAAGATCGCACAGGAGCCGGTATCGCTCGAGACGCCGATCGGTGAGGAGGAAGACTCTCACCTCGGCGACTTCATTCCGGACGACGATGCACCCGAACCGGCTGAGGCAGCTTCCTTCATGCTGCTCAAGGAGCAGCTGGTCGAGGTGCTCAAGACGCTGACCCCGCGTGAGGAAAAGGTGCTGCGTCTGCGCTTCGGCATCGAGGACGGTCACACCCGTACCCTCGAGGAGGTTGGTAAGGAGTTCAACGTTACCCGTGAACGTATCCGCCAGATCGAGGCCAAGGCGCTGCGCAAGCTGCGTCATCCGAGCCGCTCCAAGAAGCTCAAGGATTTCCTGAACTAAACAGAATATAAAAGAACCTCCCGCATGGCAAGACACCGTGCGGGAGGTATTTTTTTAGCTCCAAATGGCCATCGCAAGCGTACCGATGACCATGAGACACAGACCGAAGAAGGCCTTTTTGCTGAGTTTTTCGTGGAAAAAGACGTAGGAAAAAGCGACGGTGACAACCAGACTGAGTTTGTCGATGGGGACAACCACACTGACGATGCCGTTTTGAATGGCGTAGTAGTAGCACAGCCAGGATGCGCCGGTCGCCAGACCGGAAAGCAGGATAAAAATGAGCTCGTGCCGGTCAATTTTGCGGACTTCGCTCTGCTTGCCTTTGAGAAAGACGACAAGCCATGCCATGATGAGTACCACACAGGTGCGGATGGCCGTGCCCAGATTGGACTCGACACCCGAGATACCGACCTTGGCCAAAATGGAGGTGAGAGCGGCAAAGACAGCCGAGCCGACGGCATACAGCATCCAGCGGTTGTTCGCCGACTGGACGGTGGACGACTGCTTTTTCTCGATCATCAGGAAAATGCCGGCGGCCAGCAGCGCGGTGCCGATGAGTTTGACGGTCAGATGCGCAGTCTCGGAGAAGCAGACGATGGCGAACAGAACCGACAGGATGGTGCTGGACTTGTCAATGGGTACGACCTTGTTCACGTCACCGAGGGAAAGTGCTTTAAAATAGCACAGCCAGGACGCACCGGTGGCCAGTCCGGACAGCACCAGAAACAGCAGCGAGCGGGGCGCGATGGTCGAGAGCGTGGGGAGAGAACCGACGATCAGCACCATAATCCAGGAGAAAATCAGGACAACCAGCGTGCGGACGGCGGTTGCGACATCGGAATCGGTATGTTTGATGCCGCATTTGGCTAAGATAGCGGTCAGACCGGCAAAAAATGCGGACAATACAGCCATAACAAGCCAAAGCATGGGAAAAGCCTTCTTTCTTTTTGTTGGGGGATAAAATTATAGAACGACGATGGTCACACCGTTGTTGTGCCGGTCGAGATCGGGGTCGCGGCGCAGTTCATCGCACAGGCGCAGGGCACGCTGGGTGTCTGCGTCGAAGATGGACAGTTTTTCGCCGGGGATACAGCAGGCAATCTGTCCGGCCTGAGAGGCGCGGGTCAGTGTCTGACGGACTGCCAGCCGCAGTTTGCCACCTCGACCGGTCGAGCCGTAACCGTGGATGAACTTGATGACGCGAATCTGATGCGCACGCGCCTGCCGCACCTCGCGGGTGATGCGCTCGGGCATGTCGCGCACGGCAGGTAGGGTCAGTTCCAGATTGACGACACGGTAATTTTTCATGGTTTGGGCTTCCTTTGGATAAAATAAGTAAAGAGTGCGCTGTGATCGGCCGGGACATCGGTGCACAGACCGGGAATCATGCGCTCGGGGTGCCATTGCACGCCCAGAATGGGCAGCGAGCGGTGTTCCAGCGCCTCGATCAGTCCGTCGGCGGCGTAGGCCGCGGCGCACAGACCGTGCCCGAGTTGTCCGATCGCCTGATGGTGGTAACTGCTTGCTTTGAAGAACCCGCCGGTCAGGCGGGCGGTGTGCGTACCGGCGACGGTTGTAACCGGGTGGGGAATGCCGTCGTGACCGGCAACCTCTTGGAGCAGCGTTCCGCCGAAGGCGACGTTTATGACCTGCATGCCGCGGCAGATACCCAGAACCGGTTTGCGCAGGGCGCAGAACGCGCGCAGCAGCGCCAGTTCTTCGGTGTCACGGACGGGATCGAGCGACAGCCGGTGCGACTGCGGTGTTTGACCGTAAAGTGCGGGTTCCAGATCACCGCCGCCCGATAACAGCAGCCCGTCGCAGCGACCAGCCAGCGCGATGGGGTCACCGCCTGCATACAGAACACCGAGCAGTCCGGCGCGTGCCAGCGCATCCCCGTACAGCGTGGACGCGGTGCGTTTGGACGAGCGAGCGCCGGGCTCGATTGCGGTCGAAATCAGTATAACAGAATCTTGCATAAAATGCACCTCCCGGAGATTACGCAAGGAAAAAGATTTGTAAATTTTGTAAGAACAAAGTTTGCGAAAATAGGTTGACATCTTGAAAAGTAAAAAGATATAATTAAATTGGTAAAATTCGAGGAAATAAAATCAAAAAATGCGAAACAAATCAAAAAACCGGATCAGAGAAGGAGAGTAAATCATGGGGTTTGATTTGATGAACATTGTGCAGTTGGCCGGAGGCTTAGCACTGTTCATTTACGGCATGACGACGATGGGCAACGGACTGGAACAGGCTGCTGGTGCAAAGCTGGAAAAGACGCTCGAAAAAATGACGGGCAATATTTTCTCGGCGCTGCTCATGGGCATGGTTGTAACCGCTGTCATCCAGTCGTCTTCAGCTACGACGGTTATGGTCGTCGGCTTTGTAAACGCGGGTATTATGACCCTCAAGCAGTCGGTCGGTGTGATCCTTGGCGCAAACATCGGTACCACAATCACCGCACAGATCTTACGTCTGGATTCTTCGGGCACGATGGGAGATAGCTTCCTCATGCAGATCGTAAAGCCCAAGAATCTGGCATACATTATGGTGCTGGTCGGTATTATCCTGCTGATGACCAGCAAGAGCAAGCGCCGCCGCAGCATTGCCGACATCCTCATCGGCTTCGGTGTGCTGTTCATCGGTATGGCAACCATGGAAAGCTCGGTTGCACCGCTTGCAGATATGCCGCAGTTCTCGCAGATCTTCGCTGCCATTTCCAACCCGATTCTGGGCGTTCTGGTCGGCGCAGGTGTAACCGCGATCATCCAGTCGTCTTCGGCTTCGGTTGGTATCCTGCAGGCACTGTCAACGACCGGTGCTATTACCTATTCGGCTGCGATCCCGATTATTCTTGGTCAGAATATCGGTACTTGTATCACCGCGTTCCTGTCATCCATCGGCGGCAGCAAGAATGCACGCCGTACGGCAATGGTACACTTTTACTTTAACCTCATTGGTTCGGTCGTCTTCCTGACCGCAGTTTACGTGTTTCAGTACACGGTTGGATTTGGTTTCTGGGCAGAGGCCATTGACAAGGCTGGCATCGCAAATTTCCACACCCTGTTTAACGTCGTTGTCACCCTGCTCTTCCTGCCGTTTACCCGTGTTCTGGTCTTCCTGGCCGAGCACACCATCCCGGCACAGGAGGAGAAGGCAGACCCGCTGGCAAAGCTGGAGCCTCGTCTGCTGGCAACGCCTTCCATCGCACTCGATCAGGCACAGCACTGCATCGCAGACATGGGTACCGCAGCGCTGAGCAACTATGCGCTTGCAATGGACCCGCTATTTAGCAATGTGCAGCAGAATGCGGAACTCTTCCTCGAACATGAGAGCTTCCTCGACCGTGCAGAGGTTGAGATTGCCAAGTATCTGGTACAGATTCGCTCCGATCTTCCGGGCGGTCTGCGCCGTCAGCACGCCGAAATGCTGCACTCGCTGAGTGACTTCGAGAAGATCGGCGACTATGAGCAGAACATTTTCGACGCAGTCACTTCGCTGCGTGAGACCGGCGGCCATTTCTCTGAGGAAGCAGAGGCCGAGCTCAAGATTATGGCTGACGCTGTCAGCGAGCTGCTGGAAAAGACCGTAAACGGTTATCTGGAGCAGTCGGCTTCGATTGCGCGTCAGGTAGAGCCGATTGAGGAAGTTGTCGATATGCTCAAGGCTATCCTTAAGGATCGTCACATTGAACGACTGAACGCTGGACTGTGTTCCATTCAGACCGGTCTGCCGTTCCTCGAGGTGGTACACGATCTGGAGAAGATCGGCGACCACTGCTCGAATATCGCGATTTATACCATTCAGCTGGCTGAGGGTAAGAAGGGCTTTGATACGCACGATTTCAGTAAGCATGCGTATAAGGCATCGCCTGAGTTCCGTGAGGCGGTTGAGTATTTTGAGAAGAAATACCTGAGTGGCCTGGAAGCAACTAAGCCGGTGCTCTAAATGAAGTTTTCGCTCAAGCCTTTTTCAAAAGGCTTGCGGGTTCTCAGGGCAGAGCCCT
>CAUEJN010000015.1 GCA_959018045.1 uncultured Butyricicoccus sp. | reverse complement strand
CCCGCAGCCTTTCGAGAAAGGCTGGCGAAAGCTTCATTTCGCCTGCGGGCGGGATGAGATTGTCCGTCAATGTTCATGCGTACACAACTTCGGACAAGTCACCTCAATCAGGGTCTCGATCATACGATGCAGCAGTTCGGCTTCTCGCGTATCCGCCGCCTTATAATAGACCTCTTTTCCCTCTCTCCGACTGACAACCAAGCCACCGGCTTTGAGCTGTTTCAAGTGATGCGACACCGCCGGGCTGCTCATATCGACCAGTGTGGACAGGTTCATCACGCATTCCTCGCAATGGCATAAAATCCAGAAGATACGCAGGCGGCTGCCGTCACCGAGCTGCTTGAACACATCGGATACCATCTGAAACGCATCCGAACCCGGCATGTGGTCAAACATGGCCTCTACGTTCTGACCATGATCGTGCGGTAATTGAATCTTTGACATAGGGTGTATTCCTCCTGCTTTATCCCTATTTTAGCACATTTCCCCACCGAACGGAACCATCTTTTTCAGTCCTGCAATTTGGTGAAAAAAATCCTGTCTTCCCTGTTGACTTTCCCGGAACACACGGGTATAATAAAAGCACAAAGATTAAATATATGTTTAATTGTTCAAGTATTTGAGAGGAGTTACCTTCATGAAAAAGACATACAAGATCGACGTTGACTGTGCAAATTGCGCCAATAAGATGGAGCAGGCCGCAAACAACACCCTCGGTGTCAAGGCTGCAACCGTCAACTTTATGACCCTCAAGATGATCGTCGAGTTCGAGGACGGTCAGAACCCCAAGACTGTCATGCAGGAAGTTCTCAAAAACTGCAAAAAGGTCGAGGACGACTGCGAAATCTTCCTCTGATCTCCTATTCTGTCTGATTGAAAGCACTCTTTTCACCGGTCTGTCCGCTGCGGGAGTGCTTTCTTTCAGATAAATAAATGAACAGTCATTCATATATAATCCACTTTGCGGAGGAGAATCTTCCATGAACAAAAAACAAAAAAAGATGCTCATACGCATCCTCATCGCCGCCGTGCTCATGGTGGTGCTGCAGTCTGTCCCGGCAAGCGGCCTTGTGCGCTTTGCCCTGTATATGATCCCCTACACCATCATCGGCTATGATATCCTGATCAAGGCAGGGAAAGGCATTAAAAACCGCCAGCCCTTCGACGAAAACTTCCTCATGGCGGTCGCCACCGTGGGCGCAATCGTGCTCGGGCTGACCCGGAGCGGCGACTACACCGAGGCCATCGGCGTTATGCTGTTCTATCAGGTCGGTGAGTGGTTCCAGAGCTACGCGGTCGGCAAGAGCCGCCGCAACATCAGCCAGCTGATGGACATTCGCCCGGACTACGCCAATATAGAACAGGACGGTGTACTCGAGCAGGTCGACCCCGACGAGGTCGAAGTCGGCACGATCATCGTCGTGCAGCCGGGTGAGAAAGTCCCGATCGACGGCGTGATCGTCGAGGGCTCGTCCACGCTGGACACCAGCGCCCTGACCGGCGAAAGCCTGCCCCGCGAGACTTCCCCCGGGGATGAGATCATCAGCGGCTGCATCAACCTCAGCGGCGTGCTCAAAATTCGCACGACCCGTGAGTTTGGAGCGTCGACCGTGTCCAAGATTCTCGATCTGGTGGAAAATGCCAGTTCGCGCAAGTCCCGTTCTGAGGCGTTTATCTCCCGTTTTGCCCGTGTCTACACCCCTGCCGTCTGTTACAGTGCACTCGCCCTGCTCATTCTGCCCCCGCTGGTGCGCATGTTCCTGCTTGACCTGCCTGCCGATTGGGGTGACTGGCTGTACCGTGCGCTCACCTTCCTGGTTATCAGCTGTCCCTGTGCGCTGGTCATCAGCATTCCGCTGAGCTTTTTTGCCGGAATCGGTGGCGCGAGCAATGCCGGTGTGCTCATCAAGGGCTCAAACTATCTGGAGACACTGTCTCAGGTCAAGACCATTGTGTTTGACAAGACCGGCACGCTCACTCAGGGTGTGTTTGAGGTCAGCGGCATCCATCACAACAAACTCGAGGACGGAAAGCTGCTCGAATTGGCCGCTCTCGCGGAGAGCGCGTCCTCTCACCCCATCAGCCGCAGCCTGCAGCGTGCCTACGGCAAGCCGGTCGACCGCAGCCGGGTATCCGACATTCAGGAAATCAGTGGCAATGGTGTGATTGCCAAGGTAGACGGTGTGGAAGTCGCCGCAGGCAATGACAAGCTGATGAAGCGGCTCGGCATCGACTTCATTCCCTGCCATCACGTTGGCACCATCATTCACATGGCGGTAAACGGTGCCTATGCCGGTCATATCGTCATTTCCGACGTCATCAAGCCCCATTCCAAGCAAGCCATCCACGACCTGCACCGTGCAGGCATCCAAAAGACCATCATGCTCACCGGCGATATCGCCCCGGTTGCCCGTCAGGTGGCTGACGAGCTGGGCATCGACGAGGTATTCAGCGAGCTTCTACCCGCAGACAAGGTAGAAAAGGTCGAATTTCTGCTGCAAAACAAGCCGGCCGGCGGCAAGCTGGCCTTTGTGGGTGATGGCATCAACGACGCGCCAGTGCTGTCCCGTGCTGACATTGGCATTGCGATGGGGTCCATGGGTTCGGATGCGGCAATCGAGGCAGCAGACGTGGTACTCATGGACGACGACCCGCTCAAGATCGTCAAGGCGGTCAAGATTTCGCGCAAGTGTCTGCGCATTGTCTATCAGAACATTGTTTTTGCGATTGGCGTTAAGCTGATCTGTTTGGTACTCGGTGCGCTGGGTCTGGTCACCATGTGGCTTGCGATCTTTGCCGATGTTGGAGTCATGATTCTGGCGGTGCTCAATGCGATTCGTACGCTGTTTGTGAAAAACCTATAACTATAAGAAAAGACCGTCCGAAGGGACGGTCTTTTTGTTGGGTTTATTTAGATTGAAACCCGGGGCGGACACCGGGTTTCAAGAGGGGATTTCGCATCCTGCGGGATGCGACCAGGTTCCACCTGGACGGGCGAGCCTACGCGGCTGGATCGCGCCGGGCCGCAGGCCCGGACCCGTTTGTCGCCTGCGGGCGGGATTACTCTGCGTCGTGCGGGCGTTCGTCGGGCAGGCTGCTGGCAATGGTGAGTCCGGTTTCGCCGAGTTCTGCGTTCAGGGCATCAAGTGCGCTCTGTGCCTCGCTCTCGCTCTGATACTCGCCCACGGTCACGATATAATTGCCCTCCTCGGTACGCACCTGGGTTATCTCCTTACCCCACAAGCGTTCTGCCGCAATGCCAAGGCTCTCGCCGTAGGGCATGGCCTCGGTACGCAGGTAATAGACCGGTGCGGAATCGGTCTGGGTATCGTCCTTGGTGAACGTGAAGGTCAAACCGGCCGGTTCGGCGCGCTCGGTGATCTCATACGTATAGCCGGGTTCCAGTTCGATGACCAGCTGCATGGCCGAGTCGTCCAGCACCATGGCAAAGTATGCGTCGCGCACGCCTTCGGTCTGGGTCAGGGTATCGCAGACCGCCTGACGGTCGGCCAGGCGCACGCCGCCGAGCGACAGAACCACGCGGTTCGGTGCGCGATAGGTCTTTGCCGTGTAGGACGGTGCGAAATCTGCGCTGCCCTCGGTCTCGGTGAACAGGATGTCGGCCTTGCTGCCCTCCCCTGCTGCATGGACGGCCAGACCGTCGGTCTGCACGCCGCCGCTGCCGATGTGCAGCATCTGTACGACCGTACCCAGCACCGGAATGTGTACGGCCTGTGCGGCCAGGGGCGAATTTGCGGTCACGGCCAGCACGCACAGTGCGGCAGCGGCACAGATACCGGTGCGCACGAGCGGACGGCGGCGGCGCTGGTGCTTGGCGCGTGCGGCTGCGCGGTCAATGACATCTCCCAGCGCGTCCGGGATCGGGATATCCTGATAGCGTTCGGGCTGTTGGCGTTTCATAATGATTCCTCCTTCAAGTGTGCACGCAGGCGGTGCAAAATGCGGTAAAAACGGGATTTGAGCTTTGCTTCCGGCATGGACAGGATCTCTGCCATCTCTGGAAAGCTGCGCTCTTCAAAATAGTGTAAAATCAGATATGTTTGTTCCTCGGTCGGCAGACTGTCCAGCAAGCGGTATAGGTCCATTTGTTCTTCCGGGGTGAGGTCTGGCTCGTGTGCCGGGATGATGTCCAGCACTTCGTGCTCGGTCGGAACCAGCCGTCGATTCTTGCGCAGCCAGTCCAGCGCGGTATGAATGACCAGACTGGTCATTCATGCGTCAAACTGGTCGGCACGCTGCAAGGTATGCAGCGAAACCAAAGCTTTATAGGTCGCCTCACCGACGATATCCAGCGCGTCATGCTCGTTTTTGACGTAGCAATAAGCCAAACGGTACAGTTGATCCTGTGACGCGTGAATCAGCTGTCCGCAGGTGTCAAAGTCAATTACTGAGGTGTGCATCATGCTCCCTCCTTTTTTATTTTAGAATGGCGGGCTGTTTTTCTCGCCCACTGTGTTTTCTGCCTATTAGACGTTTGGCAGGGTGCAATCGTTTCAAAAATTTTTGCAGAATAGCAGAATAAAAAAAGAGCTGTCCGCAGGGGGACAGCTCTTTGCTGGGGTTTTCTTATTCGGACAGCAGCATACGGTCGTTTTCGATGTTGAACTTTTCCAGCAGGTCGCGCACGGTCAGGTTCTTCTTTTCCTCGCCGCGAATGTCCACGACCACCTTGCCTGCATCCATCATAATCAGACGGTTGCCGTACTGGATGGCGTTCTTCATGTTATGCGTGACCATGAGCGTGGTCAGCTTGTCGCGTGCCACGATCTCTTCGGTCAGCTGCAAAACCTTGTCTGCGGTCTTGGGGTCGAGTGCTGCGGTGTGCTCGTCGAGCAGCAGCAGGTCGGGCTTTTGCAGCGTTGCCATCAGCAGGGTCAGCGCCTGACGCTGACCGCCCGACAGCAGGCCGACCTTACTGGTCATGCGGTCTTCCAGACCCAGGCCGAGGGTTGCCAGTCGCTCGCGGTAGATCTTGCGCTCCTCGTTGGTGATGCCGTAGCTCAGGCCGCGCATCTTGCCGCGGCGGTACGCCAGTGCGAGATTTTCCTCGATGCCCATGGTTGCCGCCGTGCCGCGCATAGGGTCCTGGAAAACACGGCCGAGGAAACGTGCGCGCTTGTGCTCGGGCAGGCTGTTGAGGGTCAGGCCGTTGAGCACGATCTTGCCCGAATCAACCGGGAATACGCCCGCGATGAGGTTGAGCGTCGTGGACTTACCCGCGCCGTTGCCGCCGATGACGGTCACGAAATCGCCGTCCTCGAGCGTCAGGTTCAGACCATCAATGGCCTTTTTCTCGTTGACCGTACCCCGGTTGAAGGTCTTGTAAACATCTTTGAGTTTAAGCATTTTTTGCCTCTCCCTTCTTGCCGGACTTGTTCCAGTACTTGCCCTTCCAATACGGTACAGCGAGGAAGACGGCGACGACGATTGCCGAGAGCATCTTGAGGTCGTTGCTGTTCATGCCCAGGGTCAGGACGATCTGGATGACCAGGTAATAGATGATTGCGCCCAGTGCGACTGCGAGCAGCTTGAGTGCGAAATTGCGGAAAATACGGCTGAAGACAACCTCACCGATGATGACGGCCGCCAGACCGATGACGATAGCGCCGCGGCCGGCGTTGACATCGGCAAAGCCCTGATACTGGGCATAGAGTGCGCTGGCCAGCGCGACCAGACCGTTGGACAGCATGAGACCCAGAATCTTATTGAAGTTGACGTTGATGCCCTGTGCGCGGCTCATATCCGGGTTCGCGCCAGTGGCACGGATGCCGCAGCCAAGCGAAGTACCAAAGAACCAGTACAGCAGCGCGATGAGGACAACGGTGAAGATGGCAGCGACCAGAATTGGGTTGGCAATCGACACTTCCTTGACGTTGCGCAGCGATACCAGCAGGTCATACTTATCTGGATTGATGCCCTGGTTTGCCTTATTGCTCAGAATGCGCAGGTTGATCGAATAGAGTGCGAGCTGGGTCAGGATACCGGCTAAGATGGCCGGGATGCCCATGCCCGTATGTAAAATACCAGTCACAGCGCCAGCGAGCATACCGGCGATGAACGCGCACAGCATGGCAACCCACACATTTGCCCCGTTCATCATCAGCATGACGCACACCGCGCCGCCCATACTCATAGTGCCGTCGACGGTCAGATCGGCAAGGTCTAAGACCTTATAGGTGATATACACGCCAATCGCCATCAGACCCCAGATCAGTCCCTGTGCGACCGCACCCGGCAGTGCGGTCAGCAGGTTTGAAACGAAATCCATACTTTCCCTCCATGATATGAAATAATCCGGGACAACCGCCCCTGGATAGCAAAACCAGGCGGAAAAGAATACTCTTTCCCGCCTGTCGGTCTGCAATTTTACTTATTCGGCTGCGATTGCCTCATAGCCCTCGGGTACGGTGATACCCAGTTCCTGGCAGATGCTCTCGTTATACATCTTGGTAAAGGTCGGTGCGGGCTGAATCTCCATCTCGCCCGGGTTCTGACCGCCGACCAGAATGTCGTATGCCATCTGACCGGTCATCTCGCCGAGTTCGTAGTAGTCGATGGACAGGGTGGCCACACCGCAGCCCGAGCAAATGCCCTGCTCGCCCGCGATGACCGGTACGCCTGCCGGTACAACGACATTGCGGATGGTCTCGGTGCAGGTTGCCGCCGTGTTATCGGTCGGGATGTAGATCACGTCGCTCGATGCGCAAGCGTTGGTTGTGATGGATGCGACATCGTTCGAGTCGGTGAACGCATACTCGGTGCAGGTGTAACCCATTTCCTCGAGCATGGGCTTAATGGTATTGATCTGGTATGCAGAGTTCGGTTCTGCCGAGCAGTAAAGCAGGCCGACGTTTTTGGCATCCGGGAACAGCTCCTTGAGCATCTCAGCCTGACCGTCCAGCGGTGCCAGGTCGGTCGTACCCGAAATGTTGGTGCCGGTCGTGCCCGTCCAGTCGCTCATGTCCAGTGCGGTTGCGTAATCGGTGATGGACGTACCCAGAATCGGGATGTCCGCCGTGCCCGACTGTGCCGCCTGAAGCGCCGCGGTGCCGTTGCCCATGATAAGGTCAACGCCCGAGGACACAAAGCCGTTTACAATGGTCGTACAGGTCGCCGAGTCACCCGATGCATTCTGCAAATCAAATTCGACCGTCTTGCCGTCAGCCTCAACCAATTCGGTCAGTTTATCCTGAAAGCCCTGGGTTGCAGCGTCCAACGCGACGTGCTGCATCAGCTGGCAAATACCGACTTTATAGCTGTCACCGCTGGCGGTGGTGCTGTCGCTAGTATCTCCATTCGAGCTTCCGCAGGCCGTGAGCGAGAACGCCATAGCACCTGCGAGCAGGGCGGCGAGCAATCTTCTCTTTTGCATGTCAAAAAACCCCTTTTATATTGATGGTTGTAAACAGTGTCTTGGCCGCTGTCTACTTTGTCATTTTAGCAGTTAAAAGCGACAAGGTCAAGTAATATCTGAAATTTTTTGACGCACCGCAATCTTTTTGCTTTTTATGGGGTAGAAATTGTGGGAATGCGCAAAACCGAGCCCCAGTCCGGGGTGCGATTTTAAGTGGTTTCGCGCGCACAAAAGCCCCGTCCGGGATGGATCGGGGCTTGGTTTTTGGAGATGGCCGCTCATTCGCGTTCCAGTTTGGCGCGGAACGTGATATCGCGCGGTGTTTTCATGTCGTCAAACTGGATGCGGTAGACCGCGCGGGTCTGGTCGACCGCCTCTATGGTGCCCGGACCAAACACGCCGTGCACGATGCGGTCACCGGCGGCCAGCGGCAGCTCGGCATTCTCGTCCAGCAGGTACTTTTCGCGCAGGCTGATGTAATCGCGCGCCTCGGCCAGCATGGCTTCGGGCGGCTGTTCGGTATACTGCAAGAGATCGGGGTCGATATCCAGCAAAAAACGCGAGGGATACCGGCACGAGCCGTCAAAGTTGCGTCCCTCGGCCTCGGACAGGTACAGACCGTCCTGTGCACGGGTCAGGGCGACAAAGGCCAGTCGGCGTTCTTCCTCCATGCCCGGCCAGGTGTGCACCTTTTTAGAGGGGAAAATACCGTCATTCATGGCGCACAGGAAAACATAGGGAAATTCCAGACCCTTTGCCGTGTGCACGGTCATCAGGCGCACCTGATCGCGCGTTCCGCCCGCATCGGTGTTGGTCAGCAGCGCCACACGCGCCAGATAGTGTTCGAGCGTGCTCTCTTCGCCGCAGGTCGTCTCGTACTCGTAGACCGACTGTTTGAGCTCGGCTAGGTTATCCAGACGTTCCTGACTGCCCTCGGTGCGCAGCATCTTCTCGTATCCACTGCGGTCAAGCGTCTCGGCCAGCACCTCGGAGATCGGACGGTCGGCGTAATCCGACGCGAGCGACTGGATGAGCTGCACAAACTGCCGCGCCTTGGTGCCCTTGAACAGCTCGTCGTCCAGATGGGCACACAGCGTGTCATAGAGCGACGCACCGGTCTGCTGTGCGGCTTCGCGCAGGAACTTGATGCGGCGTTCTCCGATGTTGCGCCGGGGCTGGTTGACAATGCGCAGGAAGGAAAGATCGTCTCGGTAGGCGATCATACGCAAGTAGGACAGCGTATCCTTGATTTCCGCCCGGCAAAAGAACTGCACGCCGCTGTAAATGGTGTACGGAATCTCCTCGTGCAGGAAAACGGTCTCGATCGTGCGCGTGACATAGTGGGCGCGATAGAGCACGGTCATCGCACGGTAAGGCACGCCCTGTTTGTGCAGGGCATCGATCTCGCCCGCAATCCAAGCAGCCTCGGCCTCGGCGGTACGCGCATGGTGACAGCGGACGGGCACGCCGTCCGGTCGGGTAGGCGCAAGGATTTTGTCCATGCGGTTATGGTTTTTGTCGATGAGGTCGTTTGCAACCGCCAGAATCTGCGGGGTCGAACGGTAGTTTTGCAGCAGCATGATGGTACGCGTGCCCGGAAAAGCGCGGTCAAAGTCCAGCAGATAGCGGATATCGGCACCGCGCCAGGTATAGATGGTCTGGTCGGGGTCGCCGACTACAAAGAGGTTCTTGTGATAGCCGCACAGGACGGTCATCAGCTCATATTGCAGCTTGTCGATGTCCTGAAACTCGTCCACCATGATATATTCCAGCCGCTGCTGCCATTTGAGCCGGATATCGGCATCCCGCTCGAACAGGTAGAGCGTAACCTTGATGAGGTCGTTATAATCCAGCCCGAAGCACTTCTTCTGCTGGTACAGATAGCCATAAAAGATGATATCAGACACGGTCTGCGCCGCGCGGTACTTGTCCTCGAGTGCGCCGAGCGGCATGGCGATGAGATCGCGGTAATAGTCCGGGTTTTGGAACAGCTTGCGCATCTCGATCATGTCGCGCGCCTTGCTGTACGTCATGTGACGCAGCGTCAAGCCGCGTTCCTCGTAGATAATGCCCAGCATCGCGTCGATATCGGCGTTATCCAGCACCAGAAAGTTCTTGGGATACTGCACGGCGTGGCTGTCCTCCTGCAAGACCGACACGCAAAAGCTGTGGAAGGTGCAGATATAGCCGGTGTCATTGTCGCCGGTCAGTTTGTGAATGCGCTGGCGCATTTCGGCTGCCGATTTATTGGTAAAGGTCACGCACAGGATGTTCTCGGGCAGAATGCCCGCCTCACACACCAGATACGCAAAACGGTGCGCCAGTGCGCGGGTCTTGCCCGAGCCTGCGCCCGCAATCACCCGCACATAGCCCTCGGTCGTGGTCACGGCCTCGCGCTGCGCCGGGTTGAGGCCGTCCAGCAGGTCGCTCATCGCTCCGCCCTCCTGTCTGCAAAATTCCGATTATTTGTTCGGTTATCAGCAGTATACCATGTTTGCGCTCTGGGTGCAATCGAACAGACAGAAAACCGCCCGGCAAGCAGGCGGTTTTGGGCATCAAAATATGGACTTAATGCTGTTTCCAGCGTTCGAGCGTCGGGAAATAGGCTTGCATCTGGGCGCGTGCCGTGCCGATATCCCCATACATCTCAGGTGCATAGGTCAGACAGCCCTCGATCATCTCCTCCATCGTGCAGTCCTGCACGAATGCGCCGTCCTTGCGGCAATAGCAGCAATATGCCTTGCTGGGTTTGCCGTCCCGCTCGGTGCCGTAGTCCTCCGGTCGGGTCATGGGCATGCCGCACGACTGGCACACATCGGCCAGCGCAACATAGATGTGAACCGTACCGCTGCCCTGTGCGTCCATGGCGGTGTACTCCTCAAAGTCCACCGTATACGCACGCGGCATGCGGGTATTCCAGATTTGCTGCCACATCTCGCCCACGCCTGCCATCTGGCCGGTATAGGTAAACTTTGCGTACTGCCCTGCCGGGATGTCCACCATCACGCAGCCATCCGGGCAGGCATCGCTCTCGCAGCCGACAACGGCCAGATAGCTCAAGTCGTCCCGGTGGTACTGGGTGTACAGTCCGTAGCACACCGTATTTTCGGCTGCGTGCAGGGCTTCTCGCACACCCTCCTTCCAGTATCGCTGCCACAGACCACCGATCTTCTGTGCGCAGTCGGGCGCCTCATTGGACGTGCGCACGGCAATACCGGTCACACATCTTGCGGGCAGGCTGACGATCTCGTACTTCATTTCTTTCATCATTGCTGCATCCTTTCTTTATTGGGATGGCTCTAGGATAACAGCAAAAACCGGTCAGGGTCTGACCGGTTTAAAACATCATTGAAAATCTTCGTTTTCTTCGTCGTGTGCGTACTGTGCCGCAATCTTTTTCGCTTCCTGTGCCAGTGCATGCCGCAGTTCCTCGGGCTGGATGACTTCGGCGGTGCTGCCGTAGGACAGCAGGTAGCTCACGCCCCACAGGCCGGGCGGCCAATCGGTATGCACGATCAGCGAGCCATCGGACTGGGGTGCAATCCGGGCACGGTCAAACTCGTCATACACCCGATAGGCGATTTCGGGCGCAAACCGGACAACCACGCTCGTCATATTGGTTCCGAGTGCGATCTGGTCGGGCAGAGGCGGCAGTTCACGCGGCGTAAAGTGCTCATCCTCGCACAGGGTCACAGCGTCCATGCGGTTGAGCTTAAAGGTGCGGAAGTCCTCCCGCAGGCGGCACCAGCCCTGAATGTACCATGCCATGCCCTTGAAACTCAGCCGGACGGGTTCGATTGTACGTGAAGTCGCCTCGCCCTCGGCGCTGTAATAGTCAAAACTGATGGGGATATGGTGCAGGATGGCCTCGCGCAGCAGGTCGAACAGGGTACGGTCTATGCCGCCGTTCCACGGCGAAAAATCGGCATCAATCCAGCGCTTTGCCGTCTCCCGACGGAACAGCTGGGAAAGCTCGCGCAGCAGGTCATCGGTCGCATCCATGCCGGTTGCGTGCAAGGTCTGCAAGCCGTACAGGATGGTGTCCTGTTCCTGTCCGCTCAGCAGCGAGCGGTCGAGCACAAAGCCGGGCAGCAGCCGCACACCGCCGCCTCTTCCCTGCACGGTATAGACCGGGATACCCGCCGCGCTCAGCGCGTCCAAATCGCGCCGAATGGTGCGCTCTGACGCCTCCAGACGCTCGGAAAGCCTGCACACCGTCCAGTTTTCTCCCTCTAAAAGCAGATACAGCAGCCGAAACAATCGTCCGCTCTGCATGTTCTCACCTCCATTCGCGTCTTCCATTTCTGTTTCCTATCATATAAAACCACCGACAGCCCTGTCAACTGCCGGACGGCATTTCACGCAGATTTGACCAAACCTCTACCATATTTGCACAATCTTTACAAAACACTTTTGTGTAAAATTTTTTTGACCGACTACTTTCGTACTTTTACAAAGGATTCACCGGGATATGCTAGTGGATTTTGCAGGCCTCGTCTATACTGATAACCGTTCCGAAAATTAAAGGACAAACCAGACAGGGGCACGGCTCTGGCGAGCCGGCGGAAATTCCCGTCCAGACAAAAAGGAGACATTTGTTATGAAACTCAGACGTATTTTCGCAATCTTTACCGCTTGTGCACTGGCTGCAAGCCTGACCGCTTGCGGCGGCTCTCAGAACACCGAATCTCAGGCCGATGCAGGCGAGACTTCTGAGCCCACCACCCTCAGCGGCGCAATCGCAACCGGCGGTTCCACCAGCGTTGAGAAGGTCATCGGCGCACTGAGCGAGTCCTTCATGGAGCTCAACCCCGACGTTGACATCACCTACGATCCCACCGGTTCGGGCGCAGGCATCACCGGTGCTGCTGACGGCACCCTGGATCTTGGCCTGTCCAGCCGCGCGCTGAAGGACGAGGAGACCGCACAGGGTCTGACCGCTACCACCTTTGCACTCGACGGTATCGCAATCGTTGTAAACGCTGAAAACCCGGTTTCCGACCTGTCCATCGACCAGATTAAGGGTCTGGCAGACGGCACCATCACCAACTGGAAGGATGTCGGCGGCAATGACGCTCCGGTTGTTCTGATCGGTCGTGAGGCAGGCTCCGGCACCCGCGATGGCTTCGAGAGCATTGTAGGCGTTAAGGATGCCTGCAAGTACGAGCAGGAGCTGACCAGCACTGGTGCGGTTATCGCAGGTGTCGCTGCTAACCCCAACGCATTCGGCTACGCTTCCCTGTCCGCTGTTGACGATACCGTCAAGGCTGTCACCGTAGACGGCGTTGAGGCTACCGAGGCAACTGTTCAGGACGGCACCTACAAGATTCAGCGTCCCTTCATCTTCGTCACCAAGGACGGCGCTGAGCAGACCGAGCAGACCAAAGCCTTCATGGAGTACGCAACCAGCGAGGATGTTTCCGACCTGATCGCTGAGGCGGGCGCTGTACCGCTCAAGTAAGCCTCCCGGCAAGGCTCCCCTTACACTTGATACCTCTTCAATTTTCAAATCTCTTTCCAATCTTTTCTCTGATCCCTTTGGAAGCCGCGGTCTAAACCCCCGCGGCTTCCCCCGTCCAGCCAAGGAGTGCCTATGAAAATCAAACATGTCATCGAACGTGTGATGAATACCGTGTTTTTCATTTGCGGCATGGTTTCCATCGCTGCCGTTCTGCTCATCACCATCTATATGGTCATCGCCGGTCTGCCCGCTATCCTGGAAATCGGCCCCATCGATTTCCTCTTCGGTCAGGTCTGGCAGTCCACCGCGGCCGATCCCAAATTCGGCATCCTGCCCTTTATCATGACCAGCGTCTGGGGTACGCTGGGTGCGGTCATCATCGGTGTGCCCATCGGCCTGTGCACCGCGATCTTCCTGTCCAAGCTCGCGCCTCCCAAGCTCGCAGCCATCGTTCACCCGGCAGTTGAGCTGCTCGCGGGCATTCCTTCGGTCGTTTACGGCCTGATCGGTATGATGGTTCTTGTTCCCGGCGTCATGAACCTCTTCGACCTCAAGAGCGGCAGCACGCTGCTGACCGCTATCCTGGTTCTGGCTGTCATGATTCTGCCCAGCATCATCTCGGTCAGCGAGACCGCTCTGCGCGCTGTGCCGCCCGAGTACGAGGAGGCAAGCCTGGGTCTGGGTGCAACCTGGATCGAGACCGTGTGCAAGGTCAGCGTTCCCGCTGCCAAGAGCGGTATCGCCGCAGGCGTCGTCCTGGGCGTCGGCCGTGCCATTGGTGAGGCCATGGCGGTCATGATGGTCGCCGGCAACGTCGCCAACATGCCCGGCCTGTTCACCAGTGTCCGCTTCCTGACCACCGCAGTTGCAAGCGAAATGAGCTACGCCGCAGACGGCAGCCTGCAAAAACAAGCGCTGTTCAGCATCGGCCTGATCCTCTTTATCTTCATCATGCTCATCAACCTCCTGCTCGGCCGCATCCTCAAGAAAGGAGCTGCAACCAAATGAGTCAAGCTGCATCTACGACAACGACCCGCTCCCGTACCCAGTCGTGTACGGTCGGCAAAATGAACCACGCCGCTGTCCGCCGCGTCAAGGGCGGTCTGATGACCGGCATCATGTACGCCTGTGCGGCTTTCACCGTGCTGCTGCTCGTCGGTCTGCTCGGATACATCTTTGTGCGCGGCCTGCCTGAGGTCACCTGGGAACTTCTCTCGACCAAACCCAGCACCCTCAAGGACACCATCGGCATCCTGCCCAACCTGCTCAATACTCTGTACATCATCCTGCTGACCCTGCTCATCGCGCTGCCGCTTGGCGTGGGTGCGGCCATCTATCTGACCGAATACGCCACCAACAAGACCTTCTCGAGCGTCATCGAGTTTGCCACCGAGACCCTGTCCGGTATCCCGTCCATCATCTACGGTCTGGTCGGCATGCTGGTCTTTAAGCAGGTACTCGGTCTGGGTACCAGCCTGCTGTCGGGCTGCCTGACCCTGGTTATCATGATTCTGCCCACCATCATCCGTACCACCCAGGAGAGCCTCAAGACCGTTCCCCAGAGCTACCGCGAGGGTGCGCTCGGTCTGGGCGCGACCAAGTGGCACATGATCCGCACCATCATCCTGCCCTCTTCCCTGCCCGGTATTGTCACCGGCTGCATCCTGTCCATCGGCCGTATCGTCGGTGAGAGCGCAGCGCTGCTGTTCACCGCAGGCAGTGCCACCATCATTGCTGGCAACATCATCGAAGCGTACTCCCGCGGCGGCGGCACGCTGTCGGTCGCACTCTACATCTACGCGGGCGAGCGCGCTGAGTTCGAAGTCGCTTTCGCCATCGCCGCCATCCTGCTGATTCTGGTCTTTCTCCTCAACTGCGCCGCAAAGCTCGCGCAGAAGGGACT
Organism: uncultured Butyricicoccus sp.; assembly: GCA_959018045.1. Taxonomy (GTDB): domain Bacteria; phylum Bacillota; class Clostridia; order Oscillospirales; family Butyricicoccaceae; genus Butyricicoccus. The sequence goes on along the minus strand of CAUEJN010000015.1, from coordinate 6,694 downwards.
TGCCCGCAAGTATCAGTAACGTCTGTTTGATCCAAACGCAGCAAAGGAGTCTGTCTCATGCTTGATAACGCAAAGCCGCAACCCATTCTGGAATCCAAAAATCTGCACCTCTATTACGGTGAAACCGAGGCCCTCAAGGGCATCGATATGAAGATCGGCAAAAACGAGATCACCGCGCTTATCGGCCCGTCGGGCTGCGGCAAATCCACCTTCCTCAAGACCTTAAACCGCATGAATGACCTCATCCCGTCGGTGCGCATCACTGGCGAGGTCACTTTGCAGGGCAAGGATATCTTCTCTCCCGATGTGGACGTGACCGCCCTGCGCCGTCAGGTCGGCATGGTCTTCCAGAAGCCCAATCCCTTCCCCATGAGCATCTATGACAACATCGCTTACGGCCCGCGCCTGCACGGCAACCACAGCAAGCGCGAGCTCGACGAGATCGTCGAGAACGCTCTGCGCGGCGCAGCGCTGTGGGACGAGGTCAAGGACCGTCTCAAGAAGAGCGCGCTCGGCCTGTCGGGCGGTCAGCAGCAGCGTCTGTGCATCGCACGCGCACTGGCCGTACAGCCCGACGTGCTGCTCATGGACGAGCCTACCTCGGCGCTCGACCCCGGCAGCACCCTGCGCATCGAGGATCTGATGGCCGAGCTCAAAAAGAACTACACGGTCGTCATCGTCACCCACAACATGCAGCAGGCAACCCGTATTTCCGACAAGACCGCCTTTTTCCTGGTTGGCGAGCTGATCGAGTTCGGTGACACCAAGCAGATCTTTACCAATCCTCACGAAAAGAAGACCGAGGATTACATCACCGGCCGTTTCGGCTGATTTTCAGGAGGAACCACACACTATGCGCAATCTCTACACCGCAGAGCTCGATGCCATCACCCACCGCGTCCTCAAGATGGGCACCACACTCGAGCAGTCCATCAATCAAACCATCCGCGTGCTCTCCGACGTGGATGCCGTGGGCGCACAGCGCCTGATCGACGGCGACGACGTATTCGATCAGATGGAGCGCAGCATCGAACAGCACTGCCTCAATCTGGTCGCCATGCAGGCACCGGTCGCAGGCGACTGGCGCCGCATCGCCTCCATCATGCGCATGATCTCCGACCTTGAGCGCATCGCTGACCATTGCAGCGACATCGCAGAGTATGTTTTAAAGCTCTCCGCCCTGCCGCGCGTCTCGCAGCCCGACGGTCTGGCTGACATGCTCACCCGCGTCAAGGACATGCTGCGTGCCACCGTACTGGCCTACGTCGAGCTGGACGTTGACTCTGCCCGTGCTGTTGTTCGTCAGGACGACAATCAGGATGAGGCGTTCGAAAACATGGTCACCTCGCTGTGCACGCTCATGGAGCAGGAGCCCGAGCACATTCCCCAGTACGTCGATTATCTGATGATCGCCAAGTACCTCGAGCGCATGAGCGACCACACGACAAACCTTGCCGAGTGGATCAGCTACATCACCGACGGCGTGCTGACCAAGTAATCTGCAAATCTCGCAAAAGAACCGGAATGGGTCACGTTCGTGATCTAACCGGTTCTTTTTTTTCGTCCCGCTTGTCCGGTTTTGATCTGCCCGCTGCGCTTTTGTGCAACCCGCGCGTCCCAAGCCCCTGCCGTCCGTTTTTTTCTGGAGAATGTGCAGAAATGCAAAACAAATCGCGCCTTTCCCTTGACGCGGCGTGCACGCCGGGATACAATAAGAACGGACAATGGCGTCCGCAGAAGTTCGGCAGTGCTGTCATCGCTGCCTCTTTTTGCGGACGCTTTTTCTATTTTTCTGCACGGTCAGGAGGATTTTTTCTATGCTGCACTACACCACGAGCGAGGCCATCGAGTTCATCGAGGAAAATGACGTCAAGTTCATCCGTCTCGCCTTTTGCGATATCTTCGGCGTACAAAAGAACATCTCGATCATGCCCGGCGAGCTGGCGCGTGCCTTCCGCGAGGGCATCAGCTTTGACGCTGCCGCCTTCCCGGGCTTCGCTTCCCCGGACGGAAGCGATCTGCTGCTCTTCCCCGATCCCACCACGCTCTCGATCCTGCCCTGGCGGCCCAGTCAGGGACGTGTCGTGCGCTTTTACTGCGAAATCCGTCAGCCCGACGGCCAGCCCTTCCCCGGTGACGGCCGTTTCCTGCTCCGGCAGGCCGTGCGCCGCGCACGCGAACACGATCTGACCTGCAAATTCGGCACCGAATGTGAATTTTACCTGTTCCAGCGCGACGAGGCCGGCTATCCGACCCACATCCCGCACGATCGCGCCGGTTACTGCGACATTGCGCCCCTCGACCGCGCCGAGAACGTGCGCCGTCAGGTCTGCCTGACGCTCGAGGAAATGGGCATTCAGCCCGAGCGCTCGCATCATGAGCAGGGACCTGGGCAAAATGAAATTGACTTCCAGTATGCCTCCCCGCTCGCAGCCGCCGATAACCTGACCACCTTTAAGTCGGTCGTCAAGACGGTGGCAAGTCTCAATGGACTGTTTGCCTCCTTCCTGCCCAAGCCCATCCCCGGTCAGCCGGGCAGCGGTCTGCACGTCAATATCTCGCTGTTCCAGGGCGGACGCAACATCATCGAGACCGAAAAGGGCGTGCACTCGGAGATCTCCGAACAGTTCATCGCGGGCATCCTGCGCCGTGCGCATGAGCTGGCCGCCTTCCTCAACCCGCTGACCAACTCCTATGCCCGCTTCGGTGAGTTCGAAGCGCCGCGCTTTGTGTCTTGGTCGCACCAGAACCGCTCCCAGCTCGTCCGCATCCCGGCCGCGCACGGCGATTTCCGCCGCATGGAGCTGCGTGCACCCGACCCGACGGCAAATCCCTATCTGGCCTTCACCCTGCTCATTCACGCCGGTCTGGAGGGCATCGCCGACCGTCTGACCCTGCCCCCGGCCTGCAACCACGATCTGTTCACCGCACCCGCCGACGTGCTCGCACAGTACGAGCTGCTGCCCGGTACGCTGCACGAGGCGCTGGAGTACACACAGCACAGCGCGTTCATCCCGTCCATCATCCCCGAACCGCTGCTGAGCAGTTATCTGGCCGTCAAGGCGCGCGAGTGGGAAACGGTGTCACGTGCATCCGACCGCAAGGCCGCCGAGGACGACCTGTATTTCGCACGCTGGTAACAGACATCCATGAGGAAAGGAGGGGGCGGGCTTGGATCGCGTATTGCTCGTCGCACACACCAAGCGCAGCGCTGCGGCGCTGGAAAATTTCCTGCGCGAATGCGGCGTGCAGGCTGAATTTCTGGTCTCTCTGAGCAGCGTGGATGCGCGGCGCAGGCTGGCAGACCAGGACTTCGACCTGGTCATCATCAACACGCCCCTGTCCGATGAGTTCGGGCACGAGCTGGCGCAGGACATGGCACAATATACCGTAGCCGGGGTCTTGCTGCTCGTCGCCGCCGATGAGGCCGACGCGGTCGCGTCCAAGGTCACCGACACCGGCGTGCTCATCCTGCCCAAGCCGGTCAGCCGTCTGCTCCTGCAGCAGTGCATCCGTCTGGCGCAGGCCTCTCACCGCCGTCTGGGCAAACTCATCGACGAAAACCGCCGTCTGCGCCAAAAGCTGGAAGATCAGCGCCTGATCAGCCGCGCCAAGTGCATCCTGATCGAGTGCTGCGGCATGACCGAACCCGAAGCGCACGCCTACATCGAGCGCCGCGCGATGGACGAGCGTAAAACCAAACGGGCGGTCGCCTGCGATATTTTACAGGCGGATGCCGACTAACAGAGAAAGGGACGTTTCACATGACCAAATATATCTTCGTAACCGGCGGCGTGGTCTCCGGTCTGGGCAAGGGCATCACCGCCGCTTCGCTCGGCCGTCTGCTCAAAAGCCGCGGGCTCAAGGTCGCAGCCCAGAAGCTCGACCCCTATATCAACGTCGATCCGGGTACTATGAGCCCGTTCCAGCACGGTGAAGTGTTCGTCACCGAGGACGGCGCGGAAACCGACCTGGATCTCGGACATTACGAACGCTTTATCGACGAAGACCTCAACCAGTTTTCCAACCTGACCACCGGCAAGGTGTACTGGAACGTGCTCAATAAGGAGCGCGCAGGCGAATATCTGGGCGAGACCGTGCAGGTCATCCCGCACATCACCGGTGAGATCAAGTCCTTTATCTACGGGGTCGGTCAAAAGACCGGCGCGGACGTGGTCATCACCGAGATCGGCGGTACGACCGGCGATATCGAGTCCCAGCCCTTCCTCGAGGCCATCCGTCAGGTGGCAGCCGAGGTCGGACGGCGCAACTGTCTGTTCTTGCACGTCACCCTCGTGCCCTTCATCTCGGGTTCGGATGAGCCCAAGTCCAAACCCACCCAGCACTCGGTCAAGGAGCTGCGCGGCATGGGCATCCAGCCCGACCTCATCATCTGCCGCGTCGACCGTCCGCTGGATGAGGAGATCAAGGCAAAAATTTCGCTGTTCTGCAACGTCGCACCCGACTGCGTCATCGAAAACCGCACGGTACCCGAGCTGTACCGCGCACCGCTCATGCTCGAGCGCAGCCATCTGTCCGACATCGTGTGCCGTGAGTTAGGTCTGGACGTTCCCGCACCCGACCTCGGCGAGTGGACCGAAATGCTCGCCCGCATGGACGCGCGAAATGGTCGGGTTAAGATTGCGCTGGTCGGCAAGTACGTCAAGCTGCACGACGCTTATCTGTCGGTTGCAGAGGCGCTGCACCACGCGGGCTATGAGGTCGGCTGCTTTGTCGACATCGACTGGGTGGACTCCGAAGCCATCACCGACGGCACGGCAGGCCAGCTGCTCGCCGGTGCCGACGGCATCATCCTGCCCGGCGGCTTCGGCTCACGCGGCATCGAGGGCATGCTGTGCGCAGCAAACTACGCCCGCAAGCATGGCATTCCCTATTTCGGCATCTGTCTGGGCATGCAGATCGCTGTTATGTCCTACGCCCGTTCTGTACTGGGCTGGCAGGACGCGCACTCGACCGAGTTCGACCCCGACACCGCCCATCCAGTCATCGCCCTGATGAACGAGCAGCAGGAAGTCACCCAGAAGGGCGGCACCATGCGCCTCGGCGCTTATCCCTGCCGCATTTTACCCGATTCCATCCTGTCGCACGCCTACGCGGCAGAAGAAATACAGGAACGTCACCGCCACCGCTACGAGTTCAACAGCACCTTCCGCGACACGCTCGAGCAGGCCGGTCTGCGCGTGACCGGCGTTTCGCCCAGCGGCAAGCTGGTCGAGGCCGTCGAGATCCCCGACCACCCCTTCTACGTCGGTGTACAGTTCCACCCCGAATTCAAGTCCCGCCCCAACCATGCGCATCCGCTGTTCCGGGCGTTTATCGCAGCCGCTGAGAGGAGAAATCAAAACCATGCAGATTAACCGACACTATGAAGACCTGACCGAGAGCTATCTGTTTTCCACCATCGCACACAAGGTATCGGCATTCCAGCAGGCACACCCCGAGGCTGACATCATCCGTCTGGGCATCGGTGACGTAACCCGTCCCCATGCACCCGCGGTCATCCGCGCGCTGCACGATGCCGTAGACGATCAGGGCCGTCAGGAAACGCTGCACGGCTACGGTCCCGAGCAGGGTTATGACTTCCTCAAGCAGGCAGTACAGAAGTATTACGGCGACCGCAATATTGAACTTGAGGCCGACGAAATCTTTATCTCGGACGGTGCAAAGAGCGATCTGGGCAACATTCTCGACCTGTTCTCGTCCGATAACATTGTACTCGTTCCCGACCCGGTCTATCCGGTCTATGTCGATACCAACCTCATGGCTGGCCGCAAAATCGTCTATGTCAGCGCGACCGAGGACAACGGTTTCCTTCCCCTGCCCGACGTGAGACAGCATGCCGATATTATTTATATGTGCTCGCCCAATAACCCGACTGGTGCGGTCTACGACCGTGCTGGCCTGACCGCGTGGGTCAACTATGCAAACGAGCAGGGTGCCATTATCCTCTTCGACGCAGCTTACGAGTGCTTCATCAGCGAGCCCGACCTGCCGCGCTCCATCTTCGAAATCGAGGGTGCAAAAACCTGCGCGATCGAGTTCTGCTCGTTCTCCAAGATGGCAGGCTTCACCGGCACGCGCTGCGGCTGGACCATTGTGCCCAAGGCACTGGCAGAGGGCAAGCTGCACGCTATGTGGCTGCGCCGTCAGACTACCAAGTTCAACGGCGTACCCTACATCGTACAGAAGGGTGCCGCTGCCGTCTTTACCCCTGAAGGTATGGCAGAAATTCAGCACACGCTGGACTACTACCGCGAGAACGCCCGCGTGCTGTCCGAGACGCTGGACGAGCTGGGTATCTGGTACACCGGCGGCAAAAACAGCCCGTATCTGTGGCTCAAGTGCCCGAACGGCATGGATTCTTGGACCTTCTTCGACTATCTGCTCGAGGAAGCGCACGTCGTTGGTACGCCGGGCGAGGGCTTCGGCGCAAACGGCAAGGATTTCTTCCGTCTGACCGCGTTTGGCGATCAGGAGCGTACCCATGAGGCTGCTGAGCGCCTGCGCTGCCTGCTGCGCAAATAAATTCGCTTTCCTTTACATTCCTCTTTTTGATTGCCGCGATTCTGTCTTTGATGGGATCGCGGTTTTCTTTTGAAAAAATGGCACCGCACCAATTCCCGCCCGCAGGCGAAATAAAGCTTTCGCCAGCCTTTCTCGAAAGGCTGCAGGT
>CAUEJN010000014.1 GCA_959018045.1 uncultured Butyricicoccus sp. | reverse complement strand
ATGGAAAACATCATTATTATCGGTTCCGGCCCCGCAGGCACTGCGGCAGCGCTATATGCGGCGCGTGCAGGACTCAAGCCCCTCCTGCTGTCGCAAGGCATGGGTGCGCTGGAAAAAGCCGAGCGAATTGAGAACGTTTACGGCATTCAGCCCATGAGCGGTGCCGAGCTGCACGCACAGGGCGAAGCACAGGCCGAGGCGCTGGGCGCACGCATCGTGCGCACCCAAGTTCTGGGTGTTTCGGGATTTGACACCTACACGGTGACCACGACCGACGGCGCTTATGAGGCCATCGCGGTTATTCTGGCGACCGGTGTCAAGCGTGCCGCACCGCCCATTGCCGGTCTGCGCGAGCTCGACGGCCGCGGCGTGAGCTATTGCGCCGTATGCGACGCCTTTTTCTACCGCGGCAAGCGCGTTGCCGTGCTGGGCAGCGGTGATTACGCACTGAGCGAGGCCGAAGAACTGGGCATGGCTGGTTCGATCACCATTCTGACCGGCGGTGCTCCCCAGACCTTCAGCAAGCCCTGCCCTTACCCGCTGGATACCCGCCCGATCGAGGCAATTGTCGGCGAAGGGCAGGTGGAAGGCGTGCGCTTTGCCGACGGTGAGACCCTCCCGCTCGACGGTGTGTTTATCGCACTGGGCACGGCAGGCGGCAGTGAGATGGCACGACGCATCGGTGCTGCACTCGACGAAAAGGGCAACGTTCAGGTAGACCGCGAGATGCAGACCGCTCTGCCCGGTCTGTTCGCCGCAGGCGACTGCACGGGCGGCCTGCTTCAGGTAGCCAAGGCCGTACACGACGGCACGGTTGCCGGTCTGTCTGCCATCCAGTACGTCCGCACCTATCGCAAGAACCATCCCGAACTGTGACTTGGTCACGGATAAATCCACACGAATGCGGTATACTGATACCAACATCAGGAAAGACTGATTGCAAAGATTGTAATTTACAGACCGAAAAGGAGTCGATAGATATGGCAAAGCAGATCACCAAGCAGAACTTTGAGCAGGAAGTTGTAAACGCAGGCAGCCCCATCCTGCTGGACTTTTGGGCAACCTGGTGCGGTCCCTGCCAGCGTCAGGGCCCGATCATTGACCAGATGGCAGCAGACGGCCTGAACGTCGGCAAGGTAAACGTTGACGAGCAGCCCGAACTGGCTCAGCACTTCCGCGTTATGAGCATCCCCACCCTGGTTGTTGTCAAGAACGGCAAGGAAGTACAGCGTGCAGTTGGCCTGCATGCCCGCGAGCAGCTGGAAGAGATGCTGCGTAACGCATAAACCATTCTGAGATACAACAAAAGCCGGACATTTGTCCGGCTTTTTCTCATTTATTCAGCTTGATCGTCTGTCTTTTTTGTTAAAACCAGCACAGTTTCCACATGTTTTGTGCGCGGGAACAAGTCAAAGGCCCGTGCAGTCTGCGCATAATAGCCATACTCGGCAAAGCGCTTGAGGTCACGTGCCAGCGTTGCCGGATCACAGGAGACATAGACGACCTTGGGCGGCTGCATGCGTGCGATGGCCTCCACTGCCTGTTCGTCCAGTCCCTTGCGCGGCGGGTCGACGGTCAGTACGTCCGGACGCTCTCCCCGCTCGGCCAGCATCATAGCTGCCTGACCGGCATCCGCACAGATAAAGGACACATTTTCCACGCCATTGCGCGCGGCATTCTCCTTGGCATTCTCGATGGCCTCGGGAACGATCTCGACGCCGATGACCTTGCCCGCCTTGGCTGCCAACGCAAGCGTAATCGTACCCGCACCGCAGTACAGGTCAACGACTGTCTCGCCGCCGTGCAGGTCGGCCAGCTCCAGCGCACGCGCATACAGCTTTTCGGTCTGGGCGTGATTGACCTGATAGAATGCATGCGGCGACAGCTGGAACACGTTGCCGCACAGGCTGTCCTGCAAGACCGGCTCGCCCCACAGCGTGACGGTGTGCTGTCCCAAAATGACATTATCGCCGCGCTTATTGATATTGACCACGATACCGACCAGCGACGGCTCGGCCTTGGTCAGACGTTCGATCAGATCGTCAGCCGCAGGCAGCTTGCTGCGCGTGGCAATCAGGCACAGGTGGGTCTCTCCGCTGACCGCACCCGTACGCACGTAGATATGCCGGATGAGCCCCTTTCCGGTCTTTTCGTCGTATGCGGTCACGTTATACGCGTCCATCCACGCACAAACAGCAGCCGCCAGACGGTCAGCCCGCTCGGACTGAATCAAACAGCGGTCGGTCTTGACGATATCGTGACTGTGCGGACGATAAAAACCGGTGTAGGTGCCGTGTGCGTCCTGTCCGACCGGATACTGCGCCTTGTTGCGGTAATGCGTCGTCTCGTCCGCGCCGGTGATACCGTCCAAAATACCCGGTGTACCACCCAGATGGAACAGTGCATCATCTACCTTTTTGAACTTAGCGCGCAGTTCTGCCTCGTAGGAAATGTGCTGGAAGCAGCAGCCGCCGCACTTTCCCGCAACCGGGCAAGCCGGCTCGATACGGTCGCGCGAAGGGATGATGACGCGATCCAGTCTGCCGAAGGCCATGCGCTTATTGACCTTGACGATGCGGATGTCGCACTGGTCACCGACCGCGGTATTGGGTACAAAAACTGCCATTCCCTCGATCCGCGCGACACCGCTGCCCTCGGCTGTGTAGTCCACGATCTCCGCGCGGTAAATTTTGTTTTTCTGTCTTGCCATGGTGGGTCTCCTTCTATCCTGTGCTTGATTCGGCACGGATGCGTAAGGTTCCGGCCGTTTATCTGGTCATTGCTCCAAAAAGTGTGATAGGATCAGCAATATTATAGCATATCGCCCGCCAAATAGCCAGACAGCAAAAAGCCCGGATCATATCAGATCCGGGCTTTTCATGTACTTAGACCTTGGGCAGCAGTTCCTGCTCGATGGCAACATCGACCGTCAGGCCTGAGAAGCCAACCGCAGCAAACGCATCCATAAAGCGGGTCGCCGAAGCGACCAGCAGCGAAATGTTGTCTGCGACAAAGGTGATGACCTTTTCGAGATCCAGACTGGCATCGACCAGCGTGTTATGCTTGAGGTAAATCTGACCAGCAGGCTGGAAGAAGCCAAACTGACCGAGTGCGGAAAAGTCATTGCAGTAACGGCAGGCCTTTTCCACCTGTGCCTGATTCTGCTCGGGCACGTTGTTAAAGAGGGTGACAAAGAACTGCAGCAGGCCGCTGTTCTCGTCGGGAAGCGAAATCGGAATGAAGCACGCCTCAATCGTTGCCTCCTTGGCAACCTTGCCCAGGCGCTGGCTCTCAGCGCGCAGCATCAGCGGGGTGTGTTCGGTCTGCTCGATGAGCTCGGAACGGAAGCCGTTCTGACCCAGCACATCATTCATGCAGCCTAAAATCTGTTTCTGCTTATTTGCGTCCATGGGTTATCCTTTCTTAATACCAATATCGGTGCGGAAATGTGCCTTGTCAAAGTGAATCTTGTGCACATCCGCATACGCCTTCTGGATGGCCTCATCCAAAGTTGGCGCAGTTGCAGTCACGCCCAGCACGCGGCCGCCGCTCGTCACGATCTGGCCGTCCTTCAGGCTGGTACCCGCATGGAAGACAAAGGAGTCGGTCACGTCGTCAAGACCGGTAATGACCTTACCCTTTTCGTATGCCTTGGGGTAGCCGCCCGACGCCATAACCACGCAGCAAGCCGCGTCGTCCTTCCACTTGATGTCGATTTCTTCCAGCTTCTCGTCGATGACCGCGTTAAAGATATCGTACAGATCAGAGTCCAGTCGGGACAGCACAGCCTGGGTCTCGGGATCGCCAAAACGAGCATTGTACTCGATGACCTTGGGGCCCTTGGGGGTCAGCATGAGGCCAAAGTACAGAACGCCCTTGAAGGGATGGCCTTCGGCTGCCATCGCGGCAACGGTGGGCTTAAAAATGGTTTCCATGCACTGTGCAGCAATGTCCTCGGTGTAGAAGCGAGAGGGCGAGAATGCACCCATACCACCGGTGTTCGGGCCTTCGTCGTGATCGTAAGCACGCTTGTGATCCTGTGCCGAGGGCATGGTCTTGAGGTGCTTGCCGTCAACGAATGCCAGAACCGACACTTCAGGGCCGGTCAGGTATTCCTCGACGACCACACGAGCGCCTGCGCCGCCGAATGCGCCGCCGTCGATCGCGTCCTTGACTGCCGCAATGGCGTCCTCTTCTGTCATCGCAACCGTAACACCCTTGCCCAGTGCCAAACCGTCGGCCTTGACGACGATCGGTGCGCCCTGCTCCTTGATGTAATCAATCGCCGAAGCAGAGTCCTCGAAGACCGCGTATCCAGCCGTCGGGATGTTATACTTGTGCATGAGATCCTTGGCAAAGGACTTGGAGCCCTCGATCACGGCTGCGTTCTTGCGCGGGCCAAAGGCGCGGATGCCCGCTGCCTCGAGCGCATCGACCATACCGAGTGCCAGCGGATCATCAGGTGCGACCATGACCAGGTCGGGCTTATTTCCCTTGGCAAAGGCAACTACACCGTCAATGTCGGTGGCCTTAATATCCACACACTCTGCAACCTGCGCAATACCGCCGTTTCCGGGTGCGCACCAGATTTTATCTACCTTGGGGCTCTTCGCGAGCGTCACGCAGATGGCGTGCTCACGTCCGCCGCCGCCGATTACCAGAACTTTCATTGATGTTCCTCCTTTTTCCGGGTAAACAGACCCATCAGGGTGCAGGCTGCACAGATCAGCGCAAAAACGCATGAGAGCAGCAGATCAATCTGACGACCGACCTGCACAAGCCCGGTCAGCGATACGATTTCCAGCACGGCAAACACACCCACCGCGACCGTACTGAAACGGTTCGCGCGGTGCATCCAGACATTGCCGTCCTGCTGCAAGGCTGCGGTGCCGTTGGCGATACCGATATAGCCGAGCAGGCGTGCGATCCATGCAAATGAGCCTGTCCAGTGGGATGCCACCAGTAAAACAAAGCCGATCAGGCAGCTTTTCCCACCTGTTTTCCGATCCATAACCTGTTTGTTCTCCTTCTATAACAACAGAGCGGGTAACCCCGCTCTGTTTTGGTTTGGTGCATCGTTAGACTCTTCGGTCTGCAATCTTTTAGTGATGGAACAGACGCGCACCGGTGAACGACATGACAATGCCGTACTTGTTTGCGGTCATGATGACATGATCGTCGCGGATGGAGCCGCCCGGCTGTACGATGTACTGCACACCGGACTTGCGTGCGCGCTCAACGTTGTCACCGAACGGGAAGAACGCGTCCGAACCGACGGTCACGCCGGTCTGGGTTGCGATCCACGCCTGCTTTTCCTCGCGGGTCAGCACTTCGGGCTTGACCTTAAAGGTATTCTGCCAAACGCCCTCTGCTAGAACGTCCTCGTACTCGTCCGAGATATAGATATCGATTGCGTTATCACGGTCGGGACGGCGGATACCGTCGACAAACTGCAAGCCCATTACCTTGGGATGCTGGCGCAGATACCAGTTGTCTGCCTTCTGGCCTGCCAGACGGGTGCAGTGGATACGGCTCTGCTGACCAGCACCAACGCCGATGGTCTGGCCGTTCTTGACATAGCAGACCGAGTTCGACTGGGTGTACTTGAGCGTGATGAGCGAAACGATCATATCACGCTTTGCCTCGTCGGTCAACTCCTTGTTGTCGGTAACGATATTGTTCAGCATGTCAGCATCGATCTTGAGGTCGTTGTGACCCTGCTCGAAGGTGATGCCGAACACGTCACGGCGCTCGATGGCCTTGGGCTCGTAATCTGCATCGATCTTGACAACGTTGTAGCCGCCCTTGCGCTTGGCCTTGAGAATGGCCAGAGCCTCGTCGGTGTAGCCGGGTGCGATGATGCCGTCGGACACCTCGACCGCCAGCAGGCGTGCGGTGTCTGCGTCGCACTCGTCGGACAGGGCAACCCAGTCGCCGTAAGAGCACAGACGGTCGGCGCCGCGTGCACGTGCGTATGCGCATGCGATGGGCGACAGCTCGCCCTCAACAAAGTAGATAGCCTTTTCGGTGTCGCTCAGCGGATAGCCCAGCGCTGCACCAGCGGGCGAAACATGCTTAAACGATGCCGCAGCCGGATAGCCGGTTGCCGCCTTGAGCTCGCGCACGAGCTGCCAGGAGTTGAATGCATCCAGGAAATTGATATAGCCCGGACGGCCGTTGAGCACCTCGATGGGCAGCTCTCCCTCGTCCATAAAGATGCGTGCGGGCTTCTGATTGGGGTTACAGCCGTATTTCAGCTCTAATTCTTTCATGTTTTTGCTGCCTCCGCTTACTTTTGATGCTTGTTCTTGATGACGGTCTGGGTCTCGCCGGTCTTGCGGTTGATGTAGCGCACGAAGATCGAAATCTTATTGTTCTCGTCCAGTGCATTCCACAGCTGATCGGCATAGGTGTCGATGGGGGTATCCTCGACAAAGACGCACTTAGGCTCGCCGCGGAAGAAGGGCAGCGGGTTGCCGTCGCACATGTAGGTGTGGATGAAGTGACCGCGTCCCTTAACCGGCTTGTCATACTCGAAGAAGAAGCGCTTGCAGGCATCCGGGTCGCTGTGGAAGTACTTGAGGATGGACAGCGCGTAGGAACCGTCTTCGTTCATCATCGCAGAGATACGGGAGGTGAAGTTGGGCTCGTCGGGCTCAAAGCGACGGGTGCGCAGCGCATCAATGTAGCTCTTGCCCTCGGCCAGTGCGTCGCGGATGGTGTCGGTCTGGTCACCGTTGGTCACGATGGTGCGGCCACCGTAAACACGTACCGGATGGTAGATGATGAGCGACGGGTCGGAGCACTTGGAGGGGTCGAATGCCTCGGTGCGGATGCCGTCCTCGGTCTCGGTGAATACACGGTTGCGGCTGTTTTCGCTGCGACCCATGATGAAATATACCATAACCGAGGTGTCACCGTCGGGCGTGGTGCCCATCATCAGGCCTCGGCCGGGATAGGTATTGCTTTCGAGTTCTTCTGTGATATGAAAAACGTTGGAAAAATCGGAAACGAACATGCTAGACATAGAAAATGCCCCTTTCAGTTATCATTCAATGGTCACACGGTCATCTCGAACGTGCAGCTTACCCTGACAGAACAGGCTGACCGCACGCGGCAGCAGAATGTGTTCGGCCTGCGCCATGACCCGTTTTTGCAGCGTTTCGGGGGTATCGTCCGGCTCGATCTCGACCGCCTTTTGCAGGATGATCGCGCCGCCATCCACGACCTCGGAGACAAAGTGCACGGTCGCGCCGGTCACCTTGACACCCTTGCGCAGTGCAGCTTCGTGCACGCGCAGGCCGTAGAATCCCTCGCCGCAGAAGGACGGGATGAGGGACGGATGGACGTTGATGATCTGATTTTGCCACTTGTGGCAGAAGGAATCGGGCAGGACGGTCATAAAGCCGGCCAGCACGATCAGGCCGATGCCGCGTGCCGTCAGCTTTTCATGCAGCGCCACACCGTACTGCTCGGCGTCCGCGAAATCGCGGCGGCGCAGCACGTCGGTCTCGATTCCCGCCTTGGCCGCGCGCTCGAGTGCGTACGCGTCCGGGTTGGACGAGAGCACGAAGTCCAGCTTGCCATCTACAATTTCACCGCGTGCCTGTGCGTCGATGAGTGCCTGCAAGTTGGTGCCGCCGCCCGAGACGAGAACTGCTATCTTGGTCATATCGCTCTCCCCTTCTCGTCTTATCGCAGCTGAATACCCTTTTCACCGGTTACGCACTCACCGATGATGTAGCCGGTCTCGCCTGCGGCTGCGATGGAAGCGAGCGCCTTGTCTGCGTCTTCCTTGGCAACCGCCATAACAAGACCCAGACCCATATTGAAGGTGTTGTACATATCGCGCTCCGGGATGTTGCCAGCCTTCTGAATGACACGGAAGATGGGCAGAACGGGAGCAGCTGCCTGCTCGATGGAAGCGCAGATATTATTCGGCAGCATACGCGGAATGTTCTCATAGAAACCGCCGCCGGTGATGTGGCTGATGCCCTTGACATCCACGCCGTTTTCCAGCAGGGTATTGACCGTCTTGACGTAGATCTTGGTCGGGGTCAGCAGTGCTTCACCAATGGTCATGCCCAGCTCGTCGCTGTAACGCATGACCGACTTCTCATTGACGCCCAGGGTCTTGCGCACGAGCGAATAGCCGTTGGAGTGCACACCGGAAGAAGCGACACCGATCAGCACGTCGCCAGCCTGCATGCGGCTGCCGTCGATCATCTTGGGCTTGTCGACCATACCAACCGAGAAGCCTGCAACATCGTACTCGTCCTCGGGATAGAAGCCGGGCATCTCAGCCGTCTCGCCGCCGATCAGCGCACAGCCTGCCTGACGGCAGCCCTCAGCGATACCGATGACGATGTTTGCAACGCGCTCGGGAACATTCTTGCCGACTGCGATGTAGTCGAGGAAGAACAGGGGCTTTGCACCGCAGCAAGCGATGTCGTTGACGCACATTGCAACGCAGTCGATACCGATGGTGTCATGCTTGTTCATCAGGAAGGCCAGCTTGAGCTTGGTGCCCACGCCGTCGGTGCCGGAAACCAGCACCGGCTCCTGCATTCCCTTGAAATCGGGTGCGAACAGACCGCCGAAACCGCCCAGGGTACCAATAACGCCCTTGGTAAAGGTGCTCTCGACGTGGGGCTTCATGAGCTTAACGGCCTCATAGCCTGCAACCACGTCAACGCCTGCGGCTTTATAACTTTCAGAACGACTCTCGATCATAAAAATCTCCCTTCAAAATCATGCAGGGCCTATCGGCCCGGTACGGACGGCAGAAGATGCTGCCATCCGTCCTCTCTCTGACCAAATCTTACTGAATTTCCATCTCAAAAATGTTTTTTTCCACGCTTTCAGGTACCGGCATGGGGTAAACGCCGGTAAAGCAAGCGTCACAGAAGGAGCACTTTGCGCCGACTGCAATCTTGTTTGCCGCCTCAACCGACAGGAAGCCCAGCGAGTCAACACCGATGATCTCGCGCATCTCCTCGACCGTGCGGTTATGCGCGAGCAGCTGATCGCGGTC
Source organism: uncultured Butyricicoccus sp. (assembly GCA_959018045.1). Lineage (GTDB taxonomy): Bacteria > Bacillota > Clostridia > Oscillospirales > Butyricicoccaceae > Butyricicoccus. Next base: position 12,765 of record CAUEJN010000014.1, on the reverse strand, counting down.
GGGAATGTCGGTGCCGAAGAAGCAGGGATGACGGAACGGCGGTGCGGAAATACGCATGTGTACTTCCTTTGCGCCCGCGTCGCGGATGAGCTTGACCAGACGAGCCACCGTGGTACCACGCACGATGGAATCGTCGACCATGACGACGCGCTTGCCCTCAACCGTGCGGCGCAGCGCGTTGAGCTTCAGGCGTACCGAGCGCTCGCGCTTGTCCTGACCGGGCTGGATGAAGGTACGGCCGATATAACGATTCTTAATCAGACCCACGCCGTAGGGAATGCCCGAATACTTGGCATAACCGATTGCAGCAGGGATACCGGAGTCCGGGACACCGATGACGACATCGGCCTCGACCGGGTGCTCCTCGCACAGATAGCGTCCGGCCTCCTGGCGGGCTTCGTCGACCGAAGCGCCGTCGATGACCGAGTCGGGACGTGCGAAATAAATATACTCAAAGACGCAGGCTGCGCTCTTCTCGTGAATGCCGCAGTGCAGCGAGCGAACCTCGCCCTTATCGACGACAACAACCTCACCCGGCTCGATATCGCGGACGAACTCTGCGCCCAGCGCATCCAGTGCGCACGACTCGGACGCGAAAATGACCGCACCGTCCTCGCGCTTACCCATGCACAGCGGACGCATGCCGCGCGGATCGCGGGCTGCGATGAGCTTGCGGGGAGACATGACGACGATGGAGTACGCGCCGATGATCTCCTTCATGGCCTCGACGACCGCCGCCTCAATGGACGGGGTAATCAGGCGCTTGCGCACGATGGCATAGACCAGCGCCTCGGTGTCCGAGGTCGAGCGGAAGATACCTCCGCCCATCTCCATCTGACGGCGCAGCTCGGGTGCGTTGACTAGGTTACCGTTATGTGCAACGGCCAGATTGCCCTTGACGTGGGTAATTGCCAGGGGCTGCGCGTTCTCGCGCGAAGGCTGACCGGTGGTCGAGTAGCGAACATGACCAATCGCCATGTTGCCCTGCATGCCGTCCAGAATCTTCTGGTTAAAGACGTCGTTTACCAAACCAACGTCCTTGTGGCAGCGAATCACGCCCTTATTGCACACGGCGATGCCGCAGGCCTCCTGACCGCGGTGCTGAAGGGCGAAGAGTGCGGTATATGCCTCGTGTGCCGGGCTGGCCGGTACGCCTTCGGGTACATAGATACCGAATACGCCGCATTCCTCGTGAACCGCGTCGCTATCAAACGGCGTACGCGGTAGCTTCTTCATTTTATACTTCATGCTTTTCTGCAACCTCTTAAAACAAACATATCAGGTGGAAAGAAAGGGAGCGTTTCAGCGGCCGCTGGTCGCCGAAACGCATCCGATTGTTTTTCCGTGTTCTGCTCTTACTTGCCCATGACGCGGCGCATGATCTCCTGGTATGCCTCCTCGACACCGCCCAGATCGCGGCGGAAGCGATCCTTATCCAGCTTCTCGCCGGTGGTCTTATCCCACAGGCGGCAGGTGTCGGGCGAAATCTCATCAGCCAGAATGATCTTGCCGTCCGAAGTCTTACCGAACTCCAGCTTGAAGTCAACCAGAGTGACGTTCAGGTGATCGAAGTAATCCTTCATGACCTCGTTTACCTTGAATGCCATTGCCTTGATCTCACCAATCTCTTCCTCGGTTGCCAGACCCAGAGCCAGTGCATGGTAATCGTTGATCAGCGGATCGCCCAGATCGTCGTTCTTGTAGGAGAACTCAATGGTCGGTGCCTTGAACACGATGCCTTCCTCAACGCCGTAGCGCTTTGCGAAGGAACCAGCGGAAATGTTGCGGATGATGACCTCGAGCGGTACGATGGAAACCTTCTTGACGACGGTCTCACGCTCGGAGAGCTGCTCAACGAAGTGAGTCGGTACGCCCTGCTGCTCGAGCAGCTGGAACATGTGGTTGGACATGACATTGTTAATAACGCCCTTGCCCGCAATCTGACCCTTCTTCTGGCCATTGAATGCGGTCGCATCGTCCTTGTAATCTACAATGTACAGATTTGGATCGTCGGTTGCAAATACCTTCTTGGCCTTGCCTTCGTACAGCTGTTCTTTCTTCTGCATGATTCCATTCTCCTTTTATATCCGGTAAATTTAAAAAAGCAAATTGATCGACCCAGGTACGCTCAGGCGAACTGTGCGCGTACCTTTTCGTCCTTGGCAGCGACCTCATCGGCCATGTCTGCCTTAAACTTGGTCAGCTGATCGGAAAGTGCTGCATCCTCGATTGCCAGCATCTGTACTGCCAGGATCGCAGCGTTATCTGCACCGTCTACTGCAACGCAGGCAACCGGAATGCCCTTGGGCATCTGCACCATGGAAAGCAGGCTGTCCAGTCCGCCCATCATCGAGGTCTTGATCGGTACGCCGATGACCGGAAGCGTGGTATACGCCGCGATGACGCCGCCCAGATGTGCTGCCTTGCCGGCCGCCGCGATGATCACGCCGAAGCCGTCCGCGCGGGCATTCTTTGCCAGCGTCTCAGCTGCTGCCGGGGTGCGATGGGCCGAAACGACACGCACTTCATAGGGTACACCGAACGCATCGAGTCGCTTCATGCAGCCTTCCATAACCGAAAGATCGCTGTCCGACCCCATGACGATACAAACCTTTTTCATAAGTTTCCTCCTGGCTCCAAAAAATCTTTTTTGCCTAAAAAATAAAATGCAGGCGCGGTTCTTCACCGCTTCCTGCATTTATTCTTAAAAGTATGCAATTCTGCCCTGAAAGCCTGCACGATGGGCTAAGAAGACCGTGCTTTTGGGTACGAAGGTGCGACCGCAGGACGGTTTTGAACCGTTCAGCCAAACATAATTCATGCCGTCACGACCTTTCCCCACGGAATCCGGGCAGTTTATAGAAAACCATCGGTTTCCTCTTGATTCTATTGTACATATCCGGTTCGTGTTTTGCAAGAGAGGTTACCAAAAATCGTACAAATCCACAAAAAGGTCTGGAGCACATGCGGTCAGGTTGGTGCGAAACGACTTACCTTCCGGCTTCTGCCGCCTGGATAAGCGCAGCCGCACCACGACTGTTCTCGTGCTCACGCTCGCGCAGCAGGGCTGCGGTGGCGCGCACTTCCTCGTCGAGCTTGCCCGAGACGCACTCATCGATCAGCGGGCACAGCTTGTCCGCCGTGACCTCTTCGATCTGAATGCAGGTACGCGAACCGATATATTTGAGGAAGCCATCGACCTTGATGTCGTAGCTCATACCGATGACCGGTACGCCGCGGCCAGCCGAGAACATGAGCGAGTGCAGACGGATGCCGATGACCGTCTTCATGCGTGCGAGCATGCCGATGGTCTCCTCGATGGGCAGACGGCGCTCGATCATATAATGCGGACAGTGCAGACGATCGGCAATCATGCGCGCCGGGGTCAGGTCGCTCGGGAACTCAATGGGTACAAAAACCGGGATGAGTCCATAGGTCTCGTATGCGTACTCTGCCGCCTTGACGATCTCGTCCGCGACCGCTTCCAGACCGTTCCAGCTGCGCAGACCAAAGCCCAGATACTTGCCGTCGACCGGGATGCCCAGATCTTCCATGACCTGATCCATCTGCGCCTCGCTTGCCGGGTGCAGAATGATGGTCGGGTCGGCTGCCAGCTTGATTTCGGGCTCTACAATGCCCATGCGGGTCAGCTCGCCGCGGGACAGATCATCGCGCAGCGTGATGAGGTCGACCGAGCGGGTGGTCGTGCGGGGGGTGTGGTTCCGGGTGCCCGGTCTGCGGATGGGGCCGATGCCGCAGCCGTACATCATGACTTTACATCCCAGCTTTTTGGCTGCATCGAGCGTAAACAGGTAATATTTGAGCGACCGGGTCGAGGTCACGTCCTGCATGAGGCTGCCGCCGCCGTTGATGTAGAGCACCGAATGGCAGAACCGCCACAGCACGGCAAAAATATTGAAGGTGTACACCGCATTGGTGCGATAGAGCAGACGGGTCTCGTCCGGACGGCGCGACATGACCGTGATCGGACGGTCGGGGTCGTAAGCACGCATTTCCTGTACGATACCGCGCAGAATCGCATCGTCACCCGCGTTGCCTTTGCCGTACGCACCGCAAATCACAATACCGTCGCGTCGGGTCTTGGGCTTGTGATACAGGCGCAGCAGCTTCTCATAGTTGGCTTCCTGCGTGCGGCACATGGTGTCGAGCGAGTATTCACGCGTCGCCTTCTCATACAGACGATCGGCAAACAGCTTGCGGCGTGCCGGGTCTTTGCCGAACTTGATGAGCTGCTGGGTCAGCGTCTCGTGGTCACGCGGCTGGAAGATATAGCCGTTTTCACCCGAGTCAATCAGCTCGCTCATGCCGCCGACATCCGAGCAGATGGTCGCACAGTGCTCCAGAACGCCCTCCAAAATGGAGTACGGGAAGGTCTCGGACACCGAGGTCAAAAGGTTAATGTCCATAGACGCAAAGAACTCGTTGACCGGCGATACCCAGCCGCAGAAGGTCACACGATCGGCAACGCCTAGGTCACGCGCCAGATCGCGCAGCATCTTCTCGTCTTCTCCATCGCCTGCGATGAACAGACGCAGCTGGGGTACTTCCTTGACCGCACCCGCAAAGCCACGCACACAGGTTGCGATATCCTTAACCGCGGTCAGACGCGCAGCAATGCCGCACAGCACATCGTCGGGCGCGATATCTACATCCCAGTGTTCCTTGCAGTAAGCCGCACGGTCAACACCCTGCATCGGATTGCCGAAATCCATACCGTTATAGATGGTGAAAATCTTTTCCGGGTTGAAGCCGCGCGAAATGAGCGTGCGCGCCATACGGTCAGCGACTGCCTGGTAGAAATCCAGAAAGCGCAGCGCGATGGTATTTGCCAGACCGTTCGTCCACTGCTTGAGCGGATTGCCCAGATAGTCATAGCGATAGTCCGAGTGTACGGTGGTCAGCACCGGAATATTCATCTTCTTGCCGCGCAGCATCGCGCCGACCAGATTGGCCTTGCCGCCGTGACAGTGGATAACGTCGGGCTTAAAATCCGCAATGATCTTGCGCACCTCGTCCCGGCAGTACAGCGGGTTAAAACTCGGGATGACGCGCACATTGATGCCGTTCTTTGCAGCTTCGCGCGGGAACGGGCCGTCGCGGAATGAGATCAACATGACCTCGTTGCGCTCACGCAGCGCCTGAATGAGCGTCATAATATGGGTCTTTGCGCCGCCGACATCGCCGCCGCCCATCATTTGTAAAATTCTCATGCAGTTCCTCCATGATTGTTTTCTCGTATCCATACCCTATTATACACAATTCCTGCCCGATTGCAATTTCTGTCCCGAGGTGTTATACTAAAAAAGTCGTAACTTCACTTTTTTCAAGCAATTATGAATCAAAAAAAGGAATTTGCCCATGTCTGAAAAAAACACGATGACGCGCAACGCCATGTTGTTTTTGCCCGCCAAGCTCGCCGAGGGCGTGCTGCTCATGGCGATGTCGTCGCTCTACTCGCACATCCTGACCAAATCGGCGGTTGGTCTGTTTAACGCGACCAACATGATGGTCAACTTCACCTTCCTGCTCATCGCGGCGTGGATGTCCAACTCCAACACCCGCTATGTCGCCGAAGAGTACAAGAAAGACCGGGCTGCCCGCCTGTTCTCGACCATCGCCCCCATCTATGTCCTGCTGTGTGCGGTGACCGGGGCGGTCTGTATCGGTATCTACCTGTTTACACGTGAGACCTATTACCTGCTCGGCGCGGTCATGTTCTGTACCTACTCGGCGTTTACCGTGCTCAACAACACGATGGTACAGCTGTCCATCATCCGGCCGGCTATCATCCTGAGTCTGACCTCAGCTTCACTCAAGCTGCTGCTCGCCATCCTGTTTGTCGGCGGCAAGTCGGGCTTTGACTCCCCGACACCGGCACTTTTGGCAAACATTCTGGCCGACGGCATTGGCTCCATCGGCGCGGTCATTGCGCTGGGTATGCCCCATGTTGTCCGTCTGCGCCGGTTCTCTCAGGAAATGCTCAAAAAGCTGCTGGCGTTCGGTGTACCGCTCATGGGCGTTGCACTGTGTACCGCACTTCTGAACCTCATCGACCGTTTTCTGGTTCTGGGTATCTACGGCGACGAGGTATTCGCGGTCTACTCGAGCAACGTATCCATTCCGTCGTCCATCTTCAACATGCTGTCGGTCGGCGTACTGCGCGGTGTCTATCCCGCTGTACTGCGTGCGTGGCGCGAGTCCGGACGAGACGAAGCCCGTGGACTGCTCAACGCCGGTGTGCGTCTGTACATGCTGGTGGCCTTCCCGGCTGCCTTCGGTCTGACCGCGGTTGCACTGCCGTTTACTCGCGTGTTCTTTGCATCGGGCTATGATGCCGGTGCACCGGCCATCGGTCTGATGAGCTTTACCATGGTCTTTATGGGTCTGACCGAGTACGCAAACAAGGGCTTTGAGCTCGAGCAGGATACCCGACCGGTTATCTTGAATAGTGCGCTCGCCACCATCATCAAGATCGTGTCCAGCGTCGTCCTCATCCGTGCCATGGGCTTTATGGGCGGTGCGGTCGGTTCGGTCATCGCACTCGCGTCCTACTTCCTCATCACGTCCATCCGCGTGCGCCGCTACTTCATGTGGCACGTATCCATGAAGTCCTTCCTGCGCATCTTTATCTCGGCTGCCCTGTGCGGTGTGGTTGCATTCGCCTGCACGCTGCTGCCGATGGGCAACCTGTTCCGTCTGATCATCGCCATTGCAGCCGGTGGTCTGACCTACCTTGTCTGCATCGTCCTGTCGGGCGAGGCACGAGAGGAAATGACAATGCTCGTCAAAAAGCTGCATCGTTCGTGAGATTTCGTCTTGAAAAGTTCATATAGAAATGGTATGATAAATATTAACCTAATTTCTTACTTTGACAAATTTCAAACACATACAATTTCCGGGGGTAATGATTGATGCAGTTATTGGAAAATGCCATTTTGGAACGCGGCCGCGTCAAGGACGGCGATGTGCTCAAGGTCGACGCTTTCCTCAATCATCAGATGGACGTTTCGCTGATCAATGAACTGGGCAAGGAGTTCTTCCGCCGCTTTGGTGACCGTGGTGTCACCAAGATCCTGACCATTGAGGCTTCCGGCATCGGAATCGCATGCATCACCGCGCAGCATTTTGGTGTTCCGGTGGTATTCGCCAAGAAAACACAGTCGCGCAACATCGATGGTGAAGTCCTGACCTCCCAGGTCACCTCCTTCACCCATCAGCGCAACTACGACATCATCGTTTCCGCCCGCTTCCTCAGCCCGGACGATCGCGTTCTGCTCATCGATGACTTCCTCGCCAAGGGCAGCGCTATGCTGGGTCTGATCTCGCTCGTGCGCCAGTCGGGTGCAGCCATCGTCGGCGCTGGCATCTGCATCGAAAAGGGCTTCGATGTGGGCGGCAAGGCCATTCGCGATCTCGGCCTCGACGTACAGTCGCTCGCTGTCATCAAGGAAATGCACGACGGCCACATCGTCTTCGATCACGATACCGCCGCAGACTGATCTTCTCAGATCTCCAAGGGGTTTCCGGTTTGGAAGCCCCTTTTTGTGCGTATTTTTTTGCCTTTGGGCTTGATAACATGGGCATTTGTCTATATAATAAGAAAGTAACATTTTTTGAAAATCATAAATCCAGATAGAGAGGCGTAAACACTATGGAGTTTATCAGCACCCCCAAGCAGTATATCGACGCGGTCGAGGATGCTGCCGCTTCGGTCGGCAAGTCTGTCTCCTTCCGCGGCACCGTGCACCGCGTGCGCGATATGTCCGATTTTGCCTTTGTCGTTGTCCGCGTTAACCGCGGCCTGATTCAGTGCATGTTCTCGGGCGAGATCGACGGCATGACCAAGGCAGACATCAGGGACGGCATGGTCGTCGAGGTTTCGGGCAACGTGCGTGAGGAGCCCCGTGCAGAGCACGGCTTTGAGGTCGTTCTGACTTCGGTTCGCATTCTGTCCCGTCCTGCTGAGCAGATCCCGGTTCCGCTGGGCAAGAAGTACCTGGGCATGACCCTGGACGCCGAGCTGCCGCTCCGTCCCATCACCCTGCGTCATCCCCGCAAGCAGGCGATCTTCCGCATTCAGGCTGCCATCGCAGACGGCTTTGCAGAATACATGATCAGTCAGGGCTTCACCCACATCCACACCCCCAAGATCGTTTCTGCCGGTGCTGAGGGCGGTGCGAACATCTTCAAGCTCGACTACTTCGGTCAGCAGGCTTACCTCGCACAGTCCCCGCAGTTCTACAAGCAGTACACCGCTGGTATCTTCGGCCGCGTCTTCGAGATCGGCAACGTATACCGCGCTGAGCGTCACAACACCTCCCGTCATTTAAACGAGTACATCGGTCTGGACTTCGAGATGGCTTACATCGATTCCATGTACGATGTCATGGAGATGGAGACCGGTATGCTCAAGTACGTCATCGAGTACGTACAGAAGCACTGCAAGGAAGAGCTCGAGATGCTGGGCTCCAAGCTGCCGGTCATCGACAAGATCCCGACCGTCACCTTCACCGAGGCCAAGGAGATTATGCTCGAGAAGTTCGGTCACAAGTCCAAGAACCGCTATGACCTCAACCCCGATGAGGAAGTTATGATGTGCCAGTGGGCGGAAGAGACCTACGGCTCTGAGTTCGTCTTCGTCACCCACTTTCCCTCTGCAAAGCGCCCGTTCTACGCAATGGACGATGCAGAGAACCCCAAGTTTGCTCTGTCGTTCGACCTGCTGTTCCGCGGTCTTGAAATCACCACCGGCGGTCAGCGTATCCACGACTATCACGAGCAGGTCAAGAAGCTCGAGGATCGCAAGATGGACGTCTCGCTCTTCGAATCCTTCCTGATTATGCACAAGTACGGCATGCCGCCGCACGGTGGTCTGGGTATCGGCCTCGAGCGTCTGACCATGCAGCTGCTCGGCCAGAAGAATATTCGCGAGGCTTCCATGTTCCCGCGCGATATGACCCGTCTGGAGCCGTAAAATCTCATACACCGATTCAAAAATCCGCTGGGCTTCCAGCGGATTTTTTTGTTATTTGTGACCAGTGGTTTGCCCTTGCCCGTGCACACGCGCGATACCCAAAGTTCACACAATCGACACATTTCCGGTTTCTGTAAACATCGGCCAAAATGTAGGAAAAGTCTTTTCAAATTGCATTGAAACTCCAATTTTCCAGTGCTATACTTGTCCTCGCTGGCGTGAAACACAGATTTTCACGCAATTTTAACGCAACCAAATCAGGAAAAGGGGTAATCCAAATGCATAAGCACAGCAGAGTTTTTGCCGGTGTACTCGGCGCCGCACTGGTCGCCGGTTCGATCTCTCCGGCATTCGCCGCAGATTACAACGACGGCAGCGTCATCGGCAACCAGGCCGACTGGAACGCCTGGGTCGAGGAGTGGAAGACGGTCGCAACCGACTACACCAAGGTTGCTCTGACCCCCGGTGCAGACGAAACCCAGCTGAACTTTGCCTGGTACAGCAAAGATGAGTCCGGCAAGCAGGCAACGCCTGTTGTGCACTTCGGCACCGACAAGAACGCACTAACCGCTTACACCGGCAAGGCTTCCGCAGTCGACACCAGCCTCACGGGCGGCGTCGCTTACCACACCAATCAGGTAACCGTCACCGGCCTCAAGGAAAACACCACCTACTACTACACCGTTGAGAAGAACGGCGTACAGACCGACCCTGTCGTCTACAAGACCGGCAGCTTCTCCAACGTCAAGATGCTGTATGTCGGTGACCCGCAGGTCGGCGCATCCAAGGGTCAGACCCAGGGCAGTGACGCACTGGTCGCAGATGCAGGTGCTGCAAACACCGCAGCCCGCAACGACAGCTTCGGCTGGAACCGCACGCTGGAAATCGCAACCGCACAGAACCCCGACCTGAACTTCATCATTTCGGCCGGTGACCAGGTCAACAAGACCGGTAAGGCTAAGGAAGAGGAGTACGCTGGTTACCTCGATCCGGACGCACTGGCTTCCCTGCCGGTTGCAACCACCATCGGCAACCACGATTCGCTCAACGCCGACTACGACTACCACTTCAACAACCCGAACGAGACCGACAACGGTCAGACCGAAGCCGGCGGTGACTACTACTACTCTTACGGCCCGGGTCTGTTCATCGTGCTCAACACCAACAACTACAACGCTGCTGAGCATGCGCAGACCATTGAGGAAGCAACCAAGGCTTACCCGGATGCTGCATGGCGCATCGTAACCATCCACCAGGATATTTACGGCTCTGGCTACGACCATTCGGACACCGACGGTATGATCCTGCGCACCCAGCTGACCCCCATCTTTGACCAGTACGACATCGACGTTGTTCTCCAGGGTCACGACCACACGTACAGCCGCACCAAGCTGCTCTACGGCGACGGTCAGGAGCATGACAGCTACTCCATGCCGCTCAACGAGGATGGTTCCGACTACGACTGGGATCACGCAAAGAACGTCAAGACCGGCGAGCTGTACACCCTGTGGCCGGAAGACGGCGACGCTGCGGGCCAGGCTTCCAAGCAGGCATTCGTAGACGGCAACCAGTGCTACACAATCGAGGATACCACCGGCAACACGGTTGTCAATCCCGAAGGCACGCTGTACATGACCGCAAACTCGGCTTCGGGCTCCAAGTTCTACGAGCTCATCGCCACCCAGCAGGACTATGTCGCAGTCCGCAGCCAGAACTGGCTGCCCAGCTACTCGGTCATCAACCTGAGCGAGGACGCTTTCTCCATCGACACCTACCAGATCACCGAGTCCGGCAAGACCGAAAAGATCGACGAGACCTTCACCATCCGCAAGGATGACACCCAGCCCCAGACCCCGGTACAGACCAACATGACCCGCGCAGACGTTGTTACCGCACTCTACGAGACAGCTGGCAAGCCGTCGGTTGATGCCGTCGCACACTTCTCCGATGTCGCATCCGACGCTTCCTACGCAACGTCTGTTGCATGGGCTGCACAGCAGGGCATCGTAATCGGCAACGGTGACGGTACCTTCAAGCCTAACGCTTCCATCACCCGCGAAGAGCTGGCCGTTCTGTTCTACCAGTACGCACAGAAGACCGGCAAGGAAGTTTCGGCTGACGCTTCCAAGCTGAGTGCATGCGCAGACAGCGCAGCCGTTTCCACCTGGGCAAAGGATGGCGCAGCTTACGCGCTGACCACCGGTGTCCTGACCGCAAAGGGCGGCGCATTCCAGCCGACCGGTACGGTAACGGCTGACGATCTGGCCGCAGCACTGGCAGCACTCTAATCCGGTTCAAATCCCTTTTTTATCATTCTCCTTTGGCCTCCGCTCCCCGGATGGCCAGCCGCTCCGCAAGGGTCTGACCCCTGCGGGGCGGTTTTTCCATATTCACCACGAAAGCGAGGATCTTCCCGATGAAAACCGACTCTCTTGCAGCCCGCATCCTGCGCCGCTGGGCGCCTCCCCTGCTGCTGCTCATCCTGTTTTTGGGCTTTGTCGTCCACATCAATCAGGTAGACAAGATCGAGCTGATTGCCCGAACTGGTCAGACCTTTGAAAAAGGTGTGGTCACCGAGATCTTACAGGACAACTTACAGCCGGACGGCAGCCGCGTGGGCGAACAGCGCGTCAAAGTACGCATGACCACCGGTGTGCGCGAGGGTCAGGAGATCGAGACCACGAGCAGCTCGGGTTATCTGTTCGGTGCGGGCTGCACCGAGGGCATGAAGGTCATCGTGATGCAGAGCGTCGCGGGTGACACCACGATTTCCAGCGTCTACTCGCAGGATCGCGGCATGGTCATCGTAATTTTCGCCGCACTCTATTTGGTCGTCCTGTGTCTGGTCGGCGGCAAACAGGGTGTCAAAGGTGCGCTGGGACTGATCTTTACCTTCCTGTGCATCCTGTACGTCTACCTGCCGCTCGTGTACAAGGGCTGGTCGCCCTTCTGGGTGTCGGTTCTGGTCTGTGTCATCACCACCGCGGTGACGCTCTACCTCATCGGCGGCCCGACCAAAAAGACACTCATCGCCACCGGCGGCACGGTGGCCGGTGTCATCATTGCCGGTATCTCGGCCTCGCTCTTCAGTCTGGCATCGGGCATCACGGGATGGAACGTCTCGGACATTGAAAGCCTGCTGACGCTGTCCAACACCAGCGGTGTTCAGGTCGGCGGCCTGCTGTTCTCCGGCCTGCTCATTTCCAGTCTGGGCGCGGTCATGGACGTCGCCATGTCCATTTGCAGTGCCATCGGTGAACTGTACGCCCACGACCCCAGTCTGTCCCGCCGGGCGCTCTTCCGCGCCGGTATGCACGTCGGACGCGACATGATGGGCACCGACAGCAACACCCTCATTCTGGCTTTCGCCGGCGGCAGCATCAGCATGCTGGTGCTCAATTACGCCTACGATCTGCCGCTCTTACAGGTGCTCAACTCCAACAACATCGGCATTGCCGTCATGCAGGGTCTGTCCGGCAGCTTCGGCATCGTGCTCGCCGTACCGGTCACCGTTCTGCTCGCCGTCCTGCTCTACCCGCACGGCAAGCATCCGGAGACTTCCACAGAAGCATGAAAAAACGCCCGGAGGGATTTAATCCTTCCGGGCGTCTTGTATATGCGGGAAAATTATTCCTCGATCTCGAGGTAGTCAGCCAGATCCTTGAACAGAGCGGTCGGGTCAACGTCGTCCTCGACAACGATCTGCAGGGGCTCGTTCAGAGACAGCAGGAACATACCAAGCAGGGACTTTGCATCTACCTGGCCGGACT
>CAUEJN010000013.1 GCA_959018045.1 uncultured Butyricicoccus sp. | reverse complement strand
TCTTCTACCTCGCGCAGGGTGGGCGTGATATATACCGCGCTGTCTTCGTAATCAAGCCTGACAATGCCGAAGACCGTCAGATCAACCTGCGTGTGGATTACCCGAATGTCCTCTGGGGTATTGACACGAATACCGACTGCACCACCTTGCAGAGCGGCTTTTGCCATTCTTCCCATAATAAAAGAAGAATGAAGCGGTTCGTCCGGCAAAGCCTGACAGGATACGATCAGTTTGCCTTTCAAATTTTTGATGCGTTCTTTCATCCTGTACGCCTCCTTCGTTGTGAGTACAGTATAACCTTCTTGAAATAAATTTCAATAGACTTGCATTTTACTGAAAATGATTTCATATTTTTTGAATGACACCGTTGACATGCTGTAATTTATGGCATTCAATTTATCTATTTTGCACGATTTCTTGCAAGTCATTTTCCTGCGCATCTGTGCCGGCAGAGGGGCTGAAGGTCGAAAAAAGCGAACGAACAGCATAAGTGATGAAGCTTTTGAAAGAATATTTAGATTTGTTAGAATTCTGTTAGAAATCCGCCTGCACTATGTATCTTCCAAAAATCCAAACCCTTCCAAAAGGGCAAAAAAATCCCCGTATCATCAGATACGGGGATTTTTTGTGGTGCCGCCAGCGGGAATCGAACCCGCACACTATTTCTAGCGAGGGATTTTAAGTCCCTTGTGTCTACCAGTTCCACCATGGCGGCGATTTCCAGCCCAATTATTATACCAAACAGAGCGGTAGTCTGTCAATGGGACAGGGAAAGAACTGGAATGCAGACGGGAGAAAATCAGCCGAGCTTGCTCTGTGCCTTGGCCTCAAAGCGCTCCTTTGCGACGATTGCGCGCTGGTGGGTACCCTCACCGATCAGACCGGCCTCGTCGTAAGCGGCAACCTGAAAGGTCAGGATTTTTCCATTGGGTGCAATCTCGACCAGTTCGGTCTCAAAATGTACCTTCATGCCGGCCGGGGTTGCAGCGACGTGGGAGACGTTCATCTGGGTGCCGACCGTGGTGCGGCCTTCCTCGAGGTAGGGTGCAACGCTTTCGGCAGCGGTGCCCTCGATGCCGGCGATCATCATGGGGGTAGCGTAGACAGCGACCAGACCGCTGCCGACATTCTTTGCGAGCAGGTCTTCGGTGACGGTCAGTTCCTTATATCCCTTAATACCGAGTTCCATCGTGAGATTCCTCCTGAAAAATGAATGGATTTGTTTTGCATTGGCGAAAAGCCCTACTGTTAGAGTACTCGAAAGTGCGGCACATGTCAATTACTGGAAGAAAGGAAAAGGAAGGGTCTTAAAAAAATCTTAATCGTTTGCCCTCTAGGATTTTAAAAAAGATTGTGAGAGAATAGAGGCAGGAAAGAAAGCAGCCCGCGCAGGCGGGCGAAAGGGGAACTTTTTGATGTATACGATTCTGGTCTGCGACGACGATCGTGATATCGTGGCCGCGCTCAAGATTTACCTGTCTGCCGAGGGCTATGAGGTACTCCCGGCATACACGGGCAAGGAAGCGCTCGATCTTCTGGACGAACACACCGTGCATCTGGCACTGATAGATATTATGATGCCGGTCATGGATGGCATCATGGCCACGGCCAAACTGCGCGAAAAGACCAACATTCCGATTATCCTGCTGACGGCCAAGAGCGAGGACACCGACAAGGTGCTGGGCTTGACCATCGGTGCAGATGACTATGTGACCAAGCCCTTTAACCCGATGGAGGTGGTTGCGCGGGTCAAGTCGCAGCTCAGACGCTATACCATGCTGGGTTCGCTGCAAGCCGAGCGGCAGAAAAAGCCCAAGGTCATTGCCATCGGCGGCGTGACGCTGGACGATGAGAGCAAGAGCGTGACCGTGGACGGTGACCCGGTGACGCTGACCCCGACCGAGTACAGCATTTTGAAGCTGCTTATGCAGAACCCGGGACAGGTTTTCTCCAGTGCGCAGATCTACGCGGCGGTGTGGAAGGAAGATGCGTATGGCAACGACTCGACGGTCGCTGTACATATCCGGCACCTGCGGGAAAAGATCGAAATTACCCCGGCCGAGCCGCGCTATGTCAAGGTAGTCTGGGGACAGGGATATAAATTCGAGAAAGGAGGAGCGGCGACATGAAAAAGCGATATAAAACCGGTGTCAAGCTGCTGGCGGCGCTGGTCTTAGCCGTGTCTCTGCTGGCGGTGAGCTTTGGCGGTGTCATCACGGTCTACGGACTTTCGATCAGTGCGCTGTCCGGCCAAAGCGTGACCGAGACCGGATATGTGCAGTCGCTGGCCATGCGCGGCTCGGGCGGCAATGGCTATTACGGTCAGAGTATTGCCGACATGAAAGACTATTACCGGTATTCAAACAGCGACGTGGCTTATGAAAAACAGCAGATGACCGTGCTCAAAAGTGAGTATGCCCCCCAGCGCAGCAATGTGCGGGTGCGCATGGTGAGTGTAAACAGCAACGGGGAGATGACCGGAACGCTGTCCACGCTGGGCGGCGACTGGGTCGATGAAAATTGTATTCTGGTCTCCTCGACCAGTTACGAGCGATCGAACGGACAGCCTGCACGCATTGACGTTGGATTTGACCGCGCGTTCTCGGTGGAAGATGACGCACTGGGTCGGTATTTGACCGGCTATCGGTTTGTGCGCAGCGTGACGGCGATGGGACTGCTGCCAGGTGCGGCAGCGGCGGCTGTGCTGAGTGTGCTGCTGGGGCTCTACCTGCTGCTTGCGGCCGGTCATCGGGCAAACGAGACCGAGCAGGACGGCATCCGCCTGCGGTTTTTCGACCGCTGGCCGGTGATTTTGCTGGGCGTTCTGCTGCTTGCTGCATACTCTGCGCTCCAGCTCATCTGGGAAGGCTTCAACTACACGTACACCGCTCCGGCCTATACAACCGCGGATGCGGTAGAGATCATGACCAGCTACCCGGCGTATGGCATTGATTTTCTGCTGACCCTGACCGCGGTGCTGATCTGGGCATTCGTACTGGTATGCTTTTTCGTCTTGCGGTCGCTGACCGTGCGCATCAAGGCACACCGTCTGTGGCGTACGACCCTTACCTTTTATATCTGCAATCCGATTTATCTGTTTGCCAAGCGCAAGCGCGAGCAGTACCACGAGCAAAAGACCGCACAGATGGTGCGATCGATTGAGCAGGCGGTAGACGCTTCGTTCCAGGAAGACAAACCGGACGAGCGGGACAAGGACACTGGATTTGTACTGGTGCTGGACGGCGACAAGGCCAAGGAGACCGTGCACGGATTTGCGCAGAAGGCGCAGGATGCTGCGCGTCAGGTTGCGGACAAGGCGCGTTCGTTCCAGTGGGAAGGCTCGGGCATCCAGAATGTATTCGAAAAGATCAAAGGCACACTGGGGCGTGTATGGCACAGCCTGTGCGATATGGCTTCCCGCATGAATGTCATGTGGGCGGGCATGCTGTGGGGCGGCTGTATCATCGCAGCGTTTTGGATTGTGGGCGTGGTGTCGGGCAGCTTTGAGGTCGGTGTATTTGTGACCCTGCTGGCCATCGGTTCCCTCGTCGGATTGGCGTGGGTACTCTCCCAGCTGTCCCGCCTGATCGAGGGCGCAAAGCACCTGTCCGAGGGCGACCTGTCCTATAAGATCGACACCGCCCATCTGCACGGACCGTTCCGCCGCAATGCCGACATGCTCAACCGGATTTCGAGAGGCTGTGCGGTGGAGGTTGAACGACGGATGAAGAGCGAGCACCTCAAGACCGAACTGCTCACCAACGTCAGCCACGACATCAAGACCCCGCTCACCTCCATTATTAACTATGTCGATCTGCTCAAAAAGACCGACCCGCAGCCCAAGGAGGCAAGAGAGTACGCGGACGTGCTCGAGCGTCAGTCCAACCGACTGAAAAAGCTGCTCGAAGACCTGATTGAAGCGTCCAAGGCATCGACGGGGAACATCACGGTCGAACTTGCTCCGACCGACGCGGCCGAGCTTTTGCGGCAGGCGGTGGGCGAGTACAGCGAGCGCCTGACCGCACAGTCGCTCGAGACCGTGCTGCGCATCGGCGGTGAGAGCTGTACGATCACGGCCGATGGCCGCCTGCTGTGGCGCGTGTTTGACAACCTGCTGGGCAACGTGGTCAAGTACGCCATGCCGGGCACGCGCGTTTACTTTGATCTGACCGAGCAGGGCGGTCAGAGCAGCATCGTGGTCAAGAACATCTCGCGGGAGGCGTTGAACATTGACACCGATGAGCTGATGGAGCGCTTTGTCCGGGGTGACGCATCGCGTGCAACCGAGGGCAGCGGACTGGGACTGTCGATTGCACGCAGTTTGACTGAATGTATGGGCGGACGGTTCGAACTGTCGGTGGACGGCGACCTATTTAAGGTCACGCTGCGATTCCCCATACACCCGCATAAAAGAGAAACAACCTGATTTTTCAGCACTTTGACGGTCGGCGCAATCTTGCGTCGACCGCTTTATAATATTAGGGCTATGCCCGAAACTGAAATACCCCCCGTTTTACGGGGGGATATTTATTACTTAGATTTATCCTCCGGCTTGCTGAGCAGCGCAAACAGACAGCCGAACACAATCGCCGCCGCAATACCACCCGCTGCACCGGTCACACCGCCGGTAAACGCACCGAGCAACCCGTCCTGCGCGACACCAACCTGTACACCCTTGGCCAGTGAATACCCAAACCCTAACAGCGGCACGGTCGCACCCGCACCGCCCCAGTCGACCAGCGGCTGATACAGCCCCAGACCGGTCAAAA
Organism: uncultured Butyricicoccus sp.; assembly: GCA_959018045.1. GTDB lineage: Bacteria > Bacillota > Clostridia > Oscillospirales > Butyricicoccaceae > Butyricicoccus. The sequence goes on along the minus strand of CAUEJN010000013.1, from coordinate 19,759 downwards.
TGACACCCAATACCACACAGCCGACCAGAATGCGCGCCGGAGTGAGCTTGGTCTTGTCGATGAGCACCTGCGTTACTGCACAGATCGCACCGCCCATGATAAACGCCTGAATATATTGCATTTGCGTTAGCTCCCTTCCAGAATAACTGCGTGACAGATGCCCGCGATGCCCTGACCCTGCTGGACAGAGGTCGGACTCATCAAAGCACCCGTACCCGCAAAGATGACCCGGTGCAGCGCGCCGCGCTCCATGCGGTCGAGAATGTCACCGCACAGCACAGCTGCCGAGCATCCGCAGCCCGAACCGCCCGCGTGCACGTCCTGTTCGGTGTCGTAGAGCAAAACCCCGCAGTCATCGTAGGTTGCACCCAAATCAACTCCGTCGCGCTTAAACAGATCACGCAGCAATGCGCTGCCCACGCGTGCCAGATCACCGGTCAAAATGCGGTCGTAGTCGGACGGCTGGGTGCCGGTGTCTTCGAAGAGATGGGTTAGCGTATCGTAAGCCGCGGGTGCCATCGCCGCGCCCATGTTGTTCGCGTCGGTCACGTCCAGATCGACCATCTGACCGAAGAGCGCGTGGGTGATGCGCACCGGCGTGCGGTCATGGGTCAGTACAGCCGCACCGGCAGCGGTCGCTGTCCACTGTGCAGTCGGCGTGCGCTGACCGCCGTAGGCCAGCGGAAAACGGTACTGCCGCTCAGCTGCGCAGAAGTGCGAGGATGCCGCAGCACATAGCCGACGTGCGGCACCACCGTCGACCAGGCATGCGCCGACAGCCAGGCCTTCGGCCATGGTGGAGCACGCGCCGTACAGGCCGATAAACGGAATATTACTCGAGACTGACGCCATTGACGAGCCGATACACTGGTTGAGCAGGTCACCGGCGAGAATAAAATCGAGATCGGAAAGATTCAAACCGGCTTTGCCGGCGGCGGTTTCAATGGCGATGCGCTGCATCCGGGACTCGGCGAGCTCCCAGGTTTTTTGGCCAAAGTGCGTATCACCGGAGACCATATCAAAGGTGCCCTGCAACGGGCCTTCGCCTTCTTTTTGTCCGACGATGGCGGCATGCGCCGAGACATAGACCGGATGATCGAAGCTGACTGTGCGGCAGCCTTGTCGTTTTGCCATAAAAAGATCCCCTCCTGTCCGGGTTAGTGTGGCCGGGGAGAAGGGGATTTATACTGTCGGAGAAAAAATATGGTGAGTTTCCCGCCCGCAGGCGAAATGAAGCTTTCGCTCAAGCCTTTCTCGAAAGGCTTGCGAAACTTTCAGCTAGGGGTGCGGTGGTTAATCCTTTCTGCTTACCGGAGGCGGGGGACACAGTGCAGCGGTCAGGTTATCATACACCTTGAGCGTGGGTGCGAGCCAAACCTGACCGGTACCACGATAGACATTGACCAGACCTTCGCCGCTGACTGCCGAGCCGATGAGCGTCTTTGCGCTGCGTTCGACGGTGAAGTCCAGATTTGCCGAGCGCAGGACGGCAAAGTTTCCGTCGACGCGCAGGGTATCATTTGCCAGATCGATGACATCAATTTCGCTCATGGGTACGGACGATTCCAGAATGATGATGCCGGGGCCGGTCAGCTCGGTCTGGAACAGGCTCTCGCCGCCGAGGGCTGCCGAGGAAACCGTGCGCTGAGCCGCTGCGCGGACGCTGACGCTGCCCTGTGCGCAGAAGAACATGCCGTCGTCCACAATAACGCGCTCACCGGGGGCAAGCTCCAGCACGAGGAAGTGCTTAAAGGATGGCTCCAGCACGAGCAGACCGGTGCCGGTGTACTCGGGCTGGGACATGGACTCGCCGGTGACAGCACCGCGCAGCATGCGTCCAAGGGCGTTGCCCACGGTCACGCCGCTGACCATTTGCAGGTTGCCCTGAAAATAGCTCATTGCGCCGCGGTTGACCGTGACTTTCTCGTCGGTTAAGTACAGAGCGATCTGGCGGGCGCGGATGTGCTGCTGCTCCATGAAGTACACGGCCTGCGCCATGGAAGGCGCGGTCAGACCGCACAGTTTTTCGTATTCGAGCACTTCGACGCGCAGACCGCCGCTCTCGAATTCTTCCAGTACGCGCATATTTTCGCGCGTGCCGATTGCTGTTCTCATAAAATGACCTCCTTTTTTGTTGGGGGATGCGATAATATTATAGGAAACCGCGGACAAGCAGGGCACAGCCCGAGCTGCCAGAGGTGGGTGCGGTGAACTGAATCATATCAGTGTCGCCCAGACGGCGGAACCCGGCGATGATACCGTCCGAGACCGAGTTAAACAGGCCGAGTGGACGGGTAAAAATATCCGGGAGCTCGGGCAGACCCAGCCATTCGAGCAGATAAACGTCTTTTTGTCCGGCGTGCACCCGGCTGCGAATGCCGCAGAAGGCCAAGAACAGCGACAGGTGCATGGGATTCTGACGGATGGACAAGGACATGGAACCGACCTCCCCGGTGAAAAAATCACTCCAAATCAATGCTATTGTATCATGGATTTTGACCGCCGAATAGAGCCAAAAGGGCAATGTTTTACAGAAAATTTACGGGGTGTCCTCTGGCAAATGCCGGGGCAGAGCGATATAATGACATAGAATACCTTTTGGGTGTCTCAAAACGCAGATACTGGGAAAGAAGGACAGGCAAACATGAAGATTTCCCCTTATGCTGTCGGTGCGCTGCTGTACGCGCCGGCCAATCAGGAAAACCTTGCACGGCGTGTCATCCAGGGGCAGATGGATGCGCCGTACTCCCTTGCACTGTGCCTCGAAGACAGCATCAGCGACTGTGCCGTGCCCGAAGCCGAGGCACGAGCCGTACAGACTTTAGACGAAATTGCACGGGCGGACGAGGACGTTTACCGTCCGCTTTTGTTTATCCGGGTGCGTCATCCCGACCAGATTCCCTCTCTGTGGACAAGACTGGGCGCGGGACGGGAGATTCTGACTGGATTTATTGCGCCCAAGTTCACGCAGACAAACGGCCCGGCATACTTAGCAGCCGTGCGTCAGATCAGTGAGCAATCCGGACGGCCGGTTTACCTCATGCCCACGCTGGAATCGTCCGATCTGGCAGAACCCGACCTGCGCCCCGAGTGTCTGCGCAGACTTAAGACCCTGCTCGATGCCAACCGTGACCTTGTTCTGAACGTGCGCGTGGGCGGTAATGATTTTTGTAATGTGTTCGGCGTGCGCCGCGCGCGTCACCAGACCATCTACGAGATCGGCTGTGTCGAGCGCATTCTGACCGATATCCTATCCTGTTTCTCGCGGGACTACGTGGTTTCCGGCCCGGTGTGGGAGTATTTCGACGCACCGGAGGGACTAAACGGTCTGGCGCGGGAGCTGGAACGCGACTTGCTGGCAGGCTTTGTCGGCAAGACGGTCATCCATCCCAATCAGATCGTGGTTGTGCAGAACGGACTGCGCGTGTCCAAGGCCGACGCGGACGACGCACGGCGCATTCTGGGCATGGCGGACAACGACCGGGTGCTGGTGGAAAAGAGCGCGGACGGCGGCCGCATGAACGAATGCAAGACCCATACGCGCTGGGCGCGCAAAATCTGTGCGCTGGCCGCGATTTACGGAGTAAAACCATGAAGTTTGAAGTGAGTGAGCTGGTACGCGCCGCACGGCGCGACAACAACACAAAACGCCCCTATCTGCTGGTCAATCCCGCACAGGGCAAGCACATCCCGGTCGAACCCCACACCGCGCTCAGCGTGTTCGGCGCACTGGGTGAGCAGGTGCGGCAGGCCATCCCAAACGGTCAGTCGGTTCTGGTGATTGCCTTTGCCGAGACCGCGACCGCCATCGGTGCGGCTATCGCTGCCGCGCTGCCGGGAACGGTCTATTTCATGCAGACCACACGGGAGAACGTCCCGGACACCGATTACCTGTACTTTTCCGAGACGCACAGCCATGCAGCCGAGCAGCGCCTGTGCACCCGTGGATTGGATGAGGTACTGCCCAAAGTGCAGCATATCGTCTTTGCCGAGGACGAGGTCACGACCGGAAACACCATCCTGCATTTGATCGATGCCCTGTGCGCACGGTACGACCTTGCGCATATTACCTTCGGCGTGGCTTCGCTGCTCAACGGCATGACCCCGGAAAGCTGGGAAGTTTACCAAAGCAAGGGCATCTGGACGAGATACCTGCTCGCGACCGATAACGCGCAGCTGTCCGAGACCGCCGCACGGTTTGCCGCTGACGGCGACCGCTTTGCCGTGCAGTCTGCGCACGAGCTGCAAGCTGAGCATGCTCAGACACCCGGCTTGGTCGACCCGCGATGCGTGTGCGAGGCGGAGACCTATTACAGCGCATGCGGCGCACTGGCACGAAAGGTCGTGCAGCTTGTCCCCGAGGATGCCGCGCGGGTGCTCGTGCTCGGCACTGAAGAGTGCATGTACCCCGGACTGATTGCCGGGTTTGTGCTCGAGCGCGTGGGTCACGACGTGCGCTTTCACGCGACCACGCGCAGCCCCATCCTGACCGACGTACACCCGGACTATCCGCTGCATGCACGGTATGAACTGCGCAGCCTGTACGATGCCGACCGCGTGACTTATTTATATAACCTGGACGCTTACGACCATGTGTGCATCGTGACCGATGCCCAGAACCCGGACAAGGGGCTGGATACCCTGCTGGCTGCACTCGAGCGGACGGGCAACCGCAGCGTCACCGTGCTGGAATGGAGATGAACAAGATGCGCACAAGCTACCGTCCTGAGGACGTGACCCTGCTTTTAAAGGACATCACCGGCAAGCTCGAACCACTGGACACCCGCGCCCGTGAGGCAAAAATCCAGTCGGGCGTGCACTATTCTGAAATGCTGCCCGCCGAGTATGTCCCGACCGCAAAATACATCGAGGCTTACGGCCGCGCCCTCGCGTGCGAGGCCGACCACACAGCCGCTGCCGTGCGCACCTGTGCCCGTAAGATCTACGAGCAAAAGGGCAGGGACGTGGTGCTGGTTTCGCTTGCGCGCGCAGGCGTGCCCATCGGCATCTTGCTCCGTTGGTATCTCAAACAGCACTACGGCATCGACGCACCGCACTATGCTATCTCGATCATTCGCGGACGCGGTATCGATCACAACGCCATGCGCTATTTGTTAGAGCACTATTCCGCCCAAAACCTGCAATTTGTGGACGGATGGATTGGAAAAGGCGCGATTTTGACCGAGCTGCGTCGCGTGCTGGCTGATTACCCTGGCGTCAGCACAGAACTGGCCGTCCTGTCCGATCCTGCAGGGCTTACCACCCTGTGCGGTACCCACGAGGACTTTCTCATCCCTAGCTCGTGCCTTAACAGTACGGTCTCCGGCCTCATCAGCCGCACCGTGCTGCGTGATGACCTCATTGGAACAGATGACTTTCACGGCGCTGCCTATTACGGCGAACTGTCTGCGGACGACCGCTCGTATGAATTTCTGAATACCATCGCTGAGCGATTCGATACTGCATCCGATTTCCCAGAAATCACCCTGACGCATAGCGGATACGACGAGGCAAGAAAGGTCGCAGAGCACTTCGGCGTGTCCGATATCAACTTCGTCAAACCGGGTATCGGTGAGGCAACCCGCGTGCTGCTCAGACGCTTGCCCTGGAAACTGCTGGTCAGAGAAGACCAGACCGATGCCCCCGAGCTTGCCCACCTGTATCAGCTCGCAAGGGAAAAAGGCGTTACCGTCGAACCCTACCCGCTGAAAAACTATAAAGCCTGCGGTATTATCAAAAAATTAGCCGATACTTGATAAATAACCACCGCACCAAATAATGAAGCTTTCGCCAGCCTTTCTCGAAAGGCTGCGGGTTCTCAGGGCGGAGCCCTGAGTCGCGTCCCGCAGGACGCGAAACTCCCCCACTCTCGCTCAAAACCCGACAAGAATCCTTCTGTCTCAGCAATTTTTACAAACTAGACATGAAATTGGGTGGGCTACATATTGAAAAACTACTAAAAAGATGGTAAAGTGATAATATCGTTTGATGGATTCGTCCATGAAAGCGTGAAAATATCTCCCCTTGTTTTGGGAATGCAATCAGGATGCGGAAACTATGCTCAAACGTTTGCAGCTCAGCCAATTTCAAGACTTTTGGAACCCTCTTTCCACCCGCCCTCAGCCCGGTGTCTACTTCTGCCGTGCGGCGGGTTATAGCCCTGCCCTGGAACAGTTCATTGAGCAGGCGCTGCAAAAGCGTACCGAGCTGCCCATGCGCCTGACCGGAAAACTGCAAAACCCGGATGGGGGACAACTGGCCTATTTGCGCGAGACCCTGGGTGACGACTTCGCCTGCGATCCCGCGTTTTTCGATACCCAGCTGAAAAAATGGCTGCCGCGCCTGTCTGATGCACAGAGACAGAACCTGTCCGGCTCCATTCACCAGACCTTGCTTTCACTGCGCGCACAGGGCAAAAACGATAACATGCTGCGCAATGCTTATTTGAAATTCCTATGCTGGATGTACTATCGCTTTGAGCAGCTGCTGCACCGGCTGGGACAGGATCCGCTGCCCAAAATCCTGTACGACGGACAGCTGAGCGCACATGAGTTGCAGCTGTTCTGCGTGCTGGCAGACGCGGGATGTGATATCATGCTGATCGAGCCGCAGGGCGACAGCGCGTACCTCGCACTCGACCCACACAGCCGGGAAACCTACCTGTGTCCCTTTGCCGGACAACAATCCTTCCCAGCGGACTTTTCGCTGGAAACCCGGATGAAGCAGTACCGCCCGCCGCGCCCGGCACAGCCTGCACGACCAGCCGCTCCGTCGGCTGCACGTCCGACCGCTTCGGCTCCGTCCCGACCGGCTCCGTCAACCCCATCCCCCAGCCGTCCGGCGCAAGCCGCACGCCCTGCGCCCAGACCGTCCCGCACCCCGGCAGAACTGTTCCCCAACGCGCCGGTGTGCGCGGTCAATACCTGGCTTTCGGGCGATCTCATGGCCGACTCGCTGCGCGATCCTGCCGAGCGCGGCGCGGAACGATCTTATATTTACAACATGTTCGTCCGTATTCTGGGCGTATCCGATAAATCTTCGTACACCCGTGACCTGTTCCTGTGGCGCAAAAAGCTGGCCGATACCGGCAGGCACGTGACCGTACTCGAAGAACTGCCCATCCCGACCCCGAACGAGACGGCAAAGGTCGCCCAGTGCAGCGCACAGTCGGCCGCGCAGGTCATCGCCGGACTGCTGCCCATGCTCCAGCCCACGGCCAACGCCAAGCTGGACGCGGCTGCCGGTCGGGCACTCGTCGAGCTGCTGACCGAGATGGAGAAGGCAAACGAGTCGCCCATGCGCATCAAAAACCGTGCGGTATATATCATCTGCTGGTTCAATCGCTACTTCCGCACCTTGTTCGAGGGCTATTCCAGTGGGAAGCTGCCCGTTTTGTTCTACTTCGGCATCTGCCGCACGGCGTTCGAGGCCATGTTTCTGCGCTTTCTGGCACGCATGCCCATCGATGTGATCGAAATTTACCCCGAGCACGCGCCAGACTGTCGTCTGACCGACAAATTGCTCTTTGACCGGGTGTACAGCGACACCCTGCACCTTGACCGCTTCCCGCAGTCGGCAGACGCGGCCGAGTACAGCACGGCAGCCTACCACGCCGAGCAGGAGCTGACCGAAACCCTCTATCAGGACTCCGGCCTGTACCGCGACCGCCAGTACCACAAAGCAACCGCGGTCACACTGCGCACCATGTGCGAGGAGGTCTACCTGCTGTGGGACAAGGAAGCGCTGCTGCGTCCGGGCTTTGAGACCGTGGACGACACCGCGCTTGTCCCCGTGCTGACTGCCAAGGTCAGCGGCGTGAAAAGTGGGGACACCGGCGCGTACTGGTCGCAGATCAAGCGTCTGGTCGACGAGGACACACAGGTCATCACCCGCTTGCCCTATCTGGGCGCGGTCGATCAGAGCAGACTCAACCCCGTACCGTTCATCAAAAACCGCAAACTCCAGCGCGATGCGCTCAAAAACAGTCCGGCCTATCCCTATGCCTTGCTCCGACCGGAAATTCAGGACTTCCTACTGGACAAGGTGCAGGCGCTCTTGGACAGCGGACTTATCCGCGGCACGTTCTCGCAGGGAATGGAATACAAGATTTTGTCTGTCGCGATGAACCTGCCCAAGGACATCGTGCGCATCCTGCAAAAGGCCGACTTCACCAAGACCGTGCCCAAGCTCATGGTTGTATCGACCGGCGAAGCCCAGTGCAGTCTGGAAGACGCGATTTTCCTCGCACTTTTGCACCTGTGCTGCTTCGACGTGGTGCTGTTCGTGCCGACCGGCTATCAGATTGTGGAGAAATATTACGCTGAGCTGTTCTTTGACGAGCATCAGGCAGGCGAATATCTATATGACTTGCAGCCGCCGTATCTGGGCGGGACTGCATCCGCAAATGAAGGAATCTTCACCCGATTTTTTAGGAGGGGACATTTATGAGCATCAATTTCGGCTCCCGCGCACCCAGTCCGGCGCCCGCACAGCCGCAGGACACCGGGATGGAAGTCGTGCCGTACAACATCCAGGATGACCGCGCCCAGATGACACAGGCGCTGACCGGCACCAAGGAAGTTGACGACATTGTATCCACCATCGAGGTCTACAACCTCGAAACCATCGTCGGTTTTGGCGGCGAGGTTGCATCTGAGATCGCCAAGTGCTCGGACGCGGTGCTGAGCGGCATGAACATGCGTCAGATCGATGATTCGGGCGCGATGTTAGCCGCACTGAGCAAGATTATGGACAAGTTCGACATCGAGGAGATCCGCGAAGATCCCGGATTTTTCGGTCGTCTGTTCTCCAACATGCGCAAGCAGCTGGACAAGATCCTGGACAAGTACCGCACAATGGGCGACGAAGTGGATAAGATCTATGTCCAGCTCAAACAGTACGAGTCCGAGATCAAGGAGTCCAACCGCAAGCTCGAGCAGATGTTCCAGTCCAATCTGGGTTACTACCATGAGCTGGTCAAGTACATTCTGGCGGGCGAGCAGGGCTGCCAGGAGATTGCGGCCTACATCGACCAGCGTCGCACCGAGCTCGAGCAGACCGGTGACCAGTCCATTCAGTTCGAGCTGCAAACCCTCGAGCAGGCACAGATGATGCTCGAGCAGCGCACTCACGACCTGCGCATCGCAGAAAATGTGGCCATGCAGTCCATCCCGATGATTAAGACCATGCAGTTTGCCAACATGAATCTGGTGCGCAAGATCAACTCGGCTTTCATCATCACCCTGCCGGTCTTCAAGCAGGCACTGGCGCAGGCCATCCTGCTCAAGCGTCAGCGCATTCAGGCCGAGGCTATGAGCGCACTCGATGAAAAGACCAACGAGATGCTGCTGCGCAACGCGCAGAACACCGCCGACCAGTCGCGCATGACCGCACAGCTGGCGTCTGGCAGCTCGGTCAAGATCGAGACGCTGGAAAAGACCTGGAAGACCATTGTGCAGGGCATTGACGATACCCGCCGCATTCAGGAGGACGCACGCAAGCAGCGCGAGAGCGACACCGAGCGCCTGCGCGTCATTCAGGGCGAGTTCGAGCAGCTGATGCGCGGACAGAACAGACAGTGATATACATTACACGGTAAACACCCCATAAAGGAGGAAATATTATGCCGATCAGCTTACAAAAAGGACAGAAAGTCGACCTGACCAAGGGAAACCCCACGCTCAAGCACGTCCTCGTCGGACTGGGCTGGGACGTCAACCGCTATGACGGTGGCTTTGCCTTCGACCTCGATGCGTCGGCGTTTCTGCTGGGCGCGAACGGTCAGACCCCGAATACCGATGCGTTCATTTTCTACGGCAACTTAAAGCACCCCTCGGGCGCAGTCGAGCACATGGGCGACAACCTGACCGGTGAGGGCGACGGTGACGACGAGCAGATTCTGGTCGACCTGACCAAGATTCCGGACTCGATCGAAAAGATCGCGTTTACGGTCACCATTTACGAGGCAGAAGAGCGCCGCCAGAACTTCGGACAGGTGGATAACTCGTTCATCCGTATCGTGGACAACGATACCGGCAAGGAACTCATTCGCTACGATCTGGGTGAGGACTTCTCTATCGAGACCGCAATCGTCGTCGGTGAGATCTATCGTCACGGCGGTGGATGGAAGTTCAACGCCGTCGGCTCGGGCTTCCAGGGCGGTCTTGCCGCACTGTGTGCAAATTACGGTATTGAAACCTGCTAAGGTTCAATCAATCAAAAGGAGCGTATTATCATGCCAGTATGTTTACAGAAGGGTCAGAAAGTCAGCCTGACCAAGGATAACCCGGGACTCACGCGCGTCGTTGTCGGCATCGGCTGGGACATCAACCAGTACGACACCGGTACGAGCTTTGACCTCGACTCGTCGGCTTTCCTGCTGACGGGAGCGGGCAAGGTCAGCTGCGCGGAAGATTTCGTATTCTACGGCAACCTCAAGCATCCATCGGGTGCGGTCGAGCACATGGGCGACAACCGCACGGGCGCAGGCGAGGGCGATGACGAGCAGATCAAGATCGATCTGTCCAAGGTACCCGCAAATATTGAAAAGATCGCCTTCACCGTCACCATTTACGATGCCGAGACCCGCAATCAGAACTTTGGTCAGGTGGGTAATGCCTTCGTCCGCATCTACAACGAGGCAACCGGCGAGGAAATGATGCGCTACGATCTGGGCGAGGACTTCTCCATCGAGACTGCAGCCGTATTCGGCGAGCTGTACAAGCACGGCAGCGAGTGGAAGTTCAACGCCATCGGCGCGGGCTTCTACGGCGGTCTGGCCGCACTGTGCGCAAACTACGGCGTCGAAACCGAATAAAAAAGAAAGATAACGCTTCCAGGAGGAATTGTATTATGGCAGTCAGCTTACAGAAGGGTCAAAAAGTCAGCCTGAGCAAGGAAAACCCTGGCCTGTCCCGTGTCGTTGTCGGACTGGGATGGGATGAAGCCAAGCCCGCAAAGCGCGGCCTGTTCGGCTTCGGTGCGCGTACCCAGGCCATCGACTGCGACGCATCCGCGCTGTTGTGTGTGGACGGTAAGATTCAGAACACCAAGGATGTCGTCTTTTACAACAACCTGACCCATCCGTCCGGTGCGGTCAAGCACATGGGCGATAACCTGACCGGCGCAGGCGAGGGCGACGACGAGCAGATCGTGATTGATCTCGACCGCGTTCCCGAGCAGTACGACCGCGTTGTCATGTGTGTCACCATCTATCAGGCACGCGAGCGGAACCAGCAGTTTGGCATGATTCAGAACAGCTTCATCCGGCTGGTAGACGCCCGCAACAATCAGGAAATCTGCCGCTACAACCTCAGCGAGAGCTACGACGGTGCAACCGCTGTCGTATTCGGTGAGGTGTACCGCAGAAATGGTGAGTGGAAGTTCAACGCCATGGGCCAGCCGCTCCAGGTGGGCGGTATCGCCGAGCTGGTCGAGCATTTCCGCTGATCCAGGATAGATAGAAAGATGGGGAGAGCGTCCGCCCTCCCCGTTTTTCCGAGATTTTTTTGAGAGAGGTAATAACCCCATGCATAAGAAGTTAAACGGCTTGACCGCGGCTGAGGTCGAGGAAAGCCGGAAAAAACACGGCGCGAACAGTATCCCGGAGGCAGAACCGGAAACCTTCTGGCAGCTGTTCCTCGAGGGATTCCAGGACCCGATGATCCGCATTCTGTGCGTCATCGCGGTCATCATGTTCGGTATGTTCCTCGTAGGCGAGAGCGACTGGTATGAGCCGGTCGGCACCATCATCGCCATTCTGCTGGTAAACTTTGTCTCGGCACGTACCGGCGTTGCCAATGACCGCGCGTACCGTGACCTCAAGGCGTCCCAGAAAAAGGACACGGTCAAGGCACGCCGCGAGGGCGTCATCAAGGTCATCCCGGCAGACGAAGTCGTTGTCGGCGACGTCATCCTGCTCCAGTCGGGCGATAAGATTCTGGCCGACGGTATTCTGGCACAAGGTGCGCTGTCGGTCGATAACAGTGCGCTCAACGGTGAGGCCGAGGAGTGCCCCAAGAGTGAAGCCCCCGATGGCTTTGCCATCCCCGAGACCATCACGGGCGACACCTTCGTTGACGCACACAGCCTGTTCCGCGGCGCAACCGTGCTCGACGGTGAGGGCTATATGATCGTCCAGAAGGTCGGCCTTGACACCATGATGGGCAAGATGGCCAAGGACATGGAAGACAAGGAACCCGACTCGCCCCTCAAGGTCAAGCTCAACAAGCTGGCCGGTCAGATTTCGGTATTCGGCTACATCGGCGCAATCGTTATTGCACTGGCTTACTTCGTCCACTTTGTCATGCTGGCAGGCGGTCTGTCCGCTTATCTGGCAACCGGCGGTCTGTCCATTCTGGGCGACGTTATGAATGCCATCGCCATCGCTATCACCATCATCGTCTGTGCAGTTCCCGAGGGTCTGCCGCTAGTTATCGCCCTCGTGCTCATGCAGAACACCGGCAAGCTGCTCAAGGTCAACGTGCTGGTGCGTAAGTCCATCGGTATCGAGACCGCAGGTTCGCTCAATATCCTGTTCAGTGATAAGACAGGTACGATCACCAAGGGTCAGCTGGAGGTTGTCGAGTTCTTCGACGGCTGCGGCCGCACGACCGACATCAATACGGCAGCTGCGATGCGCGAAGCGCTACACCTGTCCATCGGTAAGAACACCGGTGCGCTGTTCGACGACCAGCATCACGTCGTTGGCGGCAACATGACCGATCAGGCGCTCTTGAAGTTCCTCGGTGAGGAGGCATTCCACGCGCTGGCAGCCCGCGACGACTGCGAGATCGGCGCACAGCAGGACTTTAACAGTGCCAATAAGTTCAGCCAGGCCTACCTGCCCGGTCAGGGACGCACCTTCTACAAGGGTGCACCCGAGCGCCTGCTGGCTAAGGCCAAGAAGTGCCTGGACACGCAGGGCAACGAGGTCGATATCGACGAAACCGCCCTGGGCCAGAAGATCGACGATCTGGCAAACCGCGCAATGCGCGTGCTGGCCTTCGGTTACAGCCGTGAGAAGCTCGTCCGCGACGAGATTCACGACGATCTGGTGCTGATCGGTCTGGTTGGCATCCGTGATGACGTACGCCCCGAGGCACGCGAGGCCATCGAGGAGGTACAGAAGGCGGGTATTCAGGTTGTTATGATTACCGGTGACCGCCGCGAGACCGCAATGGCCATCGCACGCGAGGCAAATCTGTACCACGGCGGCGACGAGCTGGTTCTGACCTCTGCCGAGCTGGCTGAGATGAGCGACGACGAGGTCAAGAAGATCATCCCGCGCATCCGCGTTATCTCCCGCGCGCTGCCGACCGATAAGAGCCGTATGGTGCGCCTGTGTCAGGAAATGAATCTGGTTGTCGGTATGACCGGCGACGGTGTCAACGACAGCCCGGCGCTCAAGCGTGCCGATGTTGGCTTCGCGATGGGTTCGGGTACTGAGGTCGCCAAGGAAGCCGGTAAGCTGGTTATCCTGGACGATAACTTCAACTCTATCAAAAACGCCATCTGGTATGGCCGTACCCTGTATATCAACATCCTGAAGTTCTGCAAGATGCAGCTGGTCATCAACTTGGCGGCGGTCTTTGTCTCGGCAATTTCGCCCTTCATCGGCATCGAAAGCCCGCTCAAGGTTACCCATCTGCTGTGGATTAACCTGTGTATGGACTCCCTCGCATCGCTCATGTTCGCGGGCGAGCCGGCGCTCAAGAAGTATATGCGCATGAAGCCGCGCCGCCGTGATGAGAGCATTATCAGCCGTCCGATGGCAACCCAGATCGTCATTATGAGCATCTGGCTGACCACCCTGAGCCTGGTGTGGTTCAAGGTGCCCGTATTCCGCGCATGCTTTGTCACCGAAGCCCAGTGGTACACCGGTTTCTTCTGCATGTTCGTCTTTGCCTTCATGGTCAACGCGTTTAACGTGCGCTCGGACGGCCTGAACGTCTTCGAGCACATCGGAGAAAACAAGCGCTTCATCCATATCTGGCTGGCGATCATGGCAGTACAGGTGCTTCTGGTTTCGATCGGCGGCGTGATCGGCGAGGTGTTCAGCTGCGTACGCTTCGGCTTGGATGGCTGGATTGCGGTCTGCCTGATGGCACTGACCATGTATCCGGTCGACCTCATCCGCAAGGTACTCACCCCCAAGCCCAAGGCATAACAAACATTCGGTGTCCCGTACCCGTCTCGGGGTGCGGGGCACTTTTTTGGTCAGGAGGCGTTTATGGATCTCTTTGCGTCCGATCTGGACAATACCCTGATTTATTCTTACAAGCGGGATATCGGGACGGATACCGTGTGTGCCGAGGTGTACGAGGGAAGACAGGTATCGTTTATGACCAAACGGTCACGCGAGCTGCTCGAAAAGGTGAACCAGACCATGCACTTTGTACCGGTTACCACCCGGTCGGTGCAGCAGTACCAGCGTATTCGCTTCGGGGATACTTGGTCGCCGCGCTTGGCGCTGGCCGCCAACGGCGGGGTACTGCTGCGGGACGGCGTATCCGACCCCGATTGGTACAAAGCGTCGTGCGACCTCATTGCACCGGCAGAACCGGCCTTGCAGCAGGCCGAAGCTGTGCTCGAACATGACCCCAATCGCACGCTGGACGTGCGGCGGGTAGACGGCCTGTTTGTGTTCACCAAGAGCGCGGACGTGCCGCACACGCTGGCACGTCTGCGGGATGCACTCGACCTAACCCACGTCGAGCTGTTCGAGAATGGGGTCAAGGTGTACGTCGTGCCGCGTGTGCTCAATAAGGGCACCGGCGTGCGCCGCCTGTGCGAGCGATTCCCCGAAGCGCGGGTGTTTGCTGCGGGAGACAGTTTGTTCGACCTGCCACTGCTCGAAGCTGCCGACACGGCATTTTGCCCCGACGCGCTGGACTATACCGGTCATCCCGAACAGACGGTCGTCACCGTATCCCCGCAGGATGGCATTTTTTCCGACGTGGTGCTCGGTCGGTTGACCGCAAACGCAGATAGATAACAAGAAAGGCTCCCAATCGGGAGCCTTTTTGCGCGTTATACCTGCGGAACGACGGTCTCGGGGACGGTCGGTACCACTTCACCGCCGCCGGTGCAGATGTCCTGATCGGAAGCACCGTTGCAGCTGGTGTAGCTGTCGCCGACCGACGCAACCGCGCCGAACTCAACCGGGACAGCAACGCAGATGTCCTGCGAGATGGTGAAGACACAGGAGCCATTGCGTACACCGTTGCAGACCTCACGACCCGAGGTTACGACGGGTGAACCACAGCACTTGGTGGTTGCAATGCCGGCCTGTGCAAAGGGGGTAACAGTGACCGGAACGCAGATCGACGCCGACTGATAGCCGACGGCAGGACAGGTGGGCGTTTCATTCATCGTGGTATTTACATCCATAAATGATGGGTTCTCTCCTGTCTGGCAGTAGCCACTGTCATTGTATGTATCAGGCAAAAAAAGATTCCATAAAAATAGGAAAAATCCTGATGGAGACTGCACGAAGGGTTTCAAAAGACGAGAAGGTAAACTGGCTTGCCATAAACCGTGTGAAAGAGAACTGGTATTCGATGGCCTGCCATGGTACAATGAAGCCAGAACCAAAGCCCCGACAAAAGAATTTGCGCAAGATGGAGGCATACCGATGAACCTGCCCACATATAATCAAGATCCCGCCGTGCTGCATGTCGGGACGATGGAAAATCACGCGTATTTCATCCCCTTTTCGGACGAAGAGAGCGCACGCAGTCATGATCGTACACGCTCAGCGCGCATGACCCTGCTCAGCGGCACTTGGCGCTTTGCCTACTATCCGAACCCGTGGGACGTGCCCGATGCATTCAAAGAAGCCGGCTTTGACGCCGCCAGCTGGGATGCCATCCCGGTGCCGAGCTGCTGGCAAATGCTCGGATATGACCGGCATCAGTATACCAACATTCGCTATCCGTTTCCGTTCGACCCGCCTTATGTTCCCGAGGACAACCCCTGCGGCGCGTATGTGACCGATTTTACGCTGGATGCCCCGGACGACGTGACTGAACTGCACTTTGAGGGCGTGGATTCGTGCTTTTACGTCTGGGTCAATGGCAATTTGGTGGGATACAGCCAGGTTTCACACTCGACCAGCGCGTTTGATATCAGTGCCTTTGTCCATGCCGGACGCAACCGGCTGGCCGTACTGGTGATGAAGTGGTGCGATGGCAGCTATCTGGAAGATCAGGACAAGCTTCGCATGAGCGGCATTTTCCGAGATGTATACCTGCTGCACCGTCCGCAGCAGCGTATTTTTGATTACACCGTGCGCACACCGGTGTCGGACGATCTGCGCGAAGCCGCGATTGACTTGTCGGTTGTCTGGAACGATGCACCCGGGCAGGCGATGTGCACGCTGTACGCACCGGACGGCACCCTGCTGGCACAGCAGCCGACCGACGCGAGCGGGAACGTGCACTTTGCCCTTGACCATCCGGTGCTGTGGAATGCCGAACACCCGGCACTCTATGAGCTGGTCATCTGTGCCGACGGAGAGACCATTGTCCAGCAGGTTGGCGTCAAGCACATTGCCGTTCGGGATGCAGTGTTGTACGTCAACGGCGTCAATATCAAGATCAAGGGCGTCAACCGCCACGACAGCGACCCCTTTGTCGGCTATGCCGTTGGACGGGAACACGTTCTGCGCGATTTGCGCATGATGAAACAGCATAACTTCAACGCGCTGCGTACCAGCCATTACCCGAATGCACCTTGGCTGCCCGAGCTGTGCGCACGGATGGGCTTTTATATGATCGCCGAGGCCGATTTGGAGACGCACGGCGCGTTCAGTATCTATAACAGCCAGCCTTATGTCGAAGGTGAGTTTGACTATGAACGCGAGCATCCCTCGTTTGGCCTGCTGTGCCACGATCCCCGGTTTGCCGATGCCATGCTCGACCGTGTCCAACGCTCGGTCATCCGGGACAAGAACTGTGCGGCGATTTTGATGTGGTCGCTGGGCAATGAATCGGGCTTTGGCCCCAATCTGGAGCGCGCAGCGCACTGGGTCAAGACCTACGACCCCACAAGGCTGACACACTACGAGAGCAGCATTTATTACCTGCCGGGCAAGCCGAATGACCTGTCGGATATCGACGTGTACAGTCGCATGTACTCGTCTCCGGCAGCGTGCGATATGTATTGCGAAGAGGATGTGGTGCAAAAGCCCTTTGTACAGTGCGAGTTTGTGCACGCGATGGGCAACGGCCCAGGCGATATCGAGGATTATTTCACACGTATTTACCGATACGACCAGTTCATGGGTGGATTTGTGTGGGAGTGGTGCGATCACGCGGTCTGGATGGGCAAGACCCCGGAGGGCAAAGACCGGTATTTCTACGGCGGTGACTTTGGCGAGTTCCCGCACGATGGCAATTTCTGCATGGACGGTCTGGTCTATCCCGACCGTACGCCGCATACTGGCCTGAAAGAGTGGAAAAACGCAGCACGCCCGGTGCGTGCACAGTGGAAGAGCGACGACATCGGACGGGTCACGCTCAGAAACTGCCTGGACTTTACCGATCTGCGCGACGCAGTCACCTTGCGGTACGAAGTCACACAGGACGGCGCAATCACCCAGAACGGTACCTGTGACTTGCCGTCCATCCTGCCTCACGCCGAAGCCGAATTGAACTTGTCGCTTTGCCTGCCTCAGACCGGCACCTGCTGTGTCAACCTGTATTACCTGCAAAAGCAGGCGGATGGTGTGCACGAAATCGGCGAGGAACTGGGCTTTGACCAGTATGTTGTGCGGCGTGAGCAGCCGAAACAGCCGGTAAAAGCATCGTCTGCTATGACCTGGCAGGAAGACCGGCGTGCGGTGATCGTCACCGGAGCCGACTTCCGCTACGTGTGGAACCGCCGCACCGCGCTGTTTGATGAGATGAACGCCGGACAGATGACCTACTGCAAGCAGCCGCAGCAGTGGAATATCTGGCGTGCACCGACCGACAACGACCGGGAAATTGCACCCGTATGGCGGCAGGCCGGGTACGATCGCGCACTGGTGCGCGTGTACGACAGCGGCGTGCGGCAGACCGCGCACGGTATCGAGCTGTGGGCAAATGCGGCACTGAACGCCATCCATATCCAGCACATGGTCGATCTGGTCGTCTGCTGGACGATTGCGGGCGACGGCAGCGTGCACCTGCGCGTGGATGGCAAGCGCAATGGACAGATGCCGTTTTTACCGCGTTTTGGCCTGCGTCTGTTCCTGCCGCATGACTTTGAGGCCGTGGAGTATCTGGGATACGGCCCACTTGAGAGCTATATCGACAAACATCGGGCGTCCAAGTTCGGACGCTGCCGGGATACCGTTACCGGCCTGCACGAAGATTACATCAAACCGCAGGAAAACGGAAGCCATTACGGCTGTACACGGGTGGAAATTGCGTCCGACCGCGGCGCAGCTATCGCGGTGACCGGTGACAGCTTCAGCTTTAACGCCTCGCACTACACCCAGGAGGAACTCGAGCACAAGGCGCATAACTTTGAGCTGACCCCCTGCGGCGCGACCGTTCTGTGCCTGGACTATAAGATGTCCGGTGTCGGCTCGAACAGCTGCGGTCCCAAGCTGGCCGAGGCGTACCAGCTGTGTGAAACGCAGTTTACCTGGGAGCTGGATATGCGGCTTGGTCGGTGAATTTCAGAGCAGACTGTACGATAGAAAGGAATTCAAATAATAGATGAATCAGGAAAGCATACTGCTGCAAAACGCACTGCGCTACGAAGCCGGACACAATCGGCGCACACAGCACATTTTAAAGGTTTATGCCTTAACCCAGCTGATCGGGGAAGCGATGGGATTGAGCGCACACGAGCGTCAGATTGTACGGGCAGCCGCCATTCTGCACGATATCGCAATCAAATATTGTAAAGAGCACTTTGACGGCGATGCCAGCCAGCAAAATCAGCGCCGCGTCGCACCTGAATTGGTGCACGAGTTTTTGCAGCAGGCTGGGTATCCGATGGAGGACGAGCCCGAGATTGTGGCACTCGTCGAACAGCATCACGACTATGACCGTCCGCACAGCCCCATGCTGCAAGCCCTGATTGAGGCCGATCTCATTATCAATTGCTATGAGAGTGCGCCGAATGAAGCACAGCGTGTGCGCATTTGCTCGTATTTTGTGAGTGATTTGGGTCGGGAACTGTTTGATTTGTACGTGCAGGGCTGCACACAATAATGTGAGCCCTTCCCGAAAAAATAGACAGTAAAAAGCGCGGAAAAACGGAATGAATCGCAGTAATACGTAAAATCTCTCAGATCAGGCGACAGAGGCATTACGCAGCCGCAGTTCAAAAGCGCACGGTGAGAGCCAGCCAATGGCAGAATGCGGGCGCAGCGTATTGTAAAAGGCCTCGATATAGGCAAAAATATCCGCTTGAGCAGCCCGGCGGGGGTCATACCGGCGCAGGTGAACCAGTTCGCACTTGAGGCAGCTGAAAAAGTTCTCCGCCACAGCGTTATCGTAAGGGTCGCCTTTGCGGGACATGCTTTGCCGGATGCCCAGCGCGGCAAGCCGGCGCCGAAAGGCTTCCGCGGCACACTGGATGCCCCTGTCACTGTGGAAAATCAGGCCAGGGCTGGGCTGTTCACGGCGTACAGCCATGTCCAACGCGGATAGGGTTAACTGCGTGTCGATGCGGCTGGAAAAGGCGTAATCCACAACCTTCTTGGTGCATAAGTCTTTGACGGCAGCCAAATACAGCCAGCCCTCACCGGTGGGAATATAGG
>CAUEJN010000012.1 GCA_959018045.1 uncultured Butyricicoccus sp. | reverse complement strand
CTCGCAAGCCGCGAAATTCCCCTTTGAAACCCGGTGTCCGCCCCGGGTTTCAATCGAAACAAACAAAAAGGAAAGACCTTCCCTTCGGACGGTCTTTCCAAGAGATTGCGCGTCTGCGGACGCGCTTTGTCTTTTTATTTTGGTTGATTTTCGCACGGCGAAAATCAAAAAGGGGATTTCGCATCCTGCGGGATGCGACTTGAGGCTCTGCCTCAAGACTCCGCGGCCTTTCGAGAAAGGCCGGCGAAAGCTTTAGCGTTGGGTGCGGTGCTTAGTCCGTGACCGGCTTCCCTCTTTTGAGCTTCGGGCCTTCGGGTTCATCCGACAGAGCCATACGGCTGAGCTGATATGCCAGCCACAGCGCACAGATCACGTAGCAGCCCGCACGCGGGACGCGCTGCAAGTCGCTCAAATCAGTCATAACATACTGAATCATCAAACCGATACCGCCGGTCAGGCCGAAAACCGTACCGATTCCGGCAAATCCGGCGAGCAGGCGCGGGCGAGGGGTGGAGAACAAAAATCTTGCGTATGCGTGCAATGCGCACAGCAGGCCGCCGGCTGCCAGCAATTCAAACACAAACTTGCCTTCCATCGGCACGTTGCCGTTCTCCTTAAAGGTATTGACCAAATCAAGTGCTGCCCAGGCAATCGGAATAAAGATCATATTCGCGTCGTCCTCGGTCACCGTACCGCGTACCGCGCTGCCGCCCAGTCGCATGAAAGCCACGCACGACAGAATGGCCAGCAGATACAGAGGAATGAGGGTTACGCGGTCAAACATGGTCATTTCCATGATGTGCGTCATGGTATAGTACAAACCGGCAAGGCCGAACACAATGAACAATTCACCGCTCAGCACCGCGACCGTCTTATGCCGCGTACCGCCGCCGGTCAGGTAGGATTCGAATGCCTTGTATCGGTCGCTCGTCTTGCGGTAGGTGAATGCCGCTGCGACGCATAGAATAACCGCAATCGCACTCAATACGTATAACATCGTCAGCCACGGTGCACCCGTCGGCAGATCGGCGCTGTCATAGCCCTGCACAAGATCCAATCCGTGCAGCACGCCGCCAACCGCGCCCAGCACGATCGCCAGCACCGGATATGCTTTCTTTAACGTCATGGTTTCACGTTCCTCCACACTCTGTCAATTTTCTGTACGCCACCCATTATAGCATGCTTTCCCCGGCAGTTCCAGTTTTTCTTCGGGCTTTTTGTGTGTATTTTTTGCATTTGGAACGCTGTTATGGTAAAATAAAATGATATCAAGTATTTTTCAGGGAGGTTCGATCTATGGCGCAAACCATCGCTGCGCTGTCCACCGCCCCAGGCGGTGCGATCGGTATTGTGCGCATCTCGGGCGATGCTGCCGAGTCCTGTCTGCGCGCGCTCTTCACCCCGGTCGGCTCGCGCGATTTACAGCCCCGCGTCCTAACCTACGGCGTGCTCACCGTTCACGGTCGGGTCATCGACCGGCCGATGGCCGTCTTTTTCCCCGCACCCGCGACCTACACCGGGGAACCTATGGCCGAAATTCACTGTCACGGCTCGTCTGCCGTCTTACAGGCCGTGCTGTCCGCGCTCTTTGACCTCGGTGCGCGTCAGGCCGAACCCGGTGAGTTCACCCGCCGTGCGTTCTTAAACGGCAAGCTGGACTTATTCGCCGCGGAAGCGGTCGGCGATCTGGTCACTGCACATTCCGAACAGGCCGCAGCACTCGCGGTTTCCCAGCTCGGCGGGCACATGTCGACCGAGTTCTCCGACATGCGTCAGCGTCTCATTGCCGTCTGCGCCCAATTCCTTGCCGTCATCGACTACCCCGACGAGGAGATCGAAGACCTGCCGCTCACCGAAATCGGTCAGACCCTGTCCGACATGCGCGCCCGTCTCACGACGCTCCACGAGAGCTATTCCCGTGGCCGTGCGCTGCGCGAGGGCTTGCCCTGCGCCATCATTGGCCGTCCCAACGCCGGAAAATCCACCCTTTTAAACGCGCTGCTCGGCTACGACCGCGCCATCGTCACCGATATCGCCGGTACGACCCGCGACACGGTCGAGGAAACGCTGTGCCTTGGCGGTCTGGTGCTCCGTCTCCAGGACACCGCCGGTCTGCGCGAGACCAACGACCCGGTCGAAAAAATCGGCGTGTCCCGCGCCCGTGACGCCGTGCGAACTGCGGCAGAGTCCGGTGTCGTACTCGCCGTGTTCGACGGCAGCAAGCCGGTGGGTGGGGAAGACCGCATGGTCATGCGCGAAGCCAAAAACGCTGCCCGCGCTGTCGCCATCCTAAACAAGGCCGATCTGCCCCGCGCGGATGGCTGGGAAGAGCTGTCCGACTGCTTCCGCGCGGTCGTACCCCTGTCCGCCAAGCACCGCGAGGGTCTGTCCGAACTCACCGACACCTTGCTCACCCTCACTGGCGTGCGCGATCTGCCCTCTGACGGCGGTCTGATTACCAATATCCGTCAGGCGGAGACCTTAAAACGGACTGCGGAACGATTGGAATTGGCTGCGGAACATTTAAAAGCCGGTTTTTCGCCCGATGCCGTGGTATATGATATCGAGGGCGCGATTGAGAGTCTGGGAGAGCTGACCGGTCAGAGTGTTCAGAATGATATCGTAGATCATATCTTCGCGAATTTCTGCGTGGGAAAATAAAGCACCGCACCCATAATTGAAGTTTCGATCAAACCTTTTCAAAGGTTTGCGGGTTCTCAGGGCAGAGCCCTGAGTCGCCATCCGCAGATGGCGAAACCCTTTTTGATTTTCGTAAAGCGAAAATCAACTAAAATATACAAAAAAGAAAACCGTTCCCTCGGAACGGTTTTCATGAGCGCGCCTGGCGCGCAGGAGAATTGCGCGTCTGCGGACGCTTTGAAACGAGAGTTTTGTTGATTCCGGCTTTGGCCGGAATCAATTAGGGGAGTTTCGCGCTCTGCGGAGCGCGACTCAGGGCTCTGCCCTGAGAACCTGCAGCCTTTCGAGAAAGGCTGGCGAAAGCTTTATTTCGCCTGCGGGCGGGATTCCTCTTCACAAAAAGTTATCCACAATCCCCTTGTGCACATTGTGGACGCTCGTGCTTTTCTACCACAATTTTACATTACATTTCGACATACTATATTCTTATATTACATTTCGTATTCTATTTTTCAGCTATCTATCCACAGTTATCCCAAGTATGCACAGAGTTATCAACAGATGTGCACAAAAGTTTTCGGAGGAACATCCATGTATTTTGCTGGCACTTACGACATCGCGGTCATCGGTGCCGGTCACGCGGGCATTGAAGCTGCGCTGGCCGGTGCGCGTCTCGGACTGCGCACGCTGTGCTTTACCATCAACTTAGATGCCGTCGGCAATCTGCCCTGTAATCCCGCCATCGGCGGCACGGCAAAGGGTCATCTCGTACGCGAAATTGACGCGCTGGGCGGCGAAATGGGGCATGCAGCCGATGCGGCGTGCATTCAATACCGCATGCTCAACCGCGGCAAAGGCCCTGCGGTGCACTCTTTACGTGCGCAGGCCGACCGCGTGAAATATCGCTCGTACATGAAGCACGTGCTCGAGACGACCGAAAATCTCTCGCTCAAGCAGGCCGAGGTCGTGTCGGTCGAGGTGGACGAAGCCGGTGCGGTGTGTGGTGTGACCACGGCTACCGGTGCACAGTACGCCGCCCGCGCCGCGATCATCTGCTCGGGTACCTTCCTCGGCGGGCGTATCATCATCGGCGAATTCACCCAGGAGAGCGGCCCGGACGGCATGTTCCCGGCCAAGGAGCTGACCGGCTGTCTGCGCAAGCTCGGTCTGCGTCTCCAGCGGTTCAAGACCGGCACGCCGCCGCGCGTCAACCGCCGTTCGATCTGCTTCGACGGGCTGGAGGTGCAGGAGGGAGAGCAGGAGATCATCCCGTTTTCCTTCGATTCCGAGCACCCGCCCGTAAATCAGGCGGTCTGTCATCTGACGTACACCAATCTCGACACGCACACGGTCATTCGGGACAATCTCGACCGCTCGCCCCTGTTTTCGGGCACGATTGAGGGCGTCGGCCCGCGCTACTGTCCGTCCATCGAGGACAAGGTCGTCCGCTTTGCCGACAAGCCCCGTCATCAGCTCTTTCTCGAGCCGATGGGTCTGGAAACCGAGGAAATCTATGTGCAGGGCTTCTCGTCGTCCATGCCCGAGGACGTACAGCTCAAAATGCTGCACACCATCAAGGGTCTGGAACACGCCGAGGTCATGCGCCCGGCCTACGCCATCGAATACGACTGCGTCGACCCCACCGAGCTGCTTCCCACGCTGGAATGCCGAAAAGTACCCGGTTTATACGGTGCGGGACAGTTTAACGGCTCGTCCGGTTACGAGGAAGCCGCAGCGCAGGGTCTGGTCGCGGGCATCAATGCCGCACGCAAGATCAAGGGAGAGTCCCCGCTCATTCTCGACCGCGCCGACGGCTACATCGGCACGCTGATCGACGATCTTGTCACCCGCGGCACGCGTGAGCCCTACCGCATGATGACCTCGCGCTCGGAATACCGTCTGCTGCTCCGGCAGGACAATGCCGACGAGCGTCTGGTGCCCATCGGCGCACGGGTCGGTCTCAACAGTCCCGAACGTCTGGCACGCACCGAGGCAAAATACCAGCGCGTGCAGCAGGAAATCGACCGTTTATGCACGGTCAGTGTGCAGCCTACCGATGAAATGCAGGACTTTTTGACCGCGCACAATTCCACCCCCCTCAAGGCCGGATGCCGCATGATCGACCTGCTGCGCCGTCCCGAGCTCGGCTATGACGATCTCGCGGTCTTTGACCCCGACCGTCCCGCGCTCGACCCCGCCATCCGCGAACAGGTCGAAATCCGCATCAAGTACGAGGGCTACATCGCCCGCCAGCAAAAGGATGTCGAGCAATTCCGCAAGCTCGAAGCCCGCACGCTGCCCCAGGACATCGACTACGATGCCGTGCCCTCGCTCCGTCTGGAGGCACGACAGAAACTCAAGGACATCCGTCCGCTTAACTTCGGTCAGGCCGGTCGTATCTCGGGCGTTTCCCCCGCCGATATCACCGCTCTGATGATCTATCTCAACCTCGAAAAGGGAGGCAACGACGCATGACTGCTCATGAACTGCTTACTTCCGGTCTGGAACAACTCAGCCAGCACGATCCACAGGCTGTGGACAAACTGCTCGCCTTCTCCGACCTCTTACTCGAAAAAAATAAGGTCATGAACCTGACCGCCGTCACCGACCCCCTCGAGGTCGTGACCCGCCACTTCCTCGACTGCGCACCCCTCGCGTGCTATGCAGCAGGAAAAACCGTCATTGACGTGGGCTGCGGCGCGGGTTTCCCGGGTATTCCGGTCGCGATTCTGTCCGATGCAAAGGTGACCCTGCTCGACTCGCTCGGCAAGCGCATCAAGTTTTTGCAGGAAGTCATTGACGAACTGGGTCTGACCGGCACGCAGGCCGTCCACGCCCGCGCGGAGGAGTTCGACCACCGCGAAGAATTCGACCTTGCGACCTCCCGTGCCGTGGCACGGCTCAATGTACTCGCAGAATTGTCCTTGCCGCTCGTCAAGGTCGGCGGGTACTTCATCGCCATGAAGGCGGTTGGCTCGGATGAGGAGATTGAGGAAGCCAAAAACGCGATCACCATTCTGGGCGGTCGGCTGGAGCGCGTGATTGATTACACCGTGCCCATGTCGGAGGGCAGAAAGAGCCGTCTGGTGATTGTCAAGAAGATTAAAAGCACCCCGGCGAAGTATCCGAGAAGATTTCAGAAGATCTCGGCGGCGCCGCTGTAAGAAAAAGCACCGCACCAATCAATGAAGCTTTCGCCAGCCTTTCTCGAAAGGCTGCGGGTTCTCAGGGCGGAGCCCTGAGTCGCGTCCCGCAGGACGCGAAATTCCCCTTTCGATTCCGGTCAACAGACCGGAATCAACCTAAATATACAAAAAAAGAAAACCGTTCCGAATGGAACGGTTTTCATGAGCGTGCTTAGCACGCGGAGAATTGCGCCGTCTGCGGACGGCGCTTTTTTATTATTTTTTCGTTGATTTTCCCTCGCGGGGGATCGGGAAAATCAAGAGGGGATTTCGCCCGTTGCGACGGGCGACTTGAGGCTCTGCCTCAAGACTCCGCAAGCCTTTCGAGAAAGGCTTGAGCGAAAGCTTCAATTGGGGCTGCGGTGCTTGGGAATTATTTCCTGCCGAAAAATAGAAAATCTGCCGTTTTCTGCCCAAATGCCGCTGAATGCCGTCTTGAAAGTGCGGCATCTGCGGACGATTTCCCTTTACATCCCGCCATTTTCTGGTAACCTTGTAGATAGAGCGAACCAAATCAACAAAGGAGGCTATTTCCCACCATGACACCGATGTTTAATCTGCCCGGAAACGGAAACGAACGACAGCTCAGGCGTATTAAGGCCGCGCTCATCTCCCGCAATCCAAACCAGCCACGGCGGTATTTTGAACCCGAGGCGATCAATCAGCTGGCAGACTCCATTCGCCAATACGGTGTACTCAATCCCTTGACCGTGCGGCGCACGTCTGACGGCTACGAGCTCATTGCCGGCGAGCGCCGTCTGCGTGCCGCGCGTGCCGCTGGGCTTTCCGAAGTGCCCTGTCTCGTGATGAACGCCACTGAGGCAGACTCCTCCGCCATCGCGCTGGTCGAAAATCTCCAGCGCCGTGACCTGGATTTCTTCGAGGAAGCTGCCGGTTTCCGCCGTCTCATTGACCGCTACGGTCTGACGCAGGAGGAAGCTGCGCGCAAGGTGGGAAAAACGCAATCTGCGGTGGCAAATAAGCTGCGGCTGCTCAAATTATCCCAGGAAAACATGCGTCTCATCCGCGAGGGTGGGTTATCCGAACGCCACGCCCGTGCGCTCCTGCGTCTGCCCACGGAGGAAGATCGGTTAAAGGCAACGCAGGCCATCATCCAGCACCAATGGAACGTCAATCGCACCGAACAGTACATCGAGCAGCTGCTCACGGCTCCGCCCGAAAAACCGGCTGGTACCATGCGGCGGCTTATTAAAGATGTGCGCTTGTTCCTTAATACTGTGGACAAGGCGGTGGGGATGATGAAGGAATCCGGGGTCAATACCAGTTATGAAAAGGAAGAGCGCGACGACGGGATTTTGGTCAAGATCTTGATTCCGCACGCGAGAAGATAAGGGGTCTCAGAAAAAATAAAACGGAATATCTGGGTTGATGCATCATCCTCCGCAAAGCGGAGGTTTTTTTCTGCGGAAAAAAGGGTAGGGGAGACCGCCCGAAGGGCGAAAAGCGGGTCCGGGTCTGCGACCCGGCGCAGTCCAGGCGCGCAGCCTGGCCCGTCCAGGTGGAACTTGGCCGCCATCCGCAGATGGCGGAATCTCTTTTTGATTTTCCCGATCTCCCGCAAGGGAAAATCAACTTAAAAATACAAAAAAGAAAACCGTTCCGAATGGAACGGTTTTCATGAGCGTGCTTAGCACGCGGAGAATTGCGCGTCTGCGGACGCGCTTTTTTATGAGAGTTTTATTGAAACCCGGGCCGAACACCGGGTTTCAAAAGGGGAGTTCCGGACTCTGCGGAGTCCGGCTCAGGGCGCTGCCCTGAGAACCCGCAGCCTTTCGAGAAAGGCTGGCGAAAGCTTCAATTTTTGTCCTTACTGCTGCGGACGCTGCGGTCTCTTGCCTGCGTAGCGTCTGCCGCCTTCCGGCGAAATCACAACACGACGGTTGGGTTCGGTACCGGTCGAATGGGTGGTCACACCGCGGTAGTCCTGCAATGCTGAATGGATGATTCTGCGCTCATACGGATTCATCGGCTCCAGAGTCATGGGCTTATGATAGCGCGCAACCTTACCCGCCATCTTTCTTGCCAGTCTCTCCAGAGACTCGGCACGCTTACCGCGATAATTCTCGGTATCAATGGTCAGGCGGATATGCTCCTCGGTGCCGCGATTGAGCACCAGAGAAGTCAGGTACTGAATGGCATCCAGGGTATCGCCGCGGCGGCCGATGACCGGTCCCATATCCGGACCTTCGATCTCGATGCGCAGGTGGTCGTCCTCGGACTGTGCGGTCACGTATGCGCGACCCTCAACGTCCAGCTTGACCAGCAGGCCATCGATAAACTGTACCGCTGCCTTTGCCTCTGCGCTCCACTCGCCCTCGGGCTTTTCCTCAGGCTTGACAAAAACGGTCGGCTCAGCCTGCTCGCGGCGCGGCATCTTATCCTTAGCGGGCTTTACCGCCGGCTCGGCCTTCTCACCGCTCGCGCGGCGCACCAGGCGCGGCTTTTCCTCGTCCGGTACCGGACGGGCTGCCGGACGCTGTACCGGCTTCTTATGCTCCGCACGCTGCGGGGCAGCCCTGACCAGACGCGGGGTTTCGTCCTGTGCCGGGCGCGGCTTTGCCTCGGTCTTGACCTCGGCCTTGGGTGCAGGCTTTACCTCGTCCGGTACTTCATAGGTCACGCGGATCTTGGCGTCCGATGCGCCAATACCCAGAAAGCCCTTACGGCCTATCTCGATGACCTCTACCGAAACGGCATCGCGATCCATGTGCAGCTCGGTCAGCGCCTTTTCAATCGCGCGGTCTACCGTGGCCGCGGAGAAAATCTGTTCCTTCTGCATCTCTTACGCGTCTCCCTTCGGCAATTTCTTTTTCTTCTTCTTGGGATCTTCGACCTCAACCGGATGGTACTTATTCATGTACCAGGTCAGGCCGACTTCCTGAATCATGGTGAACAGGTTGTTGGTAATCCAGTACACTGCCAGTGCAGACGGCAGGATGAAGCCCAGATATACAGAGAACAGAGGCATGATGTACAGCATGGTCTTCATCGAACCCTGCATCTGTGCAGCTGCCGGATTGGTCTTCTGCTGCATCTTCTGCATGACAACCGAGGACAGCAGTGCGGTCACACCGGACAGGATGGGCAGCAGCCAGATCAGACCCGGTTCCTTAATGTTCGGGGTCTGCGCTAGGTTGAATCCCAGGAAGTTAAAGTTCAGCGGTACCAGATGCTGCGCAATCTCGGTAGACAGGCTGGTGATGGACTCCGGGAAGTTTCCCACGGAATCTGCCAGCTTATTGAGCGTCTCCATCAGCGGAATCTGGACGTAGTAGTCGTTAAACTTGGACAGGTCGGCAAGACCATTGTTCTGAACGTAATCGATCAGAAGCTGTACCGAATCCGGGATGCCTTCGGTCACAAAGTCCTTGTCCGTAACGCCCATCATAAAGGTAATGGGCTTCTCGATCGCGTAGTACAGACCCATCATGATGGGGAGCGGCAGGAAAGAGGGCAGACAGCCACTCATCGGGCTGACACCTTCCCGCTCATACAGCTTCTGTATCTCCTCGTTGAGCTTGACGCGATTGTTTGCATATTTCTTCTGCAATGCCTGCTGCTTCTGCGACAGTGCACTCATCTTGCGCATGCTCTTCTTACTGTGAATCGTAAGCGGCAGCAGGATGAACTTACAGAGCAGGGCAAAGAGGATGATCGCGAGACCGTAGGAATCTACTATGTTGTAGATTGCCATCAGCAGCATGCCGAACGGACGCACGATCAACAAACCAAAGAGCTTAGCCAAATCGTTGTTCCTCCAAATGGTTTTTCAGACGGGCGATTCTTCCCGTCCAATCTTGTTCCTTCCGTACTTTTCCGGGCAGGATCTCCCCCTGAATGCTCAGGGTACGGGGTCGTAAGGACCGCGCTTGGAGAACGGATGACAGCGGCAGATACGCTTGAACGCTAACCAGCCGCCTTTGAGTGCGCCGTATTTCTCGATTGCCTCCAGGGCATACTGCGAACAGGTCGGGATATAGCGGCACTTCGGTGCGGTATAAGGTGAAATGGCACGGCGGTAAAACCGAATCAGTGCCAATAGCAGCCGTTTCAACCGTTCATTCCTTCTTTCACGTCCTGTACGACGTGCAGATCACGGGCAGCCTTCAAAAGCGCCTTTTCCACGTCGGCGCAGGAAGCTCCCTGCATCCGCGCGCGCGCAACCAGCACGAAATCAAATCCCGGTTTGAACTCCGCCGCGTGCAGCCGGTAAGCCTCGCGGAACAGACGCTTTGCACGGTTTCGCTCGACGGCGCAGCCGTATTTCGCACTGACCGTCAGGCCAAGACGGTTATGTCCCAGCCGATTTTTCAGGCAGTACAGCACAAGATAACGGTTTGCCGCCGACTTGCCCCGGTGGTATAGTCTGCGGAATTCATGGTTTTGTTTGATCACATAGGTTTTCTTCATGTGTTTTGCTCCCAAAAGTCAGAAGCGTTCTTGCTTTTTTGTGAGAGGGAAGCGGGCCGATGCCCGGGCGCGCTCCCGCCGCGCCGAATCCGGAAAGGCAAATATATTGCCCTGCGCGGCCTGCCTGCCGCCGTTCCAAGGTCTCCAGAAGGGTCTGGAAAAGGGTCCGCGTGTCCGATGCGCCGGGTCTTGGGTGCGGCAGGCCGAAAAAATACGACCCCCAGCGTGGACAACATAGAAAAAAGAGCCGCTCATACTGGGCGGCTCGATCTGTTTTTTCTTTTGCGCTGCGGAATGGGCAAAGATTACAGGGTCAGCTGCTTGCGGCCCTTCGCACGACGGCGAGCCAGCACCTTGCGGCCATTCTTCGTAGACATTCTCTTGCGGAAGCCATGCTCCTTGCTGCGCTGACGCTTCTTGGGCTGATAAGTTCTCAGCATTTACCACACACCTCCTATTATCCTAAGAATCTGAATGGGCACCGGCACAGGTCCAATAACCAGGTATCGGGCTTATGCCGCTGCCTGTCCGTAATACTCCGAATCAGATATATTATAGTCAGGTGACCGGGAGTTTGTCAAGGGCAATTTTTGAAAATCCGCAGTTTTGACGGGGGAAAAAGTTCCCTGATTCACTGGCAAGGGGTTTTACTTTACTCTGTGTAATTTTTGTAGCGAATATTGCCGAATTCCGGGACAGGTTTGCAGTGGGTCGGATGAATGGAGAAAGGCGAGCAGCCTAATAAACAGGGCAAATCGGCAGCGGCTCACACACATGCAGACTGACGGACAACCACGAATAATACAAAATGCGGTCAGACAGGGAAGCATGCACGAATTTTTTCAGAGGAGCAGGGACGTGCCAAAACCTCCTCTTGAAAAGAGAGATTCCAAACAGCGGAGCGGCCTTGCACTCTCGCATGGTTTCTCACCTTCGAACCCAGCGGAGTATCTTCACTATAAAGGAAAGTAAACGCAAAAACCAGAAAACCCAAGACCAGGCGCGCAGATGAGCACCGCAAAAGCAAATCGTACTGCCGCACTGAGCGTCTAGATTGTACAAAACCTGTACTTAGCTCGCAGTGGTCCCATAAACTTCGCGTTCGCAACGCAGTCCCAGCACAACAGGGAGCGCCGGACGGCTCGCTCCCGCCGTGCGGAGTTCGTACTTTCCCACCCCCTTACGGGAAAACGCCCCGGTGGGGCGTTTTCCCGTAAGGCTGTGGCCGACTTGCTCGGCCAAGCCATGAACGGAGAACGGGCTGCGGCGCCAGCCGCTAAATTGAAAACCAATCCGGCAGGTTGGTTTTCATGAGCGCGCTTAGCGCGCCGGAGTATTGCGCGTCTGCGGACGCGCTTGAAACGAGGGTTTTGTTGAAACCCGGGCCGAACCCCGGGTTTCAATAGGGGATTTCGCCCGTTGCGACGGGCGACTCAGGGCGCTGCCCTGAGAACCCGCAGCCTTTCGAGAAAGGCTGGCGAAAGCTTTCATTCCGCCTGCGGGCGGGAGTTTATTTTTTCCACAACTGTGGACTCCCATGTGGATAACTTGAAATCCCTTGTCAAATATGATACTATGTACAGTGAATAAGAATCGGCAGAATTAGGAGGAAATGTTTTGAACAGCAACAACGACTTATTAAAAATGGCGTTGTCGCGCATGGAAGGTTCCTTCAGCCCGGTCACCCTTTCGGCCTGGTTTGACGACGCCGAAGCAGTCTCCCTCGAGGGCACCAGCTTCGTCCTGCGCGCTGCCAACCAATTCAAAAAAGAGATCATCGAATCTCGTTTCACCGCCCCTTTACAGCAGGCTTTGACCGAGCTGCTCGGTGAACCCATCACCCTTTCGGTCGTTTATGGCGATCAGGTTCCGTCCGCTGAGAAAACCGGTGAGTCCATCGGTCTTTCCCCCGACGAGGAATACACCTTTGAACACTTCATTGTTGGTTCGTCCAACAAGTTCGCCCATGCGGCTGCCGTTTCGGTCGCAAATCATCCGGCTGAAAACTACAACCCGCTCTTTATTTATGGTCAGTCCGGTCTGGGCAAAACCCACCTTTTACATGCAATCGGCAATGTCATTCGCGGTACGCACCCGAACTTCCGCATTATTTATGTAAAAGGCGAGGATTTCACCAACGAACTGGTCACTGCCATTCAGGAAGGCGATGTGCAGTCCTTCCGCGGCAAGTACCGCATGGCTGACCTGCTTTTGATTGATGATATTCAGTTTATCGCCGGCAAAGAGCGCACGCAGGAGGAATTTTTCCACACCTTTAATGCGCTTTACGAGGCTGGCCGCCAGATCGTTCTGACTTCCGACCGCCCGCCCAAGGAGATGAACACCCTCGAAGACCGCATGAAAACCCGTTTTGAATGGGGTCTTTTGGCTGACATTCAGCCGCCGGACTTTGAGACTCGTGTGGCGATCATCAATGCAAAGGCCGAAAAACTCGGTTTCGATCTGCCCAAGGACGTAATCTACTGCATCGCGGAGAATTTGCAGTCCAACGTCCGTCAGCTGGAAGGCACGGTCAAAAAAATCAAGGCAAAACACGAGCTCGGCGGCGAGGCCATCACCATCGACATGACCCAGAAGGTCATCGAAGAGGTCAAATCCATCAGCCCCGGCCTAAATCCCACCCCGCCGATGATCTTGCAGACCGTTTCCAACTTCTACTCGGTTCCGGTCGATCAGATTCTGTCCGATCGTCGTTCAAAGGATACCGTTCAGCCCCGCCAGATGGCAATGTATCTGGTCAGAAAGATGACCAATTACTCACTGCCGGAAATTGGTAAGGTTTTTGGACGAGATCATACCACGGTCATGCATGCGTGCGATAAAATCGACGGTGATCGTAAGAAAAATGCAGAACTTGAGGATATTATTAAGACATTGATCGAGAATATTCAGAATCTGTAAAAATAGCCACCGCACCAATCCCGCCCGCAGGCGAAAATGGGTCCGGGCCTGAGGCCCGGCGCGATCCAGCCGCGCAGCCCGTAGGCCACTATCCTTATTCCCGCGCCGTGCGCGGATAATATGAGTGTGCTGGCCAGTCCAGGTGGAACCTGGTCGGACTCCGCAGAGTCCGAAACCCCCTTTTGATTCCAGGCCGAAGGCCGGAATCAACCAAAAAATAAACAAAATCGCGCTCCGCAGAGCGCGAAATTCCCCTACGCGCAAAGCGCGTTCATAAAAACCAACCTGCTGGATTGGTTTTTTCACCCCATCTTACTGCCAGTCTCTATATGATATAGATGCGAACGACAGGTAAACCCCCACCCGGGCCGAACACCGGGATTCAAAAAGAGCGTTTCGCACTCTGCGGAGTGCGACTCAGGGCGCTGCCCTGAGAACCCGCAGCCTTTGAAAAGGCTGGCGAAACTTTCAATGGGGGCTGCGGTGCTGGGATTTTTCGGCCGAAATTTTATCCACACCGCCTGTGGATTGTGGATGGACAAACTGTGGATAAACATTTCCCCCAATTTCTCCCCACAATTCATCCAATTCCATCCACATCCGCATGAGGACAAAAAATCCCATGACGCTCATGGACTTTTTCAGCTTTTCCACAGCTTCCACAGCTCTACTACTACGACTATAAAATTATCCTTCTATTTCTTTCCATCATTACCCGGGAAATGCGGCGTAATCTACACATCTCCTGTGGATAAAGAAAGGACTACCAAACACCATGAAATTTTCCTGCGAAAAATCGGCATTTCTCGACGCGATCTCAATTGCATCTCGTGCCGTATCGACAAAATCCACCATCGCAATTCTGGAAGGTCTGCGCCTGACCGCGACCGACACCCTGACCCTGTCCGGCTACGATCTGTCGATGGGCATTCGTACCCAGGTCGATGCCGACGTTTTAGAAGCCGGCGAGATCGTTTTGAGTGCAAAGCTGCTCGGCGACATCGTCCGCAAGCTGCCCAACGATGTTGTTTATGTCGAAACCGACGACAAACTGCTGACCACCATCAAGTGCGGCCGCTCGGTTTTCAACCTCGTCGCCTCGGCTTCCGACGATTTCCCGGCCATGCCCGAAGTTGACGCTGCCTGCGAGATTCCGATGCACGAAAATCTGCTGAAATCCATGATTAACCAAACCGTTTTCGCTGTTTCCGACAACCAGGCCAAGCCCATACACACCGGATGTTTGTTCGAGCTGACCGACGGCAAGCTGACCGTTGTCGCAGTCGACGGCTTCCGCCTGTCCATCCGCCGCGAAACGCTCCAAAATACACCGGCTGAGGACATGAAATTCGTCGTTCCGGGCACCGCGCTGCGCGAAATCGAGCGCATTCTGCACGAGGACGGCGACTCGGTCGCAACCGTCTGCCCCGGTGAAAAGCACATTTTGTTCGCGCTGGGCAAGACCACTCTGGTCTGCCGCCTGATCGACGGCGAATTTTTGAACTATAATGCCGCAATTCCGGCCTCTTTTGAGTATACCGTCACCGCAGATACCCGCGAACTCATCACCTGCCTCGAGCGCGTATCCCTGCTCGTGTCCGAAAAACTCAAAAATCCCGTCCGCATTACCTTCGACGGCTCGGTTATGAAGATGACCTGCATCACCGCCGTCGGCAAATCTTACGACGAATGCGCCATCAATGGCTCGGTCGACCCGCTGGAAATCGGCTTTAACAGCCGTTATCTGCTCGATGCGCTCCGCGCTTGCAGCGATGACACCATCCAGCTGTCCATCAAGGGCGCACTCAACCCCATCGTCATCACCCCGACCGAGGGCGAAAAGTATACCTACCTCGTCCTGCCTGTGAGGTTGAAAGCCGATGCGTGAGATTCAGATTCAGAGCGAGTTTATTAAGCTCGATGCACTTTTGAAGTTCGCAAACCTGGTTTCGTCCGGCGGTGAGGCCAAAATCCGCATCTCTGAGGGCGAAGTGATGGTCAACGGCGAGCCCTGCCTCATGCGCGGCAAAAAGCTGCGCCCCGGCGATACGGTCACACTGGACGGCGAAACCGTCAAAATCATCTAAAATCCCCATTGTTTCACGTGAAACAGTTCAAATTCTTCACCCGACAAGGAGGCCGGACGCTTGATCCGCACGCTGACGCTGGAAAATTTTCGTAATTATGAACGGGCTGACCTGTGCTTCGACCCGGCGGTCAATCTGATCGTCGGAGAAAACGCCCAGGGTAAGACCAACTTGCTCGAAGCCGCGGCGGCGCTGTCCACCATCAAGCTGTTCCGCACCGCGCAGAAAAAAGAAGGTCTGCGCTTCGGCTGCGATCACGGTCTGATTCGCGGTTCGTTCGACACCGAGGGCATGGAAGTCGAGCTCGAACTGCGCCTGCACCGCGACCGCGCGATGGAGCTCTACAAAAACGGCATCCGTCTGCGCCGGCAGGGTGAGGCGAGGGGGTTATTACGCACTGTATTATTCTGCCCCGACGACCTGTTCCTCGTCCGCGCCGGTGCGGCTGCCCGCCGCAAATTCCTGGACGCTGCGCTGTGCCAATTACGACCGCAATATGCAAGCGCACTTGCACAATATGAAAGAGTACTTGCGCACAAATTGCGCATTTTGAAGGACAGCGAGGAAAAACCTGCAATGCTGGACTTGCTCGACGACTTCACTTTGCGCCTGTGCCGTCTGGGTGCGCTCATCATCCGTTACCGCGCATACTATATCCGTAAGCTCGCAGGACGCGCCCAGACGCTCCACACCGAGGCCGCACCCCATGAGACACTCGAATGCGTCTATCACACCGTCTCGAGCGTCTCAGACCCCTACGCGCCGCTTGCTGTCATCGAGGCACAGCTGCAAAGCCATGCCATGAACCACCGCGCGGCTGAAATCGCTGCCAAGTCCTGCCTGTCCGGCCCGCATAAGGACGACCTCATCCTGAACCTCGGCGGCGTGTCCGCTGCATCCTTCGCGTCCCAGGGTCAGGCCAGAACGGCCGCGCTTGCGCTCAAGCTCGCAGAACGGGAACTGTTCTTTGATGAGGATAATGTCTATCCTGTGCTGCTGCTCGACGACGTGCTCAGTGAGCTCGACCGCTCCCGTCAGGACTTCGTGCTCAATCATTTGGGTCAGGGTCAGGTGATTATTACGTGCTGTGAAGAGGAAACCGCTGCACGGTTCCACGCCGGTACCGTGTTCCACGTGGAAAAGGGAACGGTGAGGGGATAAGGAATCCCGCCTAAGGACTTCGACGCACCAATCCCGCCCGCAGGCGAAATGAAGCTTTCGCCAGCCTTTCTCGAAAGGCTGCGGGTTCTCAGGGCAGAGCCCTGAGCCGTGTCCCGCAGGACACGGAACTCCCCTTTGAAACCCGGTGTCCGACCCGGGTTTCAACCAAAATAAAAATAAAAGCGCATCCCGCAGGATGCGCAATCTCTCGCGGCCAATGGCCGCTCATGGGAAAGACCGTCCTCTGGGACGGTCTTTCCCGTTGTCCGTTGTCTTAACTGCGGCAGCCCGAACGGAGGGAACCCACGAACGGCAGGAGAGGGGAAAACCAATCCGGCAGGTTGGTTTTCCATGAGCGCGTTTTACGCGCAGGGGAATTGCGCGACCTGCGGGTCGCGCTTTGAAACAAGAGTTTTTTGATTCCCGGGGCGGACACCGGGAATCAAGAGGGGATTTCGCGCTCTGCGGAGCGCGACCAGGTTCCACCTGGACGGGCCAGCCTGCGCGGCTGGATCGCGCCGGGCCACGGGCCCGGACCCGTTTGTCGCCTGCGGGCGGGATTCCGTTTGCCGCTCGTTGGTGCTTGCGGTGCTTTTTGGGGGATTTGGTTACATTTCGTTTCCTCCTGCCGTTTTTGTCCCTTTTTCTTACGCCTTTTTCCTCCCTTATGACAAGATAAACATGGAAATTTTTTTATTTTTATGCTATAATAATCTTGTGACTTGTGTCATACTTACAAACTTTTCTAACCCCATCACGGAGCAGCTCTCTTCGCGGCATCTGCTCCCGCTTTTTTTCTATCAATCATTGGGAGGACGCACGCTTATGTATGTCCATATCGGTCAGGATTATATGCTCCCCGTGCGCGATATCGTCTCGGTCTTCGACCTCGATACCGCTACCTGGTCGAAGCATACCCGCTCCCTCATCGCCAGACTCTCTGACGAGGGGCGCGTCGTGACCGCCTGCGAGGATCTGCCCAAGTCCGCTGTCCTGTGCGACGGCGCCCTTGGCGAGGTTCTCTATATTTCCCAGCTCTCTCCCGCCGTCCTGGCGCGCCGCATCCA
The DNA here is from genome assembly GCA_959018045.1 of uncultured Butyricicoccus sp. Taxonomy (GTDB): domain Bacteria; phylum Bacillota; class Clostridia; order Oscillospirales; family Butyricicoccaceae; genus Butyricicoccus. Next base: position 7,714 of record CAUEJN010000012.1, on the reverse strand, counting down.
GAACGGTACGACCGGCCTTTAAACCCAAACTTGGGCTTGCTCCGATCTGCTTCGGCGAAAGCCTTTTTTTCTGCCGGTCTCTCCCGATCCACCCCGAAAGAGGAATGAATATGAGTATTAGTGAAGAAATGTTAGACCTTAAGGTCACCCAGACCTATGACGAAAGTCAGATCCAGGTGCTCGAGGGTCTCGAGGCCGTGCGCAAACGCCCCGGCATGTACATCGGTTCTACCTCCGAACGCGGTCTGCATCATCTGGTCTACGAGATCGTCGATAACTCCATCGATGAGGCGCTCGCCGGGTACTGTACCCACATCGAAGTCACCATCGAACCCGATGACGTCATCCGTGTCGCGGACAACGGCCGCGGTATCCCTGTCGGTATCCATCCCCAGATGGGCATTCCCACCCTCGAAGTCGTCCTCACCGTCCTGCATGCAGGCGGTAAGTTCGGCGGCGACGGCTACAAGGTCTCCGGCGGTCTGCACGGTGTCGGCTCCTCGGTCGTAAACGCACTCTCCCTCTGGCTCGAAGCCGAGGTGCGCGACGGCCAGAACAAGCACATGATGCGCTTTGAACGCGGTCAGACCGTCCAGAAGATCCACTCGGTACCCTGCACCGAGGAGTGCGGCACGACCATCCGCTTCAAGGCCGACCCCGAGATCTTCGAGACCACAAACTACGATTACGAAGTCCTGCTCAAGCGTCTGCGGGAGGCTGCGTTCCTGAATGCAGGTATCCGCATCACTCTGCGCGACGAGCGCGACGGCGAGGTGCGCGAGGACGTCATGCACTATGACGGCGGCATCCGCCAGTTCGTTTCCTACCTCAACGAGAGCAAGACCCCCATCCACCCCGATGTCATTTACATGGAGGGCGCGCGCGAAACCTCGATGGCTGAGGTCGCCATGCAGTACACCGACTCGTACAACGAGAGCATGATCTCCTTCGCCAACAACATCGAGACCACCGAGGGCGGTACCCATGAGACCGGCTTTAAGTCGGCGCTGACCAAGGTCTTAAACGACTACGGCAGAAAGTACAACCTCATCAAGGAAAACGACAAGAACCTGTCCGGCGACGACGTGCGCGAGGGTCTGACCGTCATCATCTCGGTCAAGCTCCAGGAAGCACAGTTTGAGGGTCAGACCAAGACCAAGCTGGGCAACAGCGACATGCGCACCCTGGTCGAGACTATGGTCGGCGAGCGCCTGCCCATCTTCCTCGAGGAAAATCCCTCGGTCGCTCGCGTTATCATCGACAAGGCACAGACCGCCTCCCGCGCCCGTGAGGCGGCGCGCCGTGCGCGTGAGATGACCCGCCGCAAGTCCGCGCTCGAGTCCAACTCCCTGCCCGGTAAGCTGGCCGACTGTCAGGAACGTGACCCCGCCCTCACCGAAATCTACATCGTCGAGGGTGATTCGGCAGGCGGCTCGGCAAAGGAAGGCCGTGACCGTCGTTATCAGGCCATCCTGCCGCTCTGGGGCAAGATGCTCAACGTCGAAAAGGCGCGCCTCGACCGCGTCTATGGCAACGATAAGCTCACCCCGATGATTACCGCCTTCGGCGCGGGCTTCGGTGAGGATTTCGATATCTCCAAGCTGCGTTACGGCAAAATCATCCTCATGGCCGATGCCGATGTCGACGGCTCCCATATCCGTACCCTGCTTTTGACCTTCTTCTTCCGCTTCATGCGTCCGCTCGTTGAGCAGGGTCACGTCTATATCGCCCAGCCCCCGCTCTTTAAGAACGAGAAGGGCAATAATAAGAACAAAATCGTCCGCTATACCTACGACGAGGGCGAACAGCGCCGCGTCATCGCCGAAATGGGTGAGGGCGTCCGCGTGCAGCGTTATAAGGGTCTTGGTGAGATGGATCCCGAACAGCTCTGGGAAACTACCATGAACCCCGAAAACCGTATCCTGCTTCAGGTTACGCTGGACGATGCGTCGATGGCCGATCAAACGTTCACCCTGCTCATGGGTGAGAAGGTCGAACCTCGCCGTGAGTTTATTGAAAAGAACGCAAGATACGTTGAGAATTTGGATATCTAACGATTGGCACCGCGCCAAACAATAAAGTTTTCGCTCAAGCCTTTTTCAAAAGGCTTGCGGGTTCTCAGGGCAGAGCCCTGAGTCGTGTCCCGCAGGACACGAAATCCCCCTTTGATTTTCCCGTCCCCCGCAAGGGAAAATCAACTTAACCTTCGTTCGTTTCTTTTGCGCACAAAGTGCGCTCATGGAAAACCAACCTATCGGATTGGTTTTCCAGCCCCTTACCTAAACTGCCGTCTTTTAAGCTGAGCGTGCGTACGAGCGGCAGGGTGGGGGAATCCGTTCCGCAGGAACGGATTCCATGAGCGCGCCCTGCGCGCGGGGAGTCTTGCTCGCTGAGGCGAGCGCTCTAGATTATTTTTTTGTTGATTCCGGCTCAGGCCGGAATCAATAGGGGATTTCGCCCGTTGCGACGGGCGACTTGAGGCTCTGCCTCAAGACTCCGCAAGCCTTTCGAGAAAGGCTTGACCGAAAGCTTCATTTCGCCCACTCGTTTTATTCGCGCTCGGCGCGAGAACAAGGATAGTGCCCTACGGGCTTTGGGCGGGATGGGTGCGTCCCCGAATGTCACACGCGGGTGGGAGTTGACCGTCTGCGGAAAACCCTCTCATTGGAGGTTACAAATGAGTCAAGAATACGAAAATCAAATCATCAAACCGGTCGATCTTGACCGCGAGATGCGTAAATCCTACATCGCTTATGCGATGAGTGTTATTGTTGGCCGTGCGCTCCCCGATGTGCGCGACGGCTTAAAGCCCGTTCATCGCCGTATTCTCTACGCGATGTACGAGGACAACTTAACCGTTGACAAGCCCTTCCGTAAGTCGGCAACGACGGTCGGTAACGTGCTCGGTCATTACCACCCGCATGGTGACGCGTCGGTCTATGACGCGATGGTACGTATGGCGCAGCCGTTCTCCCTCCGTTATCCGCTCATCGATGGTCACGGTAACTTCGGTTCCATCGACGGCGACCCCCCGGCGGCTTACCGTTACACCGAGGCGCGTATGGCAAAGATTGCAAACGTCATGCTCGCCGATATCAAGAAGGAAACCGTTGACTTCGTGCCCAACTTCGACGAGGAGCGCAAGGAGCCGGTCGTTCTGCCGTCCCGTATCCCCAATCTGCTCGTCAACGGCTCGTCGGGTATCGCGGTCGGTATGGCGACCAACATCCCGCCCCACAACCTCGGTGAGGTCATCGACGGCGTGTGCTACGTCATCGATCACCCCGAGGCCGATCTCGACGATCTGTGCGCCATCATCAAGGGACCCGATTTCCCGACCGGCGGTATCGTCATGGGTCGTGCCGGCATTCGCGCGGCTTACGCCACCGGCCGCGGCAAGATCAAGGTGCGTGCGCGCTGCGAGATCGAGGACATGCCCGGCTCGTCCGGTCGTGAGCGCATCATCGTCACCGAGATTCCGTACATGGTCAACAAGGCGCGTCTGGTCGAGTCCATTGCAAATCAGGTGCGCGACAAGCGCATCGAAGGCATTTCGGACGTGCGCGATGAGTCCTCGCGTGAAGGTCTGCGCATCGTCATCGAGTGCAAGCGCGATGCAAACGCGCAGGTCGTCTTAAACCAGCTCTACAACTACACCCAGCTCCAGGACACCTGCTCGATGAACCACCTCGCCCTCGTGCCCATCCCGCACGCAGGCCCCGACAAGGTTCAGCCCAAGGTACTGTCGCTGCGCGAGATCATCGACTGGTACATCAGCTTCCAGAAGGACGTCGTTGCCCGCCGCACCCAGTTCGACCTCAATCGTGCCGGTGCGCGTGCGCACATCCTCGAAGGCCTCAAGGTCGCCACCGATCAGGACAACATCGACCGCATCATCGCCATCATCCGTGCGTCTCGCTCGGAGGCTGAGGCAAAGGAAAATCTGTGCCGCGAGCCGTTCTGGATTGACCAGATCGCGCTCCTCGGCATCGTCGACGGTTCCGAACACTTCGAGTTCCACCTCGACGACGCACAGGCGCAGGCCATCATCGACATGCGTCTGGGTCGTCTGTCCGGTCTCGAACAGGAGAAGCTCAACGAGGAGTACCGCGAGATCGAGGGCAAAATCGCCTCGCTCCACGAAATTCTGTCCTCCGACCACAACGTGCTCGAGGTCGTCAAGGCCGAGCTGCGCGAAATCCGTGCGCAGTACGCCGACGAGCGCCGCACCGAGATTACCGCGGCTGCCGACGATATCGATATTGAAGACCTGATCGAGGAGCAGGACTCCACCTACACCCTGACCCATGCGGGCTACATCAAGCGCATGCCCACCTCGGCTTACCGCACCCAGCGCCGCGGCGGTCGCGGTGTCAACGCGATGGCAACCCGTGAGGAGGACTTTGTCCGCAGCATCTTCAATGCGTCCACTCACGACAATATTCTGTTCTTCTCCAACCTCGGCAAGGTCTACAAGCTCAAGGGCTACCAGATTCCCGAGGCAGGCCGTGCAGCCAAGGGTCAGAACATCATCAACCTGCTCGAAATCGAACCCGGTGAGAAGATCACCGCGATGTTCCCCATCCGCGAGTTCACCGATGACAAGTACATGGTATTCGTCACCAAGTACGGTACCATCAAGCGCGTCGTGCTCAGCGACCTCCAGAACATCCGCAAGGTCGGTCTGCGTGCGCTCAGTCTGGCTGAGGGCGATCTGCTCGTAGACGTTCGCCTGACCGAGGGTCACGAAAACATCCTCATCGCTACCCATCAGGGTCGCGCCATCACCTTCGACGAGACCGAGGTCCGTGCAATGGGCCGTCAGGCTGCCGGTGTACGCGGTATCCGTCTGGCTGAGGACGATTACGTCGTCGGCGCTGCCCGCGCAAGAAAGGGTGCTCAGGTTCTGTCGGTCACCGAAAACGGCTACGGCAAGCGCACCCCGGTTGAGGACTTCTCCATCCATCACCGAGGCGGCGGCGGTATCCTGCTGCACGGCCTGACCGATAAGACCGGTCTGGTCGCTGGTATCGCAGTCGTTGACCCCGAAAACGATATCATGATGATCACTGATGACGGTGTTATCATCCGCACCCCGGTTGAGGATATCCGTCAGTGCGGCAGAAACAGCCAGGGCGTTATCGTTATGCGTACCGGTGAGGACGTGAAGGTCATCTCGATCGCGCGAACCGATCGGGAAGAAGAGGACGAGGAAGCCGAAACCCCGGCAGAGTCCTAAATGGAAGCTTTCGCCAGCCTTTCTCGAAAGGCTGCGGGTTCTTAGGGCAGAGCCCTGAGTCGCACTCCGCAGAGTGCGAAACCTCCTTTTGAAACCCGGTGTCCGACCCGGGTTTCAATTAAACTCTCGTTTTTTAGCGCGACCCGTAGGTCGCGTAAAACCCCCGCGACCGGTGGCCGCTCATGAGAACCGTTTCCCTGAATAGGGGAACGGTTCTTTTTTGCTTGGACATTGTCGGACGTGAAGTGACTCCCGTCTTCCATAAATGGCGAATGAATCGTCATATTGCATGAAAAGAAGAAAACAATTTGTTTACTTTATATATTGATTTTACTTCAGAAAAAATATATGATCGTATCACAATTCATATTAGAAAAGGAGGTAAGAATAAAATAAAAATTTAAACATTAGTTATGTATTTAGAGACAAGGTGAGTTAATCGATGAAAAAAATTAATGCAAAAAAGCTGAAGATTCTCCAGCTTATAACCTTCTTTGGCGGCATTATCATCGTGTGGCTGGTGCACGTGGGATATGATCATGGTGTTATTTCCCGATGGATCGCGCTGATTCTAACGCTGATTACCACGGGCTTTGGTGGTTGGGTGCTGAAACGAAAATCAGACGATGGATGAAAGAGCATGCGCCACATTTTCCGGAAACTCGGCGCCGTGCGCAGAAAATCGGATTGGCTGTTAAAATATTCGTTTGGAAAAGAGAGTTTTAAGATGAGAAAGACCGCCCCAATGGGCGGTTTTTCTTATGCCCGATCGAAACCGTAAAAAGTTTCATATTTTCTTTGTGGATTCCTCTAAACGGTTTCAGAAAGATACATTCTTGCGCGATGGTCTGTTTGTTGCTCCGATTGAAATTTATTCCCGTTTGCTGCGCTTTTTTTCGGCGTACAGCCGCGCTTTTGATCCTCTTTTCGTCATTTCCTACAATTACGAGCGGGTCGTTTTGTCTGTTATAATAATTCTCGTGGTCGAATGGACGGTCGGATTGCAAGACGCTGTTCGGCATTTTACACAAATTTTTCTGGCATTTATAGTCAAAAAGTACTTGTCCCCAAAAACAAAAAAGTCTATAATAACGCTATACTGTTTAGAAAGGGTATTGGAGGGATTTACAACATGCAGTCTTATGAATTTCTGCTCATTCTGGCAGTCATCCTATTATCTACCAAGGTCTTTGGCCTGATTTCTGAGCGCGTTCACATGCCCCAGGTCGTCGGTGCACTGCTCGCCGGCGTCGTCCTCGGACCGTCCGTCTTAGGCCTTGTCGAGGAGACCGACTTTCTGCTTAAAACGTCAGAAATCGGCGTCATCCTTTTGATGTTCATGGCCGGTCTGGACACCGACCTCGAAGAGCTCAAAAAAACCGGTCTCGCCTCCTTCGTCATCGCCCTCATCGGCGTTGTCGTTCCGCTCATTGCCGGTACCGGTCTTTACCTCGTATTCTTCCCCGACATGGGTGAACCTCTGCACATGCTCAAGGCGCTCTTTATCGGCGTCGTGCTCACCGCAACCTCGGTCTCCATCACCGTCGAGACCCTGCGCGAGATGGGTCGACTCAAGGGCAAGGTCGGCACCGCCATTCTGGGCGCTGCCATCATTGACGACATCATGGGCATCATCGTTCTGACGCTGGTTTCCGCGATGACCGACCCCACCGTGAAGCCCATCGCCGTTCTTGGCCGCATCGCTGCCTTCTTCATTCTGGTCGTCATCGTCGGCTTCGTTATGTACCGTCTGTTCCGCACCATCACCAATGAATGGAGCAATCACCGCCGCATCGCGATTTACGCCCTGTCCTTCTGCCTCATCCTTTCCTTTGTCGCAGAACACTACTTCGGCATCGCGGACATCACCGGCGCATACTTTGCCGGTCTGATTCTGTGCAACCTGCTCGAAGCCCGCGAGTACATCAATAAAAAGGTCAATATTCTGGCCTATATGTTTTTCTCGCCGGTATTCTTCGCTTCTATGGGTATCAAAACCGAGCTCGACGGCATGACCGGCAGCCTGCTCATCTTCTCCTTTGCACTGCTCGCCGTCGCAATCATCACCAAGATCGTCGGCTGTGGTCTGGGCGCCAAGCTTATGGGCTTCAATTGGAGCGATTCGCTGTCCATCGGCCTTGGCATGGTCTCCCGCGGTGAGGTCGCATTAATCGTCGCTCAGAAGGGTGCGCAGGTCGGTCTGATCGACAGCTCGCTGTTCCCGCCCATCGTGCTCGTGGTTATCGTCACGACGCTCATCACACCTATCCTGCTCAAATTGTTTATGAAGTCGCCCGGTGAGGGAACACCGCCGAGTATCCGACATGATTTTATTTAAGTGGGGAAGGACAACCCGCCCAAAGCCCGTAGGTCACTATCCTTATTCTCGCGCTGAGCGCGAATAAAATGAGTGGGCGAAATGAAGCTTTCGCTCAAGCCTTTCTCGAAAGGCTTGCGGGTTCTCAGGGCAGAGCC
>CAUEJN010000011.1 GCA_959018045.1 uncultured Butyricicoccus sp. | reverse complement strand
AGGAATATAGCTTCCCGGTCTCCGCCGATCTTCTGCTCCTTCAGCCAGCGGCACAACTCGGTATGCAAGATAAAATTCATGCACTGCCACCGCCCTTCGCGCAGGCCGATAAAGCCTCCGGCTTGCGTGGGATCACCCCGCGCACCTTCAGCTTCTCGATCTTTTTCCTGATGTTCAGGGGCGGCAGCTCCATCGCTGCCGCGATCACCTCCGGATCATGCGTATTGCGGTAGATATCAAGCAGCTGCTGCTCCATCTCCAGTGTCCAGCGCAGACGGGGTTTCGGCAGCTGAGCACTCTTCGGCGTCACCGGCAGACCGAGTGCACACTCGATATCCTGCCGGGTGCAAGCATATAGATCGGCCAAAATGCCGATCTGCTTTTTCGGGCTGGCCGCATTGCGGTAGAGCGTCCGAATCTCGCCCATCTCCTCGGGCGAAAAATTACGCATCACCGCCACCGCCTTTCGCCCGGGCGGTTCAGCAGCCGGTCCAGCAGCAGGCTGAGCGCCATGAACACGCAGCCGAGCGACAGCGCCGCGAGTAAGTACCAGATCATTGCGCGTCCTCCTCCCAGCTCTGGATGTCCGCTTCCGCCCGGGCGATGGACTGCCGCAAATGCGTGACATAGCCATCCTGCAGCAGCATGACGCACATGATGTCGAGCGGCAGACCCACCTGTTTCGCCAGCGCACGGATACGCGGCTCGAGATCGTGCGGGATCTCAAACTTTGTGGTTACCAGCATCATGACGCCCCCTTCCGGGCGGCCGAACACAGCACGGCAAGCCCTGCCGCGAGCAGCAGCGCCGTACCCCACAGCGGCAGCACGCCGCTGTCCGACAGCGCGCCCGCCCCCAGCATCAGCCCAAAGCCCAGCGCCAGACGGCGCGCCGCGCTGCCGAGCTTGTCCCCTTCCGGCACAGCGCAAAGCGGCTCGGCCGGCTTGATTTTCGTTGCGGTGGTTTTCATGTTTTTCTCCCTTCCCCCGGCGCCGCCCTCTTGACAGCGCCGGTTTTTTGCTTTATCCTGTAAGTAAGGTTTATTATTCCTTGCACTCGTCGGTGGTTCCAGCACCGTCGGGTGCTTTTTTATTGCCCAAAATGTCAATCAGGCAGACGGTCGCGCTGTTTTTTCCCTCCGGGATGCCGTAAGCGGCCTTTCGCTCGGGGTGGGCGGTCACGATCTCGGACACCGTCCGGCTGAGGTTTTTCGCGATCTGCTGCTTGATCTGCTCCCATTCACCGGGGTCGATCACCAGATTGCCGTCGAAATCCCGCACCGGCACGACCGTCCCATCCGGCCGGATGAACTCACTGCGACCGCGCAGCGGCTTTGCTTTGCCTGCCATTTGCACACCTCCCTGGCATAATCTATGCGTTAGCGGCTTGTCTGCACGCCCCGGCCTGCGAGAATTATTTTTGCTTTCTCTGCCAGAACCGCAAAGGTGTCCAGCAGATGTGCGCAGGTGATATAGTCCGGCAGCTCATCGTCCGATACGACACGATCGAGCGCGATCTCAAACAGACGGCGCACCATGCGTTTCAGATGCTCCGGATCGTCGCAGACCAACCCGACCTCCAACGCGAGCTGCTGTAAATCGCAATCCTGCTCGGGCAGTTTGGATGAAGCGCCGAGCGGACAGCGGTTGCAATAATGTCCCCGCAGCCATGCTGCGCGGTACAGCTCGGCCATTTGCGCGACCTTTTCCGGCGACGGTATGCGGGTCTCCTGCTCGATGTCCTGCAGGCAGCGTACCGACCAGCCTAAGCGCTCCGCTGCGGCTTCCTGCGTCATACCCGCACCCTCGCGGGCACTTTGGTAGATATTCTGATAGTGCTGCATCGTGGTGTTTCCCTCCTTTCCGTGCTATAATACAGGCATTAAGTTAATCCTTTGCGGTTTTCTCAAACCCACCGAATGACGGCGGCGATTCCAGCAGCCGGCGGATATAATCCACGACTGCGATCGCCTGCAGATGGCTCAGCCCTGCGGCCTTGACCTGTTCCAGCAGCGCGGCCGCGATTGGTGCGACCTTGTCACGTCCGGCGGCGTCCAGTAAGGCATTGCGCTCTGCGTTCGACAGCTCCAGCTTCACGCCGTACACCGCCCTCTCCAGTAATGGAGTTCGCCTTCCATGTAGTCGGTGCCGCACATTGCCGCGCCCTGCACTTCAAACAGCACCGCCATGCGGTCAAATTTGCGGGTCACCGGCGCGAGGATCGCGGCGATCTCGTCCAGTACGGTCCGCAGCTCCTCGTCGGCCTGTACCGGCGTGCCGGTCAGCTCCGCCTCAGCCTGCTGTATAATCCCTGCCGCATGCGCATCGCCGCACAGCAGATCATACAGGTCGTACATTTCTTTCGGGTGCGCGTAGCAAACGCCCAGCGCGTATTCTTTTATTGCACTCATGGTTCTTGTCCTTTCATTGCTTTTCCTGCGTATACGGCGCTTCCTGCCAGTCCCGATCTTTGTCATACTTGAAAATCGCACCGATCTCGGTTGCGTCGTACACGCTTTCGGATACATAATATTTCGCTGTTACCCATTCGCCGTCCTGGAAATCCCTGATGAAGATTTCATATGTATCCGGGTAATGCCGCAGTATCGGCATCATGGTGGTATAACTTGTTTTTCCGTTCGTGTGAACCACCGGAAGCATCAGCAGTTCATCGTGCGCCGGGGTAAAGGTTTTGTCGTATACCTCGCCTTCGGTCAACTTCTGGCCGCATCCGCTCAGCAGCAGAAGTGCAGCCAGCACACTCGCTGCGGCGCGTTTCTTGTGCATTACTCCGCCTCCTTTCTTAATGCCGCTTGCCCTTTCCTACGCCATGTGCTACCATGAAATGGGAAAGGAGGTGTCAATGATGGCTGATAACAACCGTTTTCCTGCTACAAAGTATGAAGTTCTTGCTATGCTCTACATACAATCGCAGGATTTGAGCCAAAAGTCTCCGGAAGATATTGCTGAAATGTACGATCAGGCATATAGTGCGATTTCCCACCATTACGGAGAAAAGCTCAACGAAAGCGTGCAGCGTGGAGATTGGTCACTTTAATCCGTCACTTGCATTTGCAGCAATGCCTCTTTAACGTGATCAAGCAGCAGCTGGGCTGTCACAATTTTCAGGCCGTCCAACGCTTTAAGAATTGCGGCAGCCCGCTCTACTTCATAATCCGGAAACAGCTTATCGTCAACACTAACGATTTTTCCGTCCTCGACAATGATTTTTCTGAAGTCCTTCATTTTTACCCCGCCTCCTTTTCCGGTTTGTCGCCCTCATTTTCGCAAATCGTGAATTTTACAGGTAAAAAAATTTCTTCCACCGGACATCCTAAAATTCCAGCTACTTGAATTGCAACATCGCGCGGTATTGTACGCTTTCCATTCTCATATTGGCAATATGTCGCAGTTGCAATATTGAGACGATTTGCCATATTCTCTTGAGTAATACCTCTTTCGAGGCGAACAGCATCCAACTTTTTCATGCCCTCCCTCCTTTCTCAGTTTGTGATTTTATTATACTTTCTCATTTCGTGAATGTCAAGTCTTTTTTCTCAATTTGCGCAATATTATTCACATTTTGAAAATATGTGTTATACTTTAACAAAATGAGAAAATGAAAGGGACATAGCAATGACAATAGGGCAAAAAATAACTTCATTGCGAAATGCGCGAAATTTAAGCCAGATAGAATTGTCTAATATCTTAGGCATTAGAAACAACACATTGTCCCAATACGAAAATGGAGCACGCTCGGTTCCCGATGATATAAAGGTCAAAATTGCAGAGTATTTTAATGTTTCTCTGGATTATCTAATGGGGCGACCAAGCAAAGAAAAAGCGCCCTCTTCTGAGGACGCAAGTGCAGATTTAAGCCCTGAGGAAAGTGCCTTACTTGTTGATTTCCGAAAACTCACGGAAGATCAAAAGGCTTTTGTTCTTCAAGCTGTGAAAGCAGAAGCGATTCGCAGAGCTGGCGAGCATAAGTAATCAGTTCTATCTCATTTTTGCTTGACCGGATCACTTCTAAAAGTTCCGTTTCATAGTTCATCTTATGCCCTCCCCAAAAATCGAACAAGTGTTTGTTTTTCTAATAATACACCGCATCTTGATTTTTGACAAGAGGTAAATCAAGATATAGTAAGAATTAACAAAATTAGAGTGTTCAATTTGAACACAAGATGAAGAAGGGATTACATGTTCTGTCGAAAATGTGGCAAACCACTTCCGGAGGACAGCCGTTTTTGTCCTGCTTGCGGTACTCCAGTAGCGTTTGAAAGCGACATCGAATCCTCTACCCCTAACTATTGTTCATCTCTATACACGCTCACCATTGATCGAGCCAGTCAAGTATACTTAATGAACCCTCCGGTAAAAGTGACGATTGACAATTCCATTCGTCTCACTGTTGAAAATGGACATACCCAAACGATCCAGTTACCAGCAGGGCAGCATAATATACTCTTTAAATGTTCGTTGCGGTCTACTCAATTGGATATTAACATCGTAAGAGACACCTTAATCGAACTGAGTTGGAACCGTATAACCGGTAAGATGGTTACCAAAATTGTTTGAACATAACCTAACAACAGGGGGAAAGACTTATGGATTTCATTGATCAGGTAAAACAGTTTTCCAAGCGCGTCGAATCCTTAAAGGACGCAGTCGCCACCGAAGAAGCAACCAAAACCTCACTTATCATGCCTTTTTTCGCTATGCTGGGCTATGATGTTTTTAACCCGCAGGAATTTGTCCCCGAATATACTGCCGATGTAGGCATCAAAAAAGGCGAAAAGGTCGATTATGCTATTATTATGAATGATGCGCCTGCCATTCTTGTAGAATGCAAGGCTGCATCGGAGAATCTTGAAAAGCACGACTCGCAATTATTCCGCTACTTTGGCACAACAACTGCCAAGTTTGCTATCCTCACTAACGGTATTATTTATCGCTTCTATACGGATCTGGAAGATGCGAACCGTATGGATGAAACGCCTTTCCTTGAAGTCAATATGCTGGACATAAAGGACAATCAGGTGCCGGAGTTGAAGAAATTCGGCAAGGCTGTTTTTGACATTGATACAATTTTTGATACCGCATCACGCTTGAAGTATGCAAATCAGTTCCGGGATATTCTGAATGCACAGTTGGAGTCTCCCTCTGATGATTTTGTGAGACTGTTCCTGCAAGATGTGTACTCCTCCCCCAAAACCCAATCTGTGATTGAAAAATTCCGCCCCATCGTGAAGAAGTCGCTCAATGACTTTATCAGCGAGCGGCTGAACGAAAAGCTCAAGACTGCGCTTGGTTCGTCTGAACTCAGCATCCCTGCCGAACAGCAAAAAGAAGCTAACACAGAAGCAGCCGAAGAATCTGCACCGGCCAAGAAATCCGCAATCGTCACAACAGAAGAGGAATTGGAGGCATATTTTATCGTTAAGAATATGCTTAGTGACATTGTACCGCATTCGGATATTACATACAAAGACACGGAATCCTACATCAACATACTTTATAAGGGGAATACTCGTAAATGGATTTGCCGACTGCGTCTTACAGGCAGTCAAAAGCTGCTAATTATTCCAGACGAAAACAAAAAGGACATTAAACATTCCTTGCAGGATATATATGAGTTGAACTCCTATAAAGACCAATTGGTAGAGGTCCTTAACCGTTACCTATAACCACCAGCAGACCCCAACCGAACACCATGCAAGGAGGTGTCCCACATGACAAACGAAGAAAGGGTTTTAGCGCTGCTCGAAAAGCACGGCGAAATGCTCGAAAAACTGGACCGCCGCATGGGCAGCCTCAATGAGCGGCAGACAAAAACCGAGATCATACTGGAAAACACCATCGTCCCCCGCCTCGACGCGCTGGCGGAAGGACAAAAGGCGCTGATGGAAACCCTCGCGCCCAAGTCCCGTGTCGAAGCGCTGGAGGAGGAAGTCGATCTGCTCAAGACCGTGATCCGCTCCCTGTCCCGTGACGTTGCCGAACTGAAAAAAGCGTAGTAAACCAGAAGCAGACCACAACCGAACACTGTTCCTTGTGGTCTGCATTTTTACACCCCATAAACCGAACAAATGTTCTAAAATCTGACAAAAAAGGAGGCTGCACCCATGCCATCCCCTACCCCCGAGCTGCGCATCGGCGCGGCCTACATCCGAGTATCGACCGACGATCAGTTGGAATACTCGCCTGAGTCCCAGCTCGAAAAGATTCAAGCCTACGCCAAAGCAAACGGCATCATCGTGCCGGAAGAATACATCTTCATGGAGGAGGAAGGCCGCAGCGGCCGCTCTACCAAAAAGCGCACCGAGTTCAACCGCATGATCGGCACCGCCAAACTCAAGCCCAAGCCGTTCGACGTGCTGCTGCTCTGGAAGTTCAGCCGCTTCGCCCGCTCGCGCGAGGACAGCATCCTGTACAAATCCATGCTGCGCCGTGATCTGGGCATCGAGGTTGTGTCGGTCTCTGAGCCGATCGGCGAGGACAAAATGTCCATTCTGATCGAAGCCATGATTGAAGCGATGGACGAATATTATTCGATCAACCTTGCCGAGGAAGTGCGCCGCGGCATGACCCAGCGCGCCAAGGCTGGGCGGCCCAACACCTACGCGCCGATCGGATACCGTATGCAGGATGGCGCGTATGTCCCCGACCCTGATACCGCCCCTATCGTGCGCAAGATCTACGAGGACTTTGTCGGCGGCCGCGGCCTGCTGCAAATCTCGCACGAGCTGACCGCGCTGGGCGTGCGCAGCCGGTTCGGCAACCCGATCGACAACCGTGGCATCAAGTACATCCTGCGCAACCCGGTTTATATTGGCAAGGTGCGCTGGACGCCGACCGGCCGCACGCGCCGCGTGTGGGACAATCCCGATACCATCACTATGGACGGCGGACACGAGCCGCTGGTGCCGCGCGAACTGTACGACCAGGCGCAGACCATGCTGGACGAACGCGAGCGGCGGCATGGACGCTATGCCCGCGAGGACGGCAAGCCGTTTGCGCTCAAAGGGCTGGTGCGGTGCTCGTGCTGCGGAGCAACACTCACCCGACAGAAAGGCCGGGCAGACAGCAAGGGCGGGCCGTCGCTGCAATGCCACAACTATGCACGCGGCCGCTGCCCGGAGTCGCACAGCATCCAGATTGCCAAGCTCACCGAGTCCGTGCTCGAGCAGATCACCGACGATTTCCGGCGGCTGGATTTCGGCATCCTGTCCGCAGACGGACGTCAGATCCAAAGCGATAACAGCGCCGAGCTGCTCGCACGGCAGATCGCCCGCGAGGAGCAGAAGCTCGAGCGCATCCGCGAGGCCTACGAGGCGGGCGTGGACACGCTGGAGGAATACCGGCAGCGCAAGGCCGCTATCGAGCAGCGCATCACCACGCTGCGGGAAAGTGCACCGCCGCCCAGCAAACCAATTTCCCCCGCCGAGTTCGCCGCCGCCCACGCAGCCGACCTCGAAAAGCTGAAAGACCCGGACGGCGATCCCGCCGAGCAGAACGAGATCCTGCGCGGATTCGTCCGTCAGATTATTTTTGATCGCAAAAACGGCCATTTTGTGATACAATACTATGCATAAAAAGCAGATAGCACCCGCTATCTGCTTTTGCAATTCGGCCCGCCTAATCTCAAATACAGATATTATTTATATATCTCTGTGCGTAGTCTTTTCCCTGTCCAGCCCATGCACCCGCGGCACGGCATATTGCACAAATTTTATTTTCCCATTTTTATACCCATTTAGCTTATAAGTTATTGACTTATAAGCTAAATGGGTATATAATAAGAGCATAGAAAAGAGATAAACACTTTACGGAGTGAAGAAAGGTGACCGACATGTTGAATACTCATAACCTCAAAATCAAGGGTCTCAAAAAAGCCAGCGGCGAAACCTGCAACTGGAACTCGCGCAGCGGCGGTTACACCGAAATCTTTTACAATCGGGATTCCGGCGAGGTCTGGACGGTCGATCAAGTCAGCATCGGCCACAATTCCTGGACTGAGTACGACGACCCCGCGATTATCAAGGTCGCCGAGACCGAAACCCACATGACCATGCAGGAAATCGCCGACGCGATCGCCTGCAATGTGTAAGGAGGAAACACATGGATAGCAAAATTTTCTCAACCATCTGGGCCGCCGCCCTCACAGATGTCAACCGCGACGTATTCGCGTCCGACTGGGCCTTGTCCTCCATCTGGGAGGACGAGGCCGACGGATACGCACTTGCAGCCCGCGCCGAGCTGTGCGGACGCATATGGGATTTAGCCCATATGTCCGTGGCGGACATCCGCCACACAACAGGTCTTTCCCAAGGCAAATTTGCCGAGGCGTTTTGCATCCCTCGCCACACAGTCATCAACTGGGAGCAGCGCGGCGGCTGCGCGGACTATGTCCGTCTCATGCTCGCCCGGCTCTGCGGCTTGGCGGATGGTCTGTTATGAGGAAACATATCTGTAAGAAATGCGGGAAAATCTATTGCACCAGCAGCCCTGACAGCTATCTTTGTCCGGATTGCGCCAGTGCATCACGACGCAACGTGATGTGCAACAAGGTTTGTGCATTGTGCGGAGCAACATTTGTCGGTTATCCCCGCAGCAAATACTGCTCTAACTGCCAAGCAACAGCTCGGCGAGAAGCCGATCGACGACACAAGAAGAGCGGAACCCAACGCCCGCTCGGAAGTGTTGATATCTGCGAGAACTGTGGGAAACAATACATTGTAAACAGTTCTCGGCAGAGATACTGCAAGGATTGCTCGCACACGATAGTGTCAGAAAACGTCAAGTCCGCCAAACGTGTATACGCCCGAGAACACCGCGATGAAAATATCGCAAGGAAAGCGGAAATGCGCGCAAACCGTCGCGTATGTGCAGTGTGCGGGAATCTGATTTTGTCTCATACGCCCACCGTCACTTGTTCTCCAGAATGCGCCAAAGAGCAAAAACGACGCAATCAAGCGGTTGCGGATGTTAAACGAGGGCGCGCCAAACCAGAACGAATTATATCAAAAATGGTGAGAAAAAATCCGCAATCAGGCATACCAGGCGTCAGCTGGCACAAAGGGAAATGGCAGCTCACCATAAATGGAAAATACATCGGATTGTACAATACGATCGAGGACGCGGCGAAAGCCCGCGCCCGAGCCGAAGAAGATTATTTTCAAAAATTCCTCCAAGAACATGAAAAGCCCGAGGCTTAATGCCCCGGGCTTTTCCGTGTCCAAATTGAACACGCTATTCCATACCTGCCGCCAGTTTTTTGAGCAGGTCGTCGCCGTACTGGTAGCGCAGGAGATAGTCCATCGTCTGCTCCTCAAGGCCGCAGCGCTCCCGGATCAGGTCGATGGCATCCTGCACGTCCTCCCCGCCCTCCGGCACGAAGGTGCGGCACTGCGGCGCAGTGATGGCAGGCATCTGCCGTGCGGCGTCAAACACCACGCTGTACCCTGCCTGCGACAGCGAACGCATCTTGACGAAATTATAGCCGTCCTTCTCAATGCACTCGCAGCTGTACGCCTTGCCGTCCAGCAGCACGTCCTTTTTCTCTACCACTTCGTCGTCCTCCTTAGCGGCCAGCCGCCGCTTGAAATCCTCCCACAGCTGCGGGTTGCGCACCCACGGCTCGGGGCACGCCTTGTGCGTCACGTCGTAGTGGCGGCACACCCGGCTCACCGGGATATTATATTTCGCCATCAGCGAGCGCACCAGCGCGACGGCACGCGCCACCGTCGCCTCAGTCAGGATATATTTACCGCCCTGCTTGTCGCTGCACATCTCGATGCCAATGCTGTTGGCGTTGCGGCAGGCGTTATAATAATAGCCCGTCTCCGAGCCGCAGTGCCACGCGGTGTCGCTGTCGCGGACAGACTGCGTCACGCTGTCCTCGTCCACGAAATAGTGTGCCGACGCGCCGCGGTTCGCGCCCTGAAAATAGTGCGCGTTTCCGGCGTCCGTGTCGCCGTCATTGGCGGTGTAATGTACAACAATCCACTGGATGGACGCGGCGCGGCCAGCCCTAAAATTCGAGCTGTGCGCGGGTACAAATGGGATGCCCATGTGCTCACTCCTCCAGCGGTTTCTCGTAGGTTTTCGCCCGGTCGCTGTCGGTCAGGCCGCTGGTGGTCGGGTCGTTGAGCGCCGACCAGATATTCGACGCAATCAGGCACAGGCAGTACGGGTTCGATACCGTGCCGCGGATGATCTCCCAAACGCCTGCCCAGGTCGTCATGTCGGCCGCCGTCAGCCCGGCATAGGCCAGCGCGGTCGCGAATGCGCCGACGATGATCTGCAACCAAAATACCGGGTTTTTGATTCTTACTTTCCAATTCATACTATGTACGCTCCTTCCGATTTTACATATTTTTCAGGTCGCGGATGTCGTGCTGCACCTCAAGCATCTGGCCCTCCAGCTTGTAGGTGCGCTCGACCACCTTGTTGTGCTCCGCGACCTTTTTCTCCAGCTGCTCGATGCGGTAGTTGGTCAGATTGGAGGAGATCAGGATGCCGCCGAACGTGCCCGCCAGCGTGCCCAGCAGGCTCATGCCTGCAACGATTACTTCGATTGGCATAAATGGGTGGGGCGGTTCGACCCGCCCCGTCACCTCCTTCGCTTACAGATCGAGCAGCTCACGATCTTCCACGCTAAGCAGCTCCGGCACGCCGGTAATAATGCTGCGCCAGTGCTTGTACTGCGCGCGTGCGAGGTTGTCGTGCTCGAGGCCGTGCTTGGCGTCGAACTTGTCGAGGCATACGCCGATGTCGCCGCCCATTGCCGCTACTTCCTCATGGTACTTGATGTAGATATTACCCTGATACATAGTTTACTTCCTTTCCGGCCTTCCGGCCTGTCCGTATATGTGATAGGGATGATACCCTCCTATGCTGCAAACAGCTCAGCCCATAGGCACCACCTCCACATAGATTCCCACCAGCTCAGCGAGCGCATGGTACACCGGCTGGCCGGTGCCGGTGGTGCAGAGATATGTCACACTGTCCTGCGTGTAATACTTGTCCGCCTCCAGCTCCATGTTGCCGCTGTACGGGATGGGGTCGTACGTGTCGCCCGCGTGCTCCTCGTCAATGCGGGCATACAGGCTCTCCGTCCCTTCTCCCGGCGGGTACTGCTCCTGTATCAGCAGCTCGGGCTGGATGACCTTGTACAGGTCTGCGTCCTCGCTGTCCGTAGCGTGGAATTTCGTCCCCTGCCGCACGGTCTGGCCGATCAGCTCGGCAAATGCCGGGTAATAGCGCCGCATGCGCAGCGCTGTCTGGTCGTCCACCTCGAGTGTCTGCACCTGCTGGCGGATCATCATGTCCATGATTTCCGTGTCCGTCAAGGGGCGGTGACGCTCGGCAGCAGCCTGCTGCGCGGCGGCGTCCTCCATGGCGGTGATTTCGTCGGGTGTCATATCACGATATACGCCGTTTTCACAGATTTTCATTTAAACCCCCCACACTTTCAGCTGGCTTCCGATCCCAAGCACTCGTGTGCCGGATGCCGCAGACGCATCTCCAATGATAATTCCGCGCATAGGCTGATTGGTAATCCCATCATTTGCGCTAGTTTTCATGCTTGCAGTATTCGCGCTATCGTTCACCTGTGTCCGAAACGAATAAATGGACGACCAGTTTCCGTTTTCACCACGGAAACAGAAAGCCCGAAATACACGAGTGTTATCCTTCGGTAATAGCCCTGATACACTTCGTGCAATTGCATAATTGCTCCACGGGGAAACGGCGATTTCCGAAACTATTGGATACATCGAGCAGCAACCGGAATAATCCTGTGTATTCGTCTCCGTTGCGACAGCGATTAACTCCACAATGACAAAATAATTTGCCGAAAATGCATTATCCCCGGTATCAATCCATCGCACTTCCTGCTCTGTGGTAAGATCATATAGCAGCGGCAGACCAAAGCCACCGCTCCCGCCTCCCCCATCCGCGCCCTTGGGGATCCCCAAATTGAGCCGCGGATTCTCAGGCGTGCCGGTAATGCTGGCTGTGGCATCACTGCCTGCATCCAGCGTCGTTACCTCGCCGATCTGGAGGTTCGGCGTTGCGCCGGTCGCGCCTTGTGGGCCGGTCTCGCCGGGGTCGCCTTTCGGCCCCTGTGCGCCTGTATCGCCCTTGTCGCCCTTTTCGCCCGGAGGGCCTTGCACGCCCTGCTCGCCTTGCGGGCCTTGTGCGCCGTCCTTGCCGTCGGCTCCGGCGGGGCCTTGTGGGCCTGCGGGGCCTTGTGGGCCTGCGCGGCCTTTGATGTTCGCGCTTTCGACTGGCGGCATGTCGGCCTTGCTCGGCGTCCACGTCAGATTGCCGGCGTCGTCCACGCTGGGCGCGTAGTATCCGCCGTCCTGCCCGGCCTCGCCGCTGCCGCCCCCGGAGTACGGCTCGCCGGTGTCCTTATACGCGCCCGTCTCCGCGTCCCACGTCCACCATGTCCCGGTGTCCGGGTTGGGGTACGGCTGACGGATGGCGGCGTCCTCAGCGGCCTGTGCGGCGTCCTCCGCCCGGTCGGCGTTGGCGTTGACGCGTGCTTCGAGCTGGGTGAATTCAGATGGGATAGTTGGCCACATTTTGTCGCCGCTCATGCTCTCGCCCACATAGACGCTCGTGATGTTGGTGTGCTTGACCTCCTCGCCGCGCGTGCCGCGCAGCTGCATCCGGTAGTAGCCCTGCTCCGCGAGCATCTCGGCGGTCAGCACCACGCCGACGCCGCCGGTCATCTCCTCCAGACGGATGATGTTGCGGTTTTGGCCTGCTGTGATCAGCAGATCCCACGCCCAGCCCTGCGGCAGGTCGCCGCTGACAAGCAGTGTCGTGGTCAGGTTGTCGCGCTCCCGCGCCAGCAGCTTGTCGGGCGCTATGAGCGCCCAATTGTCGAATTTTAACATGGTTTCACCTCCGTTTTCCGGCCGTACGGCCTTTGATTTAGGGGATACTGCGCCGGATGCTTGCCCTGCATCGGTCAATCCCGCAAATCATTGCGCACCTTGGACCTCCTCGACCGTGCCGAGATCCTCCCACTGCACGCCGACCGTACCGGGCGCCCAGGTGTTGGTGTCCTGCCCGCTGCGCCAGACGTGCCCCTCATAGGTGCAGCAGTCGCCGGTTGCGTAAGGGCTGGTTGCCATCTCGATAAACGGCAGCGCCTTTTGGGGGGCGGTGCTCCACACAAACCGCCACTGCGCCGGAAGTTCCTCCGGCTCGGCCGGGTATGTATCGCTGTCGTAAGTCTGGATCAGGCGCACCACGCGCCCCGCAGTGGATCGGCAGACAAAGCCGTCCGTCTGCCCCGCCTTGCGCGTGAGCATATTGGCTTTGGCCTTGGCCGCCTGAAAATCGGGGATATAATCCGATTCTGCATTAAGTTCGGTTCCCGTCATGCCTGCTGCCTGCTCCTGCACATTCTGTGCCACAGCAAGACCAGCGCGCCACAGTGTATCCAGCACAAAATCCTTGTCATTCAACGCTGTTCACCCCTTCCCTGATTGCCGCCGCCTGCTCGCTCCATGCGCTGGCCTGCGCCGCTTCCAGCGCAGCCACGCGCTGTTCCAGATCCCCGCTGGGCGGCTCCGGCTCCTCCGGCTCCTCCGGCCGCTCCGTCGGGGTCACGTCCACGAGCGCGCCGTCTTCGATCACCAGCTCATAGTACGGGTAGTTTTCCCGCACCTTTTCTTCCAGCTCCGGCGGTACCGGGAGCCAGCCCTCGCCCTCCCAGTTTTCCGGGTAAGTGCGGGTGGATTGCATCTGATACCCCTTGGTTTGGGTGTTGATAATCATGCTCATAAGCTGTCTCCCTCACTTGAATGCGATGTAGTGGTATTCTCTGTCATTGTCGTTCGTACTGCACCCGTTTCCGTTGGTATGCACAATAAAACCGTTGCTCGCAACCTCAAGTGCGACATACTCGCCCGATTTAGTGGGATACCCTTCAAATACAAGGCCGCCGTAAACGTCATAGTTCCAGATAATACGCCCCTCATACAGCACCAGCACTGCCTTGGGCTTGAAACCAAGGTTGATAGTCCGGCTTAATGCATCGTCACCCGTGTACACTCCGGCGACGATTTCGGTGTTGGTAACCCATCCGGAAAAGCCCGTGTCAATGCTAAACATGCCAGTAGCTTGAATGCCTGTATCCTTCTGAATAGCTGTCCACGAAACCCTGCTCGCATCCGTCTTGATGACAGTTACAGAGCATAACGGAAACGGATATATTGCCTGATTATTGGATGTTCCCACCGCGAACACAAGCATATATCCGGGGGACAGTGCCTCTGACACACTTTCTATGGTCTCCTGCCCAGCCGTTATGCCGATCTGGGAAAGGCTTGTATAGGTTTTGATGTTTGAGGTGGCAGCGTCCGCTTTGCCGTTCCACGCGGTGCGCTCCTCAGCTGTGATGTGCTTCACTGCGTCCGCGATGTGCGCATTCAAGTTGCCTTGCACCGCAGCGGCAGACCCGGAAGGGTCGTAAGCCGTAGCCGGGATTTGGCCGGCCGGGATTTTGCCGTCACTCCCCAGCGTCGCCACGCCGTCCGCCTGCCCTTTCTCGGTGGCGTCGATTTTGCCGAACATCGTGGTGTCGATGATGTCCATATCCTCGCTCAGCGCGGCAATATCGGCATAGTCGTTTTCCTCCGGTTTTTTCAGGTTATAATGTGTTGTCTGCTGCATTCATATCCCCTTCCTTTACATCGCCCCAGGTGCGTGTCTTCAGGCTCCCCCAGGTCTGCGTCTTGTACTCGCCCCATAGATGGAATTTGTAGAGGTACTCATACGCCACATGGCTGGGCAGCACCTCGAGCAGCGCCGCGGTCAGGCTCGCCATGTTGGACGGCACGCCATAATCGCCGTTAAACTGGATCTGCACCTTGTGCTGGCGCGGCACCTCGGTCACCACGGACTGGCCGTTGACATAGCTGTTTATCAGGTTTTCCAGCATAGCCGCGGTCACGGTCTGCGGGGAGCGCATCTTTGCTTTCACACTGCCGCGCCGCTCCTCCACCGTGTCGGTACTCTGCGGTGTGATGCCATACGCCTGCTCCCAGTATTTGAGGCCCCATGTCGCCGTGTCGATGGTGAGCTGCTCCAGCCAATCCAGCACGCAGTCGCGGAACGCTTCGCCCAGCACCCACAGGATACCGGCCGCCGCGCCCACCTCCGGGCTATTTAAGTACCGCTCGGGCAGCTGGTCGGTCAGTTTACGGTTCATCGCCTGCCGCCTCCTCCGCAATGCCGTTCACGGTCACCGTGCCGAGCAGCGGCACCTCGTCCGCGTCCAGCGGCACGTTTGCCGTGCCGCCGTTCACGGTCAGGCCGGAGCAGTCGGTCACGCCGTCCAGCCCCATCACGATCGCCAGCACGCGGTTGTATACGACCTCCGCGCCCGTCTGGAACGCCAACGTGCCGAGGTATTCCGCGAGCCGGTCGGTGAGCGCCTGCTCGGTGTTCGATTTGGACACCGTCCCGTCTGTCTCCACCGTGACTGCCACCTGCACGCCAACACCCTCCGCGCTCTCCACGGTCACCTCGGCGGTGACCGGGCGCTGGGTCTCGATGTAGGCGGCAACTTCGTCCACCTTGTCCTCCTCCACCGGGCGCAGCTCCATGTCGGCCACGATCACCTTGACCGTGCCCGGGCCGTCCCAGCAGCGGATGACAGACGCCGCACCAATGCCGTTGACTTCGAGCGCCCACTGATGGTAGTGCCGGTCATTGCCCGAGGTGGGCGGCGTCTTGCGGTAGGCGTCCAGACGGGCAAACAGCGCCGCGTCGGTCTCCGGGTCGGTGCCGCCGACTGCTGCGGCCGCGTTGGTCACGCCGGACACGCCCGCGACCGACTCCTGTGTGGTCACGATCGCCTGCGCGGGCACATCGTACACTGCGCCGACGTCATCCGATGTGGCGGACACCGTGCCGCTGCCGTCCTCGCCCAGCGTGAGTTCCTCGTCGGTCAAAAAGCCCAGGCCGTCCGCGGTGACACACATCGTCCCAGCCGGGACGACTGCGTTTGCCGTGCCGGTGAAGGTCACGTCCACACTGGCGGGCGTGCCCGGCTTGCGCGTGATGCCGTAGGCGGCCGCGGCCTTGTCGATGTACGCGCCGCTGGTCTCGTCCACAAACGAGATCGGCACCTGCGCGCGCAGCGCCTGCAAGGCTTCCCAGAACACATACGCGCCCGGCGCGAGGATGATGTTCAGCAGGCCGCCCTCGCCTGCGTACAGGCCAAGGTCATCCTCGATAAAGGCGCGCAGCATGTCCTGCACGCCCTCAGGCGTCAGGCTGTCAAAATCCTGCGCCAGCAGGGTAGCTTTCAAAGCGTCCAGCTGCTCCTGCAAGATCTGCGCCTTATCCGACATCTTCCTCCACCTCCATCTTGACTTCACCGTAAATGCTCACAATTGAAAAAATAACCGTCAGCCGGTCTCCCTCGGCGGCGACCGTCATGCCGGTCACCGCTGAGATATACGGACAGGCGAGCAGGCACTCCTCGATGTACCGCTGCACCTCGGCGCGCTTGGTCTCCGCCTGGTAGGTCTGGCCGATCAGCACGCTTGTCTCGTTGCCGTAGTCCGCCGAAAAGCACGGCCAGCGGAAACGCTCGGTGTGCAGCGCGTTCCACGCCCACACCGCGACCGCATCCGTGCGCTCGACGATCACCGGCACGCCGCCGCGCAGGATGGGCACATCGTTTGCAAAATCCCACGCACACTCGCGCAGGACCGGCAGCTCCGCCGCCGGTGTCGCCGCGGTCGGCTGCAAAAAAGGGAAAATATCCTGTTCTGCCATTGTGTCACCTCATTCCATCGCCAGCAGCGCATAGTAGGTCTGCCCATCGCCGGAGCGGAGCAGCAGCACGCGCTGCCCGCGTTTCAGTTCCTGCCGCAGGCCGGACGCAAATACCAGGTCGTCCTCGGTAAGCGGCAGGCCGTCCGCCTGCATGGCGACCGTACCGTTGCTTTCGTAATCCTTCGTCACAAGCCCGAATACCAGCGCGCCGCTGGAATCCCCGGAGGGTTTGTCCGGCAGCATCGCCGCAAGGTTTGCCAGCGCGCTCATCCGTCCACCTCCGAACCGCTTTCCGCTTCGCGCATTTCGTTCTTGTAGTTGAGCGTCAGGCTGCATGTGTACACGCCGTTCTGCCAGACGTGCCTGTCTGCGTCGATCCAGCAGGTGTTGGCAAGCCCGGTATACGGCTCGTGAATCCACACCGTGTTGCCGGTGATCAGTTTGAGATGCCCCAGGCAGGATACCGACACCGTGCGCTCCACGCCGTTATCCTCGAGGATTTCGCGCGCTTCCGCGGTCGCGTCCTCCCCGTCCGACTGGGTCAGTACCTCAGCCAGCAGGCCGTAGCGGTTTACCGCCGCATCGTCCGAGACGGCGCGGATGGTATTGCCCTCGCTGTCCACAATAATGACGCGGTTTTTCATGTTCTCGATGCTCTCGCCGTAGGTCGCGGTCTGCAAGTTCGTGCCGCGCGACAGGATGACCGACTGCGGCGTCACCGTCCGCTCGATCACATCCAGTTTATCCACATTAAAGCGCAGCAGGTACTTTTTGCCGGTCTCGCGGCTTGCCAGCGTATAGGCGGTATCGATGATCTTGTAGATCTCCGTGCCCGGGAATTTCCGCTTGATCGGCACGCCGGTCTGCGCCAGCGTGCCGACGCCCACGCCGTAGGTGCTGCACAGCTGGCGGGTGATCGCCTCGGGCGTCTCGCCGTTGTATTTGCGGCTTGCCTGGCTGTTTTTAAGATAAAAGCCGCGGTCATAGCAGGTGACCGACATGGTAGAGGAGTCCGTGGACTTGTCCTTGCTCACGACCTGCCCGTAAAACAGCGTCTGCTCCCCCACGCCCATCTTGATGCCGCCCGCAAGCGGCAGATACACATACGGCAGGCGCGGGTCGGTCGCGGAGACGATCATCTCAAGCGACAGCTTGCGGCACACGCTGTCCACATCGCCCGACCACTCGATGCGCCGGAACATGTGCGACACATCCCACTCGCCGTCGTCGTTGCGGACGGTGATCCACGGGTGCCGGTACTGGTACTGCTCCATCACACCGCCCCCTTACAGCGCCGACGCGGGCGGGATCTTGAGCACGCTCCCGTCATAGATCAGGTCGGGGTTTTTGATGCCGTTGTAGGTAGCCAGCTTGGGGTACAGGTTTGCATTGCCGTAATACTTGCGGCAGATGCCGGACAGCGTGTCCCCCGGCTGAACGGTGTGGTTCTGCACGGCGGTTTGCGCGGGCATATCGGTCGCCCGGGCGGGCGTGGATACCGCCGCCGTCTGCGCGGCCTGCTGGCCGTCGCCCACGAGCCGCACCGGGTTGGGCTGGCGGTGCCGCCGCAGGGTCAGCGTACAGTAGTAGTCGCCTACGCCCTCCTGCTGACGGTATTGCAGGTTCTCGATCAGCACCTCGCACTGGGTCGAGCTGTCCGACACGATAAAGCGGCAGACCTGCTTGTTATCGCTCGTCATCTCAAAAAAGTCGATATAATGATAGGGGTCGAGCACGGTGGTCGCGTCGTTGAAGGGATAATACTGCACCGGCAGCATGAATTCGAGCGGCTCGGAAAACAGCGTCCGATCGCCCGCGAGATGCACGTCGCCGAAGCCCGTGAGGTTGACCGTCTCAATGTTTACGCCGTGGTCGATCGTAAACTGCTGCGGCGTCACCGGCAGCACGATCTCCTGCCCGGTCGTCAGATTGACGAAAATGATGCGGCGCTTGACCGGGCGATACGCCTGCATCTGCCGGGCAACCAGCATACCGGCAATGCCGGCAACCGTACCGCCGATGACCCCGCCGCCGATAATTGGCATGGTTTCGCCCTCCTTTCCCCAAAATAAAAGCCCCGTCTCTGCCTTGCTTGACAAAGACGGGGTGTATGATATAATATCTATACAAAGGGACGCTGTTACAGCAATCAGCCCTTATTTGGTATCAACACAAGTTGACCGTTCGGGGCCAGCCGAGCGGTCAACACGCTTTTATGGACATTGCGCAAAGCAAAATTGCCGCGCAAAACAAAAGCTGCAAAGCCTTTTTCCACATTCGCATCACCTCCCCTCGCGGTATAATGCGCGGGGAAAAGGTGGGCTGACCGCCATATGTAACAGCGTCCACACAGATTATAGCATACGCTGTCGTTCTTTGTCTATGTCCGCCGCCCTCCGGGGCGGCTTTTGTTTTGCCCTCAGCGTGGGCGCAGTGTGCGCTTCGCCGCGAGGACACGGGCGGCGACCGCTTCCGCGATCGCGTCGATGTCGCTGTCCTGCCGGACGGTATAGCTGCCGCCCATGTTGACAACCACATTGCCGCCGCTTTCCTTTCGGTCAGCGGCGCGCGCCTCGCGCGCGGTCAGCACCCGCTCGCCCTCATGGAGCAGATACAGGGTGTTGTCGCGCGGTACGCGGTTCTCGCCGATGGCGCTCGGTTTGCCGTCGCCGGCGATACGGATAACTGTGTCATCAGAAAATGACATCGTCGGACTCTGTATGGTCGGAGCCGAAAGCACAGGTTTATTTGCCTCCCAGCCAGCAACAATACCTTGAGATAAAGTTTGCGACAAGGTAAGTCCCGCATTCCTGTATGCGTCGCCAGAGCCTGCCGCTATGCCCTCTGCCAAGGCCACATTGGCCTGAGTTGCTATATCAACGCCGTCTGACATCATGTATGCACTGTATGCCAATGCCTCAGCTTCACCTTTTGCCGTTGTCAGCTGCGCCTGCGCTTCAAGCACTTCGGCGTCGGAAGCTGTTGCGCTTCCTATCGTTTCCCACGCTTCTTTATACTTCTGATGCAGTTCTTCAACTTGGGCGGCGATTTGTGCGTCCATATCTTCAGGGATAATGCCGTTGAACATACCGTTAAATACATCACGGTAATTTTGCTCCTGAAGATTTTCCAAATTAGCCTGCATCTCTCCGATCTGCGCATTGAGATCGGCCATTTTGTCACCAGCATCGCCATCGAGCCATGCAAGCTGCTCTTCCAATGCAGGCTTTCGCGCCTCATTGTGGGCATCACCCATTGCCGCATCAAGGTCGGCGTTCATATCCTCTATATTGGCCATTAGCCCTTCATAGCTTCCGGCCAGTTTGTCAGATAAGCCGCCGTAGAGTTCTCCAATATAGTCAAGGATTGCGTCTGCGGCAGTCGTACCGCTTACCTTGCCATCGGAAACCAGCTCCTGCACCGCGCTCTCCTGCACGCCGAGCGCCTCGCTCAGCGCCTCGTACACGTTCAGGCCGCGTTCGGAGAAGTAGTTGAGATACTCCATCGTGGCTTTGTCCGTGATGCGCATGCGGTTCAGGCCGGACACCCACAGCGAGACATCCGAGCTGTTGAGGTTCAAGCCGGCTGTCGCGTCGGACAGGTCGCCCAAGACCTCGAAGATCTCAGACGGGTCGTAAGAGTTGAGCAGCTGCTTGGTATAGCCCGTGATCTCGTCGTAGGTGTAGTTGGTGCGGGAAGCCATCTCGCGCACCTGCTCGAGGTAGGCGTCCGCAGCCTCGTCGCCGCCAAGCGCCTTCGCAAAGGCCATCTGCGTCTGTTCACGGCTGCCAGCAATCGAGCTGCCGCTGGACAGTTCTTCCGCGCGCCGCTCCTGCACAGCATTATATTGTTCTTGCACATAGCTTTTGAAAGCCTCGTCCGCTTCCTCAAACTTCTGTGTTACTGCCTCGATGCCGCCGGACACTGCGCCGATCGCGCCGCCCACGGCAGCGCCGATCGCAGTGCCGACACCCGGGATGATTGACCCGGCTGCAGCTCCCATCGTCGCTCCAGAAATTGTTCCGCTTAAAAGGGATTCTACTGCTGCGCCGTTGCTCGTGCCGAAATAGGAGCCGAGCAACGCGCCGCCTGCCTGCGACAGGCTGCCGCTCAGCATATCGCCGAAGCCCGCGGTCGCCAGCGCCGAGCCCAGTGAGCTGAGCATGGACTTACTGCTGGTCGCGCGGTTGGACAGCTTGCTGTTCGTGCCTGCCAGCGACATCATGTTCTTTTCAGCGGCCTGTGCGCTCGAAGATACCGCCTTGAGCTGGCTGGTTAGGTTGTCAAACTCGATCTGTTTGTCCTTGAGCGCCAGCTCGTCGGCCGCATCGCCGGTCGCCTTGAAGCGCTTCTCGGCTTCGCGCAGCTCGCTTTTGGCGCGGGACAGGTCAAGCTTGAGGTTTGCCCGGGTGTTATTCAGCTTGGTCAGGCTTTTCTGGAGCGCGTCCACATCGTTTACACTGGTATTGGCTGCGCTGGCCAGTTTGCGGAGCGTCTGCGAGAAATTGTCCTTCGCGCTCAGTGCAATCGATACATCAGGCATCCAGCCCCGCCTCCTTCCAGCTCATGCGCTCGCTTTCCGCCCGCCAGCGGATGCCCTCCAGCGTCTTGGGCAGGCACTCGGCCAGCGCAAACGCTTGCAGCACCAGCCGTTCACCGGGCGGCAGTTTCAGATAGTCGGACGGCAAGACGTGATGCTGCTTGAAAAGCAGGTACATCAAAAACGTCTCGTCGTCCTCTCTCAGTTTTTTTCGATGCCCGCCAGAA
This sequence comes from uncultured Butyricicoccus sp., assembly GCA_959018045.1. Taxonomy (GTDB): domain Bacteria; phylum Bacillota; class Clostridia; order Oscillospirales; family Butyricicoccaceae; genus Butyricicoccus. Next base: position 3,851 of record CAUEJN010000011.1, on the reverse strand, counting down.
TCTGCAGGGTCGAGCCGCGGTAGCCGGACAGCTTTTCGATCGCCGCCTGCAGATCCGCGACCTCACCCGCGCGCAGCATCTTGTAAACCACTTCATACGGCGTGACCGCGCCCACCGCCTTTTGCAGGCGCTCATCGCGCAGGTTGGGTTCGACAACGCCCGCTGTGATGATCGCCGCGGTGAATCCCGCGTTGTTGCCGAGGTTCATGTCCTGGATCTCGCGCACCTTGTTGTAGCTCAGCTCGCGGATGCGGAACACGACCGGCTCGCCGTCCGCGTCCGTCCAGCTCTTGAAGCGCAGCAGCTGCTCCTGCGGCGCGCGGGTGCATACGCCGAGCAGCTTTTCCACCGTGGTCGGCGTACGGTTTTCCTTTTTCTCTGCCATTTCGGTATCCTCCTTATCTGGGCTGGATCAAATCGAGGTAGTCCCAGCGCGTGAATGTAAACGGGCATTCGATCTGGCCCTTTGCCGCGGCTTCCCAGTCGGCGAGCGTCAGGTCGTCAAAGGACGCGTCGTAGATGACCACGCGTTCCGCGCCGTAGGCGTCAGGGTCGTCCAGCTTGGAGATCAGCTTGACACGCGTGTCCCTGCCGTTCTTCAGGTTGTCGCTCATCTTGATCGCCATGCGCGAGTTTACCTTGTGGAAACGGATCGTGCCCGTGCCCTTGGCGCTCATGGCCTTGCTGTCCACCATGAACTGACCGCACATGGCCACGTCCTCTTTGTTGACGGCGACCTTGGCCTGTAAGCCGAGCGTCTCGCCGCACAGGTCGTCGTCCATCCAAGCCTGGCCGTGCGTGCCGGAAATGACGCGCGCAGCCGAATCCATGCTTTGGCTCATATAAAAAACCTCCTTATCTGCTGCGCCTCGCGCGCAGCGCGCATTCAACCAGCAAACCGCCCCGCGGTTTGCATCAAAACGCGGGGCGTGTACCTGCGTTTTGATACCCCGACCCAGCCGTCTTGGACGGCGTCCTTCGGGTATCAAAAGGCAGTTTCATCGGAACTGCCTTTTGTATATAGGGGGCTTTGGAAGCCCCCTATACGGTTTATACCGTGATTCTAATGGTCACGTCCTCGATCGCGTCGAGGATCGTGAACGAGCCGATGAGGAACACATGTGAGCCGGTGTCCGCGTGGCGCAGCTCCTCATCCTCCATCTCATCGCCTGCGGTGCCCAGGTAGTCGCGCACCGCTTCGGTGTCGATGTCGAGCGAGGAACCGCCCTCCAGCAGGATGCCCGCCTCCTCCAGCTCGTGGAAGTAGTTGCGGCCGGCCGTGACCAGCAGCATGCGGTTGTCGTAGCTGTTGGCGTACTTGCCGATGAACGTGTCCTCGATGGTCGCGCGGAAATCCGCGTCCACGCGGTCGATGACCTCGAGCGCCTTGATCTTCTGGAAGATCGGCCCGTGGTCGAGCGTGGTGGTGGTCAGCGAATTTACCGCGCGGGCGATCTTGACCTGCCGCCCGTCGTGGATCAGGATCAGCTTGCCCGCGTCGATCGCGGCATCCGCGTCCTCCTTGTCCAGCCGGGTGATGTCGGTCAGCTCGGGCAGCGGCGCATAGGTCGCGGACATCGTCCACGGCGTGCCCGCCAGAATGCCCGCAATACGCGAGCAGTATTCGGCAGCCGTATAGGTTTCGGTGCCGTCGGTCATGCCGTCTGCATCGAAATCCACGACCGGATCGTAGTCCGCCACCATCTCGGGCAGCACGCACTTGATGTGGCTGTGCGCCTCGCGGCGCTCCTTGAGCCAGGTTACCATCGCCTGCGCCTCGGTTGAGGTCAGGTCGGGCGGGCCGCACAGGTAGTCCACCTCCTGCGTGGCGAAATACGCCAGAGCTTCCGCGAGGTTGGTGTCCTCTGCACCCGTGACGTACAGATACACCGCCTTGGGCGGGTTGACGTAGCCCAGAAAGGCGCGTTCGATGTACGCTTTGTTGTCCTCCGTCAGCGTGGACGGAATCTTGGACGCGCGCGTCAGGTAATGCGCGCCTGCCTCCTGCGTATCGCGCACGATCAGGCCGACATAGCCCTTGTCGCCCATCGCGATCGTGACCTGCGCGGCGGTCTGGAATGTAATATCAATAGAGGGTAATCCCATATATGTTAAGCCTCCTTCGGCGCGGTGCCCAGCGACACAGACTCGATGAGCGGCTGTGTCTCCGGCGCAGCCGGGCGGTCGTCTTCATAGATTACGGTGATGGTCACGTCCGCCACGTCGAGCGAACGCGATATATCAATACGGTCGGCTGTCAGCCTGCGGTCGCCGCAGACGAGCGCGCCGCGCTGCAAAAATGCAGCGGTCAGGGTCTCGGTCACCTCATACAGCCGCGCGGTCTCGGTCTCGTAGCGGTCGCCGACCTCGTCAATGCACTGCACGGTGACCATCTGCTCCACCTCGACCACGCCCACGGTGCGGGACGTGACCTTGCGGCCCTCCGGCCGCAGGAAAAAGCTCGGTCGTTCAAACTTCTCCGGGATGACGTCGGTATACACCGTCCGGTCAGGGTACAGCCGGACGAGGATGGTGTTCACCCCGTCCATGATTTCTTTTACTGTCAGCATTCACTTGCCTCCCAGTCGTGTGGCTACTTCATCGCCCCAGCGCGTGACCTCGCTTTGCAGCATGCGGGCAAGCGACGGACGTACCGCGCTGTAAAAGCCGCGGCCATTGACGTACAGCACCTTGATGCGGGGGCGGTACCGCTTGGCGCGCCCGCTCGGCCTGCGCCGTGCGTGGCCGTTTTCCAGATAATTCGTGATCGCGCCGGGGCTGTCCGGCCCGCTGGAGGAATTGGTCGGGCGGACAGCGGCATATCCGCCGCCCGAACCGATGTACTTTTCCTGCCAGCCAGCTACCGTCCCATGTGCATCGTTGATGCGGCCGCGGATCTGCCCGCGCACGCCTGCCTGCATGCGCGCGCCCAGCCGCTCATGGATGGCGCGCTGGTCGGCGCGTTTGCGGCGCACCTCTGCATCAAACAGATTCGCCAGCCGTCGGAGATCGCGCGCACCGTCTGCCATCAGGTATCCTCCTCCCGGGTGATCTCGTACTCGTTTTTGTACTCCGACAGCTCGTGTCCAATTTGAACACGGAATTTGTCCCCGCCGAGCGTCACGACCTCACCCGCGCGCAGCTGCACCGTCTTAGGACAGATCGCCACATAGGTCAGCGTGGTGGTATCGTGCGTGTCGCCCTGGGTAAAGCCCTCGTATTTCTCGGTCAGGCAGACCGGGAAGCTGAGCACCTGCTCGGTGGTCAGCGAGGGGTTATTGAGGGCGTTCTTCTCGACCTTGGTGCGGCGCACCGTGCCGGTCACCGGCTCGATCATGGCAGTCGATGCCTCCATGTGGCCGCGGTCGGGACAGGTCAGGTCGGAGAGGAACAGGAAGTGCCCGCGCCAGCGCAGCGCCTGATGCAGCGTCAAGGGCTGCTGCCGCATGGTGGCGCGCCATTCCTCGCGCCCCGCGCCGACCGTGGAGAACAGGCTGCGCTTGCCGGTCTTTTCGACCTTTGCCCAAGTGGTCCTGGTCTCGATCCATTCCCAGCCCGTCTTGTCCGCCTTTTCGGCGAGGGTCAGGATGGTCACGCGCTCACGCATCTCACCCGCCCGAACCATCGGCCGCACCTCCGTAATTGCACCGCAGCTTGAGCTGCGTCAAAAACTGCCGGGCGATCTTCGGCACGCTCTCTGCGGCCTGCTGCGCGTCGGACGCGCGGCCGTCATACAGATTCAGCGTCATCGCATAGCAGATGATATCGTACATGGATGGGCTGGCCTCGCGGACGCAGCCCGCGCCCGCGAGATACTCGTCCGCCATATCCATGAAGCCGCAGATCAGCTC
>CAUEJN010000010.1 GCA_959018045.1 uncultured Butyricicoccus sp. | reverse complement strand
GGGAGAATTCCTCAAACTTTTCCGCAGACAATTTTCAAACCTCCTTTGACTATTTCAGTCAATTCCATTCTAATACGTTGACTATTTTTTTCAAGGCCCCAAAAGAGAATCTTTTTGTACTTCCTACGGAAATGGGCTGTTCAGGATGCCGGATCAGTTTGATTTGCAATCGGCGCTTCATGTACTCGTTCACCCGCACATGGGGCGTACCATCCAGATCGTAGAGTGTCCGGGTACAGAACTTATCTATGTAGTCCCCATAGCACCGCAAGATGCGCGCCATTGCCAGCGGATCACCGGCGCGGGCCTCTGCAAAAACTGACAGGGGCAGAAGCACCCTGCCGTGGAATGTGGGCTGCTTCATTTCGCGTTCCTCCCTCCGTTATCCTCCAATCTCTGCCGCAGTTCGTTCAAAGTCCTTGTACGGTGGCGCTGGACGGCGCTGCGGGACATCCCCACAAGGCCGCCGATTTCGCCGTCCGCCATAGCCGCGACGAAGCGCCCGAGCTGTTCGAGTTCCAGACCGGCCGCGACCGCGCCACCAAGGTGCTGCGCTACATCGCACAGATTCAGGTGGACAATCCGTCTGCCGAGCGCCGTCAGCTGGACATTCCGCGCTTCCCACCCTATCAGAACACGCCGCCCAAGTGCACCGGCCTCAAGCAGCTGCTTGACACCAAGGACCCCGAAGCCGTGCGCGACTGGGTGCTCGATCAGAAAAAGCTGCTGATCACCGATACCACCATGCGCGACGCGCACCAGTCGCTGCTGTCCACCCGTGTACGTACCCGCGACATGGTCAAGGGTGCACCCGGCACGGCGGAAATCCTCAACGACTGCTTCTCGCTGGAAATGTGGGGCGGTGCGACCTTCGACGTGGCTTATCGCTTCCTGCACGAATCCCCCTGGGAACGTCTGGACTTGCTGCGCAAGAAGATTCCCAACATCCCCTTCCAGATGCTGCTCCGCGGCTCCAACGCGGTCGGCTACACCAACTACCCGGACAACCTCATCCGCGCCTTCGTCCGCGAGGCCGCACAGTCGGGCATCGACGTATTCCGCGTCTTCGACTCGCTCAACTGGATTCCGGGCATGGAAATCGCCATGGACGAGGTACTCAAACAGGGCAAGCTGCTTGAGGCGACCATGTGCTACACCGGCGATATCTTAGACCCCAAGCGCGATAAATACACCTTGCAGTATTACATCAATATGGCCAAGGAGCTGGAAAAGCGCGGTGCGCACCTGCTGTGCATCAAGGACATGTCCGGTCTGCTCAAGCCCTACGCGGCCAAGAAACTGGTCACGAGGTCGGCCTCCCCATCCACCTGCACACGTACGACACCTCGGGCAACCAGGTTGCAACCTACCTGATGGCTGCCGAGGCCGGTGTAGATATCGTGGACTGCGCGATCAACTCCATGTCCTCGACCACCAGCCAGCCGTCCATGAATGCTATCGTCACCGCCCTGCAGGGTCAGCCGCGTGACACCGGCCTTGACCCGCATCAGCTGCGTACCTGTCCGATTACTGGTCGGATGTGCGCAAGCGCTACACCCAGTTTGAAGCCGATATCCGCAATCCCTTGACCGACATCTACCGCTACGAGATGCCTGGCGGTCAGTACACTAACCTGCGCTCTCAGGTTGAGAGCCTTGGCCTGATTCACCAGTTCGAGGATGTCAAAAACATATATGTTTCGGTCAACTACATGCTGGACGGTCCGGGCGAGCTGCTGCCGCCGGTTGACTTCGACGCAGCACGCCGTGAAGTCGAAAAGTTCTCGCCCAATCCCACCGACCGCTCGGTCATCTCCTGGTGTCTCTACCCCAAGGTTGTCGAGGATTACTGCCGCTATCGCCAGTCCTACGGCTACATCATGCGCATGGGCAGCCACGTCTTCTTTAACGGTATGCGCCGCGAGGTTGCTGTACCCGATAAGGACGCCGTATCCAAGGTGCGTCCGGTCACGCTGGCCGACCCCGACGACAAGAGCCAGGTCGGCTCGTCCATCCCCGGCATGATCTCCAAGCTGAACGTCAAGCCGGGCGATCCGGTCGAGGAAAACCAGGTTGTCGCGGTCATCGAGGCCATGAAGATGGAAATCAACATCGTCGCCCGCATCCGCGGTGCGGTCGATCAGGTTCTCATCAAGGAAGGCTCGAGCGTCAAGGCCGGCGAGCTGATTATGACCCTCAAGCTGCAATAAAAACCTACGCCAAAAGAGGTGCGGCTATGTGCAGCACATCTTCTTCTTTGCGCGATACTATTTTTAGACATACAAAATCCCCCAACGCGATGATCGTCACGTTGGGGGATGCGTTTTTTATGCAAAATGTATCGTTTTGCCTATGCGGTTGTATTTCCATCAAATTTCGCCATAAAAGGCGGTAGGTTAACGCGGTGTGCAGGTTGAATTGAAAAGAGGAACTGCGTTCGATCCATATATATCGGTTCTGTTGGCTTACGCAGTTTGGTGAGGGTTGCTTTTCATTGGAAGAGTAGGAGATGTTTTCACGGAGCATAGCAAGCCGCGTCAACGGGATACCGCCTTATAGCCGAAATTTGAGGGAGTGCATCCGATCAGTCGGCAGACTCGTCTGCCAGCTTACGATACTTCTTGTAGCGTGCTTCGATGTCGGCAACTGCCTTCTCGTACAGTGCGTCTGCACGATCGGGGAAGTTGTTCTTGAGCGATGCGTAACGGTTCTCGCCCATCAGGTAATCCATCACCTTGCTGGTGTCCGGTTCGGGCGAATCCAGCTGGAACGGATTGAGTCCCTGTGCCGTGCGGCGCGGATCGTAGCGGTAGGTCTGCCAGTAACCGCACTCGACGGCCTTCTTCATCTCGCTCTGGGTGCAGCTCATGCCAGCCTTGATGTGCTGCTCGAGGCACGGGCAGTATGCGATGATGATGGACGGGCCCGGGTAGGACTCAGCCTCACGGATGGCCTTGAGGGTCTGTGCCTGGTCGTAGCCGATTGCAACCTGAGCGACGTAAACATAACCGTAGTTCATGAAGATCGCGCCCAGATCCTTCTTGGCGATGTGCTTACCGCCAGATGCGAACTTCGCAACAGCTGCGGTCGGGGTTGCCTTGGACGACTGACCACCGGTGTTGGAGTAAACCTCGGTGTCGAGTACGAGCAGGTTAACGTCCTGGTTCTGTGCGAGGACGTGGTCGATACCGCCGAAGCCGATATCGTATGCCCAGCCGTCGCCGCCGATTGCCCAGACGGACTTCTTCGCGAGGTATTCCTTATTTTCGAGTACAAACTGAGTCTCGGGAGTCTGCTCAGCAGCTTCCATCGCTGCGATCAGGTCGTCAGATACCTTACGGGACTGATCCTTGTCTTCCCAGTTTGCGAGGTATGCGTCGATTGCGGGGGCTGCTACGCCAGCTTCCTTGAGGGCTTCCAGACGGACGATGATCTCCTTGCGGATTGCATCCTGTGCATGATAGAAGCCGAATGCGAACTCTGCGTTGTCCTCAAACAGCGAGTGCTCCCAAGCCGGGCCAAAGCCACGGTTGTCCTTGCAGTACGGCAGGATTGGAGCGCCGCCGCTGTATGCGGACGAGCAGCCTGCTGCGTTGCCGATGTACATGCGGTCGCCGACCAGCTGGCTGACCAGCTTGATGTAAGTGGTCTCGGCACAGCCTGCGCAAGCTGCGGAGAACTGGAAGTAGGGCTTTGCAAACTGTACGGACTTCATGTTCTTGTCGCTGATAACGTCCTTCTTGAGGTAAGCCTCGTTCATGGCTACCTTGTCGAAGTTCTCCTGCTCGGACTTCATGTCGTCGAACGGAGTCATGGTCAGCGCACCCTTCGCCGGGCACGCGGTCAGGCAGACGCCGCAGCCCAGGCAGTCGTAGGGCGAAATCTGCATGCGATAGGAGTATGCCGGAGCGTCCTTGCCCAGACCCTTTGCGGGTACGGTCTCGAAGGATGCCGGAACGTTTGCCTTCTCCTCCTCGGTCAGCAGTACCGGGCGGATTGCTGCATGCGGGCAGGTTGCCGCACAGCGGTTACACTGGATACATGCGCTGCCGTCCCACTTCGGAACCATGGTAGCAACACCGCGCTTGGAGTAAGCCGAGGTGCCGTTCTCCCAGGTGCCGTCGAGCACGCCGTGCTTCTGGAAGACAGAAACCGGCAGCTTGTCGCCCTGCTGGCGATCCATCGGCAATACGATCTCCTTGACGAAGGGGGTTGCCTCGATCTCCTGCGCCGGAGCATCGACTGCATTTGCCCAGCTCTCAGGAATCTCTACCTTGACGGCTGCGCTCACACCTACGTCAACAGCCTGGTTGTTCAGATCGACGATCTTCTGACCAGCCTTCTTAAAGTAGGAGTTGTAGTTGTTCTTCTTCATATCCTCGACTGCAACATCCAGCGGGATGACCTTGGTCAGTGCGAAGAATGCTGCCTGGAGGATGCTGTTGGTGCGCTTGCCCAGACCGATCTCAGCGGCCAGCTTGCCGGCGTCGATGATGTAGAACTGAGCATGCTTATTGTACAGATCACACTTGACCTTTGCGGGCAGGCGCTCTTCCAGCTCGTCTACGCTCCATGCGCAGTTGAGCAGGTAGATACCGCCGTCCTTAAGGTCCTCGGTGGTGTCGTACTTGGAAACATAGGTCGGTGCGTGTACAGCAACGAAATCAGCTGCCGATACCAGATAGGTGGACTGGATAGGCTCGTCACCGAAACGCAGGTGCGACTGGGTCAGACCGCCAGACTTCATGGAGTCGTAAGAGAAGTATGCCTGTGCGTACTTGTTTGCGGTCAGGCCGATGGTGGTGATGGCGTTCTTGTTCGCGCCAACCGTACCGTCGCCGCCCAGACCCCACAGCTTGCACGATACCTGACCCGGATGTGCCATCTCAACTTCCTTGTACTCCAGAGAAGTATGGGTCACGTCATCATTGATACCGATGGTGAAGTTATTCTTGGGCTTGTCCTGTGCGAGATTGTCATAAACTGCAACCAGCTGGCCAGGGGTGGTGTCCTTGGAGGACAGACCGTAACGACCGCCGACGATCTGGATGTCGGTTCTGCCAGCCTGATTGAGTGCGGTGCATACGTCGAGGTATACCGGCTCACCGACCGAGCCAACTTCCTTGGAGCGGTCGAGGACGGCGATCTTCTTACAGGTTGCCGGGATGGCATCCGAGAAGTGCTTGACCGAGAACGGACGGTACAGGCGAATCTGCACCATACCAACCTTGCGGCCGTTCTGGTTGAGGTAGTTAACGGTCTCCTTGAGTGCTTCAGAAGCCGAGCACATGACAACGATGACTTCCTCAGCGTCCGGTGCGCCGTAGTAATTGAACAGCTTGTAATCACGGCCGGTCAGCTTGTTGATCTCGTCCATGTAGTGCTGAACGGTCTCGGGAACGGTCGCGCTCTTGACGTTCGCGCCTTCCTTACACTGGAAGTAGATGTCCGGGTTTACGTTGTTGCCGCGGTTGGTCGGGTGCTCCGGGTTGAGCGCCTGTGCACGGAATGCCTTGAGGGCATCGTAGTCAACCAGGCCGCGCAGATCCTCGTAATCGAGGGTCTCGATGCGCTGCATCTCGTGCGAGGTGCGGAAGCCGTCGAAGCAGTGCATGAATGCGTACTTTTCGTGGATGGCCGACAGATGTGCAACTGCGCCGAGATCCATTGCCTCTTGGGGCGAGGACGACATCAACATTGCATAGCCGGTCATACGGCAGGTCATAAAGTCGGTATGATCGCCGAAGATGGAGTGATGGTTCGAGGTGACAACACGCGATGCGATGTGCATGACATTGGGGAGGAACTGGCCGCCCATGGCGTACATCGCCGGGATCATCAGCATCAGACCCTGAGACGAGGTAAAGGTCGTCGTCAGTGCGCCTGCCTGCAGAGAACCGTGGCAGGTACCTGCTGCGCCAGCCTCGGACTGCATCTGGATGACGTCTACGGTCGAACCGAACAGGTTCTTCTTGCCCTTCGCAGACCACTCATCCACCTTTTCTGCCATCGGCGAGGACGGCGTGATCGGGTAAATCGCCGCGACCTCAGTGAAGGCATAGGCCACATGGGCGGCAGCCGTGTTACCGTCCATTACGGCATACTTTTTCTTCATAGGATCTCTCATCTCCTGTATCAATTAAATAATTTCATCCTTATATAAAACATATACAATGTTACACACACGGGCATTTTCACGCGAAATCGCACACACGGGCAATCGTCAATTCCGCTCTCACGTCCGTCTCTTGTTTGTTCTGAATCTCGAACAATATTCTTAATCCAGAACCATTATCTAGATTATAGCACTCTGTTCCCCATCTGTCAATTTTCATTTGCGACAATTTTCACAATTTTTTCTTGACCAAAACGACGATAAAAGATACATTTTGCCAGACAGGCACGGCAAACAGCTATATTCGAAAAACTTTTGCGTCTATGCTGGAAATCTGTTGGTTTCTTGTCGATACTTCTTTGCAACCTGTTGTCAAAAAATCAGAATAAAAATTTTGAGGTACTCCCCTCCTACGATCTGGAACAATAAAAAAGAAGCTGACCCGAAGGTCAGCCCCATGCAGAGAGAAGAGAGCTATCGTAAAGATAGGAAGGGGATCGCTTAATAAAATTGCTTCTTGATTCGTACAAACACCCGCTCGATACTGTACGCAACCAGGAACACCAACAAAATTGCAACCCCTGCCGTGCCGTAGTCATACCCTTGCAGGCTGTTGGAAATGACATAGCCGATGCCGCCTGCGCCGACCATGCCCAAAATGGCACACTCGGAAAAGTTGGTCTCCAGACGCATGCCCGCCCAGGCTACAATCTGGGACAGCGATGCCGGAAGCACAGCATTGAAAAAGATGCTCAGGCGACCGGTTCCGGTGGCTTCCAGCGCTTCGATGGTCTCATCCGGGATGCTCTCAAAGCTCTGGGCAAAGGATTTGGTGAAAAATGCCGTGGTATGGACACACAGACCGGCAACGCCGGCTTCCGGGCCCATGCCCAGACAGACCAGCATGAGCAGTACCCATACGGGTGTGGGAACGGCACGCAGGAAGGTGAAAAAGGACTGGGTCAGTGTGGACAGCATGGGAACATGGAAGACATTGCGCGCAGCCAACATACCGAACACAATACCGAGCAGCAGGCTGTACAGCAGGGACAGCACAGCGATGGAAATGGTCTCCACCAGAGAGGACAGCACCAAATCCATACGGCTCACGTCCAGATGCGCCAGCTGCCAGAAGACCACACCGATATCGGGCACACGCGAGAACAGCTTGGGCCAATCGATACCCAGATAGATCAGACTGAGCACCGAGAGCACCGCAACACCGATCAGAAATGCCGGAATAAAGCGGTTACGCTGACGGCACTTGACCGGAATCTTGTGCCGTCCCTGTCTGGATGCCGGAAACGAAATGCACTCGTTATGGTTTTCACTCATTTCGAAATCTCCTTTCGGAGCTTACTAGTCACACGATCGACCGCAATGACCATCACGGCGATAAGCAGAATGATACTCAGCGCAATGTCATACCGAAAGCTCTTGATGTAGGAAAACAGGGTCAGGCCGACACCACCGCCGCCAACCATGCCGACAATGGTGGATGCACGGATATTGACCTCCACGCAGTACAGGAACCAGGACAGAAAGCCACTCAGGCAGGACGGCAGAATCGCCTGCGCGACACGCTGCGGGAAGCTCGCGCCGACCGCCTGCAAGCTCTCGACACAGTCCTGGGACACGTCCTCCATGGTCTCGACAAAGGCACGCACCATAAACGCAAAGCTTGTGATGCACAGGGCGACAAAGCCGACACCGGTGCCGATGCCCAGCGAGGAAAACAGGATAAACGCCCAGACCAGTGCGGGAATGTTGCGCAGGAAGGTGGCAAATCCGCGGACGATCTTGGCAAAGCGCGGAAACGGCGAGACTTTTTCGCTGCCGAACAGCGAAACCACAAACGCCAGAATGGCTGCAACCGTGGTCGCCGACATGGCAAGTGCCAGCGTCACCAGTACACTCTCAAAGACACCCGGAATACGGCTGGCCTTGGGCAGCGCCGGAGGCAGAAAGTCCTCGGTGATAAATTCCCAGAACGCGTCGCTGTTGGCAAACAGCGTCGCGGGACTAAAGTCGGTCAGTACCGTGCAGACCGCAAACAGCACAACACACAGAATCAGGAAACCGGTATACAGTTTTTTGAGATCATGCGCAATCAGCGGTATTTTTCGCGTCATCCAGCTTCCCTCCAATCATCAGATTCTCGCGCGATGTGCCGTAAATTTTTTCAATCGTCGCCTCATCCAGCGCTGCCGGAGGGCCGTCAAAGACAATCTCACCCTTGCACAGGCCGATAATGCGGGTCGAATACTTCATCGCCACGTCCAGCTGATGCAGGTTGACAATGCAGGCGATATTGCGCCGCTGCGACAGGTCGCGCAGCAAGTCCATGATGGTCTTTGCACTCGACGGGTCCAGCGATGCGATGGGCTCATCGCACAGCAGCAGGCGCGGATTCTGCATAATGGCGCGGGCAATGCCGACGCGCTGCTTCTGACCGCCCGACAGGTCGGACGCGCGGTTATAACTGAACTGATCCATGCCCAGCTCGGTCAGCAGATCGAGCGCTTCGCGCTTATCCTGCTCGCTGTACATGCCGAAAATGCCCTTGAGTCCGCTCATATAACCCAGTCGTCCATGCAGTACGTTTTGCAGCACCGACAAGCTGTACACCAGATTATAATTCTGGAAGATCATGCCTACCTTGCGGCGCAGTCTGCGCAGACCCCGACCGTGCTGACCGGAAACCGCCTCGCCCTCCAGGCTGACGGTTCCGGCGCTGATCGGAATCAGGCGGTTGATGGCACGCAGGAGCGTGGATTTTCCCGAGCCGGACGGCCCGATGACCGAGATAAATTCTCCCTCGTGCACCTCAAACGATACATTTTTGAGGGCATGCACGCCGTTGGGATAGTGTTTCGATACCTGTTCAAACTTCAAAATGGGTTCCATGTTCTGCCTCCTGCGCCCCATATCCTTAATTAAAATTCGTTGATGATCTTGTTGAGCTCAATGATGTCCTCGTAGTCGCTCATATCACACTCGACAAAGCGTGCGCCCGGCACCTTGATGACATCGGTGAAATACTGCTCGTTGTCGTAGCTGGTCAGGAAGTCGGTCAGCGTCTGGCGGGTCGCCTCGTCGACGTGCTCGGCTACAACTATAGCCTCGGCCGGAATCGCACCCGACTCGTAAATGATCTTGACATCGTCCTCGGCTGCATTGCCGTTTGCAATCTCAGATGCCAGAATCTGGTCGGAGATCGGGACAACATCTACGTCGCCCTTGATAACCGCCTGCAAGCCAGCCTGATGCGAGCCCGAGAAGCTGACCGCCTCGAAGAAGTCACCGTTAGTGTGCAGCATATCCGAATTGAGGTTGTCGTCCGGGAAGGCCTTGATGATCTCCGCGGTGGGTACCAGATTGCCCGAGGTGGAATCGGGATCGACAAAGGCCATGGTCTTTCCCTTGATGTCCTCAATGGAGTTGATTTCATCGTTCGAGCTGCTTGCAATCAGTACAGAGTGATAAATGGCCTTCTCCGGGTCACCGTCCTCGGCCTTCATGACGATCGGTTCCAGATCGGTGCGCTCGGCGCCCAGTGCCAGTGCCTGCGAACCCATATACGCCATGTCTGCACTGCCCGTGCGCAGCGCTTCAATGATGGCATTGTAGTCACTCGCCTGAATCTCCTCGACTTCACAGCCCAGCACCGCGCTGAGATCCTCTGCCAGACCGTTGCGTGCGTCCGCGCTCTCGGCGGTGGACTCGTTGGGTGCGTAAGCGATCGTGAACACGCCGTCCTCGCCGCCAGCTGATGCCTGTGCGGTCTCGGAACTGTCTGCATTGGCTGCGCCGCAGCCGGTCAGGGCGGAAAGAGTCAAGGCGGAAGCTGCCAGCAGGCTCATCATCTTTCTGTAATTCATTGGTTATGCTCCTTTGCTCATCTCATAGGTCGGATATACCTTCTCCAAAATGGTTTCAATCATCTCCGGGTTGATGTCTACCGGGTTGTTATCTGCGCGGCCGGGTGTCAGGCCGAGTGCAGCCAGATGGTGCAAGTCTTCCCATCGCACACCCCAGGCTTCCAGCGAAACCGGCAGACCGGCACGCGCCAGATAGCCGCGGATGCGGTTCTCGAGTTCGTCTGCGCTGCGCACCTGCAAGGCATCGAGCAGAGCGGACAGGTTAGTGATCTTTGCTGCATTGACCGCGAGCATGGGCGCCAGCAGCAGGCTGACTGCCGCACCGTGCGGAATGTGATAGTGCATGGTTAGCGGATAGGAAATCGAGTGGCAGGCAGTTGTCTTGGTGTTGCTGAATGCCAGACCGGCCAGCATGCTGCCCTGTGCCGTCGCGTCATGTGCCTGTGCCTTTCCGTCCAGCAGGTCGTCCATCGCGCCCATGATGGTGCGCACGGCCTGCAATGCCAACGCACGCGATACGCAGTTGGTCTCACGCGCCCAGTAGCTCTCGACGGCGTGTGCCATAGCGTCCAGTGCGGACGAGACCGCAAGCCCGATCGGCATGCCCGCTGCGAGGTCGGGATCGACCAGCGCTGCCCAGGCGTAATTGTCCCGGCTCTCAATCGAGCGCTTGCAATCCTTGGTCGGGTCCCAGATGGTCGCCCAGCAGGTCGTCTCGCTGCCCGTGCCCGCCGTGGTCGGTACGCCAATCCACCGCGCTGCCGGAATGCCGTATTCCTTATTGGAAATGATGCGGCGCAGTGCGTCGGTGTCGGCAATCTCCTTGCCGTACAGGCAGCACAGTGCCTTGCCGACATCCATAATACTGCCTCCGCCGACTGCAATCACAAATGCGGGGATGCAGTCCCGGGTCTGGCAAAACAGGTCAAACAGCTGCTCGACCGTCGGGTTAGATTCATTGAAACATACCTTATGTACGCTGTATGTATCGTCCAGTGCGGCAAATGCCGGAAGCTCAAATACCGATTCATTCCAGGCCAGCAGCAGAATCTGCGCGACCTCCGGTATCTGCGACCGCAGCAGCGCTCCGATCTCCTCGACACAGCCCGCGCCCTGGATGGTGCGAACCGGATTATAGTACTGGTTCATGCCTGTGCCTCCTCCATACGGTGGTTGATCTCTGCAATCACCGCGGGAAGCTCACGGATGGAGTCGATGACAAAGTCTGCACCCGCTTCGCGATAGCGCTCGGCCGCCTGCTGCTTGCGGCGCTCCAGCTCGTCCGCTGCCATTTCCTCATATTCCTGCTGGGTCAGTCCGAGCAGATTGGAACCGGTCAGAATGCCAACCGTCCAAGTGCCCGCGTTCTTGCCCTCCAGAATGTCAACCACGGTGTCGCCTACCTTAACTACAGCCTGCGGCGGGTACACGTTCAAGCGGCGCATGCACTCGAACAGCATGAACGGGGTCGGACGGCTTGCGCCAGTCACGTCGGGCGTGACCACACAGTCGGCCTGATAGCCAAGCTCTGCCGCACGCGGGATGACCTGTTCCATCATCTGCGAGGTGTAGCCGGTGGTCGAACCGATCTTGATGCCCTGCTCACGCAGCGTCATCACGGTCTCTACCACACCCGGAATGGGCGTGCTGTACGCGGTCACGACCTGGAACAGCTCCCCTTCAAAGGTCTGGTACAGATGCTCGACATCGGCATCCGTCCATGCACGGCCGTGGATCTTCTCCCACTGCTCGGTGCCGGTCTTGGAGGAAAGCATCTCGCGAATGTGCGCCTTCTTCTCCATGCCCATCGGGCGGTTGATCTCCTCCTTGCTGAAGCACATCCCGCCTGCACGGAACACGCGATTGAAAACCTCTGCCGGTGCACTGGAACCGTAATCCACTGTCGTTCCTGCCCAGTCAAACACGACCATCTGAATCGTCTTACCTAGATCCATATAACGCTCCTAATTTCTTGTTTTGCATTATTTTGCTGTTTACTGCTTGTATTTGCTGTTTACAAGCTGATTATACCCACCGTACCGCCGCACAAACAAGCAGCCTCCAGCAAACAATATGTAAAACCTAAAAGAAGTGCTCACCCATTCTCGCCGTCTTTCCCCGGTCAAATACCAGATTTTCCATCGCTTTCCGCCATTCCCCGCACCAGATCATCTATACATTTCTTCGCTTTATCTGACCAAACTGCTCATGCAGGTCCCGTCCCACGGTTC
This sequence comes from uncultured Butyricicoccus sp., assembly GCA_959018045.1. Classification (GTDB taxonomy): domain Bacteria; phylum Bacillota; class Clostridia; order Oscillospirales; family Butyricicoccaceae; genus Butyricicoccus. The sequence goes on along the minus strand of CAUEJN010000010.1, from coordinate 14,926 downwards.
GGTTTTTGGGGAATTCTCCAGTTGCCGCTCCACTTTGCTGCAAAAAACCGCATTTTGCAGCTGCGAAAAGAGTTTGTAAAACGCATGAAAAAAAGCAGTGCAGACCGGGTAATTTCCGGTTTGCACTGCTCTCTTCACATGACAATATTATTGAATGATGATGCCTTTCTGGGCATATTTTTCGCGTGTCTTCTGCGGAACCTGATCGTCCATGATTAAAATATCCACCTGATCGGGTTCGAGCGCCTTTCTTTTAGAGCACTTGCCCAGTTTGCTCGAATCCATGACCGCAATGGTCTGTTTTGCCACCCGTGCAAGCGTCTGGATGATGCCGATTTCATTGAGGCGAAAATCGGTATACCCATTCTTATAATTGATTGCATTGATGGACAAAAAGGCGATATCCGGGTAATACCGCGCAAATTCCTGCTCACAGACCGTTCCGTAGGTCGATTGTTCCTGCGCGTCGATCATTCCGCCCACCGCAATCAGACGGATGTTTGGATTCTGCATCAAGATATTGACCGCCGCGTGATTGTTGGTCACAACCGTGAATTTTTCATTCATGGACGCCATTTCCTGCGCCAAAATGGTGTTAGTCGTACCCGAATTGAGCGCAACCACGCTCTCCGGCTCGATATACGCAAGGGCTTTGCGTGCCGCTTCGCGCTTGAGATCGCTGTGGACGACCTCTCTGCCGGTAAAATTAGAGATCGAGGCCAGCGATTCGGGCAAGCACGCTCCGCCTCGCACACATTTAATCAGTCCATTCTGCTCCATCAGCTTCAAATCACGGCGCACCGTGTCCACTGATACCTGAAGCAGCTGGCTGAGCTCATTGACTTTCACGGTCGATTGCAGCTGAATCTGCTGTAAAATCAGCTCCGCACGTTCATTATAAAGCATTGCTGGTATGTCCTCCCATATCCGGTGCAAACAGCTTTCGAAATGCCATCCTTCCAGATTGAATGCATCTCGGTGCCGCAAACAAGCTATTCTTATCTTACATCATGCAGGCAAACTTTTCAATGCGGTATTTTGCGGCAAATTGCGGCAAAATTGCGCAGGCTGCATGCCGCCACATCGGACCACCGACACAAAAGCCGAGTCCTAGTAACGGGCTCGGCTTTTCGATTGCACTATTTTTATTCAGATACGATCTCAGCATCCGTGAGGTGATAATACACACCGCCGCTCTCTTCATACGACTGATACTGTCCGGTGACCGTGATTTCCTCGCCTTCCTTGGGGTAATCGTCCGGGTAGGTGTGTTCTCCGGCGAGGACAAACTCGATGCCCTGCGAGCAGCACGCCGTCGCATCAGCAATCACCACCGCAAAATATGGTTTTCCGCTCTTGGTGTTGCCGTACACGGTGAACTGACCGCGCATCGTGATGGTCTTGCCCAGATAGTCCTCGGGAAACCGCGTCATGCTGAACACCTCAGCGTAAACCATCGTACTGCTCATGGTGGTCAGATCGACGGTCTTGCCGATGTTTTCGGGTTTGGGCTGGGTCTGCGGCAGGACATCTCCCGTCGTGTCCGCAGTGGACGACGGTGCAGGCGTGTCCGATGCCGGCGCGTCCGTCGCCTTGCTTGCGGTGTCCGATGCCGCGTCCTTCTCGGCTGCATCCAAAATCGCCTGCACCGATCCCGCGGTCTTGGGCGGCTGCTGTCCGCCCGCGCAGCCGCTCAGCCAAACGGTCATCAGGCACAGCGCAAGGACATAGATCACCTTTCTCATGCGCGTGCACCTCCTGTGACCTTGCCCAGTACGGCAAAGACGATCAGCATACCGATATTGACCGCAACGATGGTCGAGCCGACCGGTGTACCTGCGAGGATGGACGTCAAAATACCCAGCACCGCGCAGATGACCGAGATGACTGCCGCGCAGAGCATGACCGCCTTGAAGCTGTGAAAGACACGCATTGCCGACACCGCCGGGAAGATGACCAGCGCGGAAATCAGCAGCGAGCCCACCAGATTCATGGCCAGCACGATAATGACCGCGGTCAGCACGGCGAGAAACAGGTTGTACGCCTCCACCTTCATGCCGGTCGCCTTGGCAAAGGTCTCGTCGAAGGTCACAGCGAAGATTTTGTGGTACAGCACGATGAAAGCGACGACAACGACGATGGACAAAATAACGCACGCCCAAACATCGTACGCCGACAGGGTCAAAATCGAGGTCGAGCCGAACAGCGTGCTGCACACATCGCCCGAGATATTGGCCGAGGTGGAAAACAGGTTCATAATCAGGTAGCCGATGGCCAGCGAGCCGACCGAGATCATTGCCAGCGCTGCATCGCCCTTGATTTTGGCATTCTGTCCGCCGCGCAGCAGCAATACTGCGCACAAAATGGTGACGAGCAGCACGAGCGGCATGTTATTGGTCAGGTTCATCACGGCCGCGACCGCCATCGCGCCAAACGCGATATGCGACAGGCCATCTCCGATGTAGGAAAAGCGCTTGAGTACCAGAATCACACCGAGCAGCGAGGAACACAGCGCGATGAGCACACCGGCAATCAGGGCGTAGCGGACAAAGGGATACTGCCAATACTGGCCGAGTTTTTGCACGATCTCATACATGGGTATCGTCCCCTCCCTCCTGTGCGATGTGGTGCAGATACTGCGCCTTGGTACCGAAAAAGGTGGTCTCTCCGATGTGCAGGACGTGACTTGCGGCCTTGACCGCCGCGCCGACATCGTGCGAGATCATCAGAATGGTGATGCCGTCCTCGCGGTTGAGCTGTTCGATCAGGCGGTACATCTCGGCGGTCGCTGCCGGGTCCAGACCGGATACCGGCTCGTCGAGCAGCAACATCTTTTGCGTGGCGCACAGCGCGCGTGCCAACCGGACGCGCTGCTGCTGACCGCCGGACAGTTCACGGTAGCAGCGTCCGGCCAGATCGTCAATGCGCATTTTGCACATTGCCTCCTGCGCCATCTGCTTTTCTGCTCGGGTGTAAAATGGCCGCAGGCCGCACCGGCTCTGGCAGCCCGAGCACACGATCTCGCACACCGATGCCGGGAAATCCTTCTGCACCTCGGTCTGCTGGGGCAGATATCCGATCTCGGTCGGTTTGAGCCCCTCACCCATGAGAATCTTTCCGCTGATGGGAGACTGCAAGCCGAGAAGCGTCTTCATAAGAGTTGTTTTGCCGGAGCCGTTTTCACCGACGATGCACAGATAATCGCCGCGCTCGACCGTGAACGACACATTCTCCCGCACCTTTTTGCCGTCATATCCGACGGTCAGATTTTCACAAGTAAGCTGGGGCATTTGGTTCTCTCCTTACTGTAACGCCTGGGTCAGCACTTCCAGATTGTGTTCCATGATGGACAGATAGGTCGCGCCCGCGGCAACGTCCTTAGACGTGACCGACTGCATGGAATCCATCGACAGCACCTGCTGGTTTTTGCCGGACGTGTTGGCGACAACGGTCTCGGCGATCTTATGGTTAGGATTTTCAATGGTCAGCACGTGACTCAGTCCCAGCGCATCGGTCTTTTCCGCCAGAAAGCGAATGGTCTCAAAGCTGGCCTCGGTCTCTGCCGAACAGCCCACAAAGGCCGCATAATAGTTCAGTCCATAGTCCTCGGTCAGGTAGCGGAACGGGAAGCGGTCGCCAAAGACCAGCGTCTTTTTATTCGCCGCGTCCACGGCTGCCTGATACTTAGCGTCCAGCGCGGCCAGCTGATCGATGTACGCCAGTGCATTTTGGGTGTAAGCCTGCTCGTGTTCCGGGTCGAGCTCTCCGAGCTTTTCGGCAATCTTCTGGCACACCGCCTGCGCATTTCTCAGCGACAGCCAGACGTGCTCATCGGTCTCGGCTTCCTGCTCATCCGCGTCGGTGTGTTCCTCGTCCGCGTCGTGTGCATGCTCTTCGTCTTCCTCATGATCGTGCTCGGTCTCCTGCATGCCCTCGACCACTTCCTCAAGCTTTACGCTGTCGCCCAGCGTGTCAATGAGGTTAATGACCGCGCGGTCCGGGTTGGACGTGCTCGCCAGCGCGCTCTCGACCCAGCCGTCCGACTCACCGCCGACGTAGATAAACAGATCGCACTCGGCAATCTTGATGAGATCGTCCGCCGTGGGCTGGTAGCTGTGCAGATCGACACCGTTGTCGAGCAGCATGGTGACCTCCGCCCGCTCGCTCTGGTCGCCCAGAATCTCGCGCGTCCAGTCGTACTCGGGGAAAATGGTCGTGACAATTCTAAGCTTATCGCCCTGTGCGGTCGGCTTCTCGCTCGCGCCGCATCCAGTGAACATACCTGCCGCGACGAGCAGAGCCGTGGCGGCAGCAATGATTTTTTTCATACCAGTAAAACCTCCAGAATTATGGTAAAACGGGAAAATTGGGTATAAAAATACAAGGGTAACGGCAGCACCGCAAAAGCCTACCCAAAAATGAGCAGACTTTACCCCTATACACAGATTCCCGTATTTAATTGGATAGTTTTACCTTGAGTGAGACCAATGTACACGAGGCAAACAGCCTCGCCGCGCATAGCAGTCCGCCGCACAGGACATAGGTCACGGCAGCGGCAGCCGCGGCTGCGCTTCCGGTCAATGCCGTCTGCTTGAGCGTCTGCTGACAGCTTGCAATGTGATAACAGATCTGGCAGTCCGTACCCGTACAGTCATGATCTGCCTGCACGGCAATGTAGACCGCCGAGGACAGCATGACAATGGCCACTGCCAAAACCAGCAGTGCCGCAAACAGTCTCTTATGTTTTTTCATGGCTGTCCCCTCCTGTTCGTTCAGTCTTTCTTGCACCGGCTGCAAACACCGCGAATCACGGTGTCCGCCGGGATAATGGTAAAGCCAGCGTACTCCTCAAAGTGGCGCGTCATCTTTTGCGCCAACTGATCTTCCAGATGCACGGTCCGGCCGCACACTGTGCAGCACAGATGCAGCCGTCCCCGGCAGCAATCGGCGATGACATACTGGTACAGTGTCGTACGCGAACCGTTCTGCGTGTGCTTGCGCACCTTGCCCGCGCGCTCGAGGTCGGCCAGATTGCGGTAAACCGCACTGATGCTGACCTGCTGCGCGCGCAGACCGTCGGCAATCTGACTGGCTGACAGCAGCTCGTGGCCGTGTGCATTCAAAAAGGCGAGCAGCGCCTCGCGCTGCTTGGTACTGTATCGCGGCAAGATTTCACCTCATCTCAAATTTGCGACAGTTTCGCAAATTATTATACCGGCATCGCAAAAAGTTGTCAATGGCTAACTCGGATTTCCATAAAAATCCACGTGCTTCCCCTCCGCTCGAAACCGTCCCTCGCTTGACAAACTATATGAAAGCTTCTATGCTAGGTAATAGGTTACCTATTTGTGAGAAATGGAGTGATGTCGGGCATGATGCCTTTCGGCCTGAAAATTGCAATCATCAATCGGGCATTCCGCAAAAAAATGGATGAAAAGGCCTCCTCGATGGGTTTGACATCGGTGCAGCTTCGCGTATTGGGCTCGATCAGCCGTCTGGAAGCCGCGGGACAAACCGAAATCCACCAGATCGATCTGGAACGCATTGAGCACGTGACCCATCCGGCCATGACCAAACTGCTGCAGCGATTGGAGAGCAAGGGATTTGTCCGCTGTGTCCCCAGTAGCAAGGACCGCGGGTACAAAAAAATCACCTGCACCGACCAATCGGCCGGTATTCACGAGGTCATTCTCGCGCACGATGCCGAGGTTCTGTCCGAGCTGTGTGCAAATTTCACCGAGGAACAAAAAGAGATGCTGATACAGACCATCGGCATGATTTTGAACAATATCGACCTGGAATCCTCGTAAAATTACCCGATTATCGATATTTTTAACCCCAGACTGTGGGTCAAACATATTCTGTAGGCTCGCAGTCTAATTTTTTAAGCAAATACGCAACCAGTTACTTAATATGCAATCATACGAAAAAGGAGAGTCTTTACAAATGGAACACGCTTCGAATCAGACAAAAGTGCGTTTGCAACCGAACCGGTGGGTCGGCTGATCGTCAAATTCGCCATCCCCTGTGTCATTTCGCTGGTGGTAAACGCACTCTACAACATCGTCGACCAGATTTTTATTGGCTGGGGTGTCGGATATCTGGGAAACGGTGCAACAAACGTCGTCTTCCCCATCACCATCATTGCCCTCGCGCTTGCCGTGCTCATCGGTGACGGCGGCGCTGCTTATCTGAGTCTGAAACTAGGCGAAGGTGATCTGGACAGCGTCAAAAAGGGTGTGGGAAATGCAGCCGTCATGATTACCATTGCCGGTATCGCCATGCTGGTCATCACCATCGTCTTTATGAACCCCATCCTGACCCTGTTCGGTGCAACCGACGTGCTGCGTCCGGCCGCACTGGAGTACGGCTATGTCATCGCCATCGGCCTGCCCTTTACCATGATCTCGACCGCACTCAACGCCATGATTCGTGCGGATGGCAGTCCGAAATTCGCCATGGTATCCATGCTGCTCGGCGCCATCATCAACACCATCTTTGACCCTATTTTCATCTTTATCTTTGATATGGGTGTGCGCGGTGCGGCCATCGCGACCATTCTGAGCCAGATTATCTCCTTTCTCGTCTCTATCTTCTATCTTCCCCGCTTCAAGACCTTCCACTTCGACCGCTCGGCGCTGCGTCTGCACAAACGCGTCTGTCTGAGCGTCCTCAGCTTAGGTGTCAGCAGCTTCATCACCCAGATTGCAATTACCATCGTAATGGCACTCTTCAACAACCTGCTCGCCGTCTACGGCGCGGCTTCGGTTTACGGCTCCGAGATTCCGCTGACCGCCATGGGCATCGTCATGAAGGTCAACCAGATCATGCTGTCCATTCTGGTCGGTATCGCAATCGGTGCACAGCCGGTCATCGGCTTCAACTACGGCTGCAAAAACTTCCACCGCGTCAAGCGCGCCTTTGAAGTTGCCATTGCTGCCGCCGAGATCATCGCAAGTCTGTACTGACTTTTCCTCCTGCCCCGTCCGGGTCTTTTCCCGGACGGGGTTTGTATAGATAAACCCTTTTTTCTATCTGCACCTTTATCTCTCTCAATCCCTTGCCAACTTATTGACAAGCCCTGACCGGCAGGATATACTTTGAAGTAGAATTGAATATACAATGGTGCCTGCATGTGCAGGAGAATAGGAAAGCTGAGTGAAAATCTCACACGGTCCCGCCGCTGTAAGGGAAGAGCTGCATTTTATCATGTCACTGGGAAACTGGGAAGGCGAAATGCATCTGTGATGCCCAAGTCAGAAGACCTGCCTTGTATATGCGATTTACACAGGTTACGAACGATGGCCATGTGTAAGAACAGGTTGGCTTACAAGCGCTCAATTCTACCTTACTTGCGCGAATGAAACCTCTTGTTCTCCTGATGGCCTGTCAGTGATCTGACAGGTTTTTTTGTACCGTACGCGGTACGTGTCCAAGCCAGAAAGGAGCGAACAGAAAAAAATGAGCAAATCCCACTTTACCCGCACAGAAAAACGCGCGATTGCGCTTTCCGGTGCGCTTGCCCTCGCGGTCGGCATCGCACCGATCGGTCAGGCCATGCACATCATGGAAGGCTACCTGCCCGCCGCTTACTGCATCGGCTGGGGCGTTTTGTGTGTCCCCTTCCTGATCGCCGGTTTGCTGTCCATTCAGAAAACCCTGCGTGAGCGCAGAAACCTCATCACGCTGCTGGCCATGTCCGGCGCATTCATCTTTGTCATTTCTTCGCTGAAGATTCCCTCGGTCTCGGGCAGCTGCTCGCACATGACCGGCACCGGTCTGGGTGCCATCCTCTTCGGCCCCGCTGCGGTCTCTATCCTCGGTCTGATCGTCCTGCTCTTTCAAGCACTGCTGCTCGCCCACGGCGGTCTGACGACACTGGGTGCGAACACCTTCTCGATGGCTGTTGCAGGCCCTCTCGTATCGTTCGGCATGTACACCCTGTGCAAAAAGTGTAATGTCAGCAAAAAGGTCAGCGTCTTTTTAGCCGCAGCCCTCGGTGATCTGTTCACCTACTGCGTCACCGCCGGTCAGTTGGCACTCGCGCACCACGCCGACACCACCATCCTCGGCGCATTCAGCAAGTTCCTGCTGGTCTTCGCACCGACTCAGCTTCCCCTCGCCATCATCGAAGGTCTGGTCACCGTGCTGATCGTCATGGGTCTGGAATCGTACGCCGCGCCCGAGCTGCGCGCCATCGGATATTTACGGGAGGCTGAGTGATATGAAAAAGAGTGTCATCGCCATCATTCTGGCCATCTGTCTGATCGCACTGGTTCCGCTCTTCGTCCTCAAGGACGCGGAGTTCGGCGGCTCGGACGACGCGGGCAGTCAGGTTGTCGAACAGGTCAACTCCTCTTACGAGCCCTGGGCAACCCCCATTTTGGAAGCTGCCATCGGCCGTGAGCTGCCCGGTGAGGTCGAAAGCCTGTTTTTCTGCATTCAGACCGGTATCGGCGTGGGCGTGATTGCCTTCGTGATGGGTCGTCTGGTTGAGCGCAAAAAATGGATGAAACAGCAAAAATAACCCTCCTATGAAAGGAAATTCGCATGATCGTCATAGATAAGCTTTGTTATCAGTCGAGGCTTAGATATGAGAATGCCGGAGAAAAATTCGCCTTTGCAGTGCTCACCCTGCTGATCTGCGTGGTGAGTCGTTCCATTGCAGTGGCGGGAATCGTCTTAGCCGTTACAGGGACTCTGACCGTCGCAAAGGGAGGAGTCCCTGTTTTGCGTTACCTCAAATTTTTGACCATCCCGCTGGCATTTCTCTTTCTGAGCACCGCCGCCATCCTCTTTCATGTAAGCCGCACGCCTATGGATCTCTTTGCCATCCCGCTCGGAAACTGGTATCTGACCACCAGCATGTCCTCCCTGCTCTATGCCGTGCAGCTCATTTTGACCGCGCTGTCTGCGGTGTCCTGTCTGTATTTCCTGTCCTTCACCACACCCATCACCGACATTCTGGAAGTCCTGCGCCGTCTGCACTGTCCCAAGCTGCTCATCGAGCTCATGCTGCTCATCTACCGCTTTATCTTCGTGCTCTTGGACACGGCCTCGGCCATCACCACTTCTCAGCACTGCCGTCTGGGCAATCGGGACTACAAAACCGCACTCAAATCCTTCGGACTGCTCGGTTCGGCACTCATGCTGCGCGCGGTCACACGCTCCAACCGGCTGTACACCGCCATGGAAGCCCGCTGTTATGACGACACCATCCGCGTGCTGTCCGAAACCCATCCGCCCAAAAAATCGGTCATTCTGGCCATCGTGCTGTTTGACAGCGCACTCATCGCACTGGCCATCTGGAGTAAATATTTGATATGAACACTGACGTCATCTTAAAAGCACAGGATCTCTTCTTTTCCTACGACGACGGCGCATCCTATGCGCTGTCCGGTCTGTCCGTCGACATCCGCCGCGGGCAGAAAATCGCCCTGATGGGCGCAAACGGCAGCGGAAAGTCTACCTTTTCCCTGTGCTGCACCGGCATCTGCAAACCCCAGCGCGGCACGCTGTACTTCCACGGCCAGCCGGTCGCCTACGATAAAAAAAGCCTGCTCGCGCTGCGCAGCAAGGTCGGCATCGTCTTCCAAGACCCCGACAACCAGCTCTTCTCGGCCAGCGTCTATCAGGAAATCTCGTTCGGCATCTTAAACCTCGGCGTGTCCGAACAGCAGGCCCGAGATGAGGTCGAGGCGGTCATCGGTGCGCTGGAAATCACCCCGTTTCGCGACAAACCCACTCACGCGCTGAGCGGCGGACAGAAAAAACTGGTTTCCATCGCGGACATTCTGGTCATGCATCCCGAGATCATCATTCTGGACGAACCCTCTGCCGCCCTTGACCCCAAGCACACACAGATGGTCAACCGTATCGTCGCGCAGATGACCGAAGCCGGCATCACGGTCATCATGGCCACTCACGATGTCGATTACGCCTACGCCTGGGCGGACGAGGTCATCCTGTTTCACGAGGGCAAGGTACTGCTGCACGGTGCGCCCGACGTGGTATTCTCTGATCACGACGCGCTGCACAAGACCAATCTGCACCCGCCCACCGTGCTCTCCCTGTTCGAGCGTCTGTGCAAAAAGGGTGTGTTATCCCCTGACCTGCCCTGTCCGCGTGATCTGGACTCGCTGGAAAGCTACTTAACGGACGCGATGCACAGATAACTACACACAGCCGCATGGCATGCCTGCCGTGCGGCTTTTTTTCGTCCTGACAAACATCGGGCGATGTGCTATACTTTTGCTATACACCAAGAATTGGATGTGATGCATCATGTTACGCCTGGGTATTCTGGGAACCGGAAAAATTGTACAGGAATTTCTGCCCCATCTGGCCGAACTGGACTTCGAGGCCGTGTCCATTCTGAGCACACCGCGCAGCGTGGAACGCGCCGAGCGGCTGGCCGCGCAGTACCACATCGGCCGGTGTGTGACCGACTACGACGAGATGCTGCAAAGTGAGGTCGACGTGATCTATGTCGCGCTGCCCAACCACCTGCACTTCTCTTTTGCCAAACGGGCACTCGAGCACGGAAAGCACGTCATCTGCGAAAAGCCCATGACCTCCAACGTGGACGAGCTGCGCACGCTGATCGACGTGGCGAAACAGAATCGCGTCATGCTGCTCGAGGCCATGACCCTCTATCACCTGCCCGCTTATCAGGCCATGCGGCGTGACCTTACCAAGCTCGGCTCCATCAAGATTGTCAGTCTCAATTACAGTCAATACTCTTCCCGCTATGACGCCTTCCTGCAAGGCATTGTCCAACCTGCCTTCGACCCGGCACAGTCGGGCGGTGCGCTCATGGACATCAACGTATACAACATTCACGCGCTGGTCGGTCTGTTCGGCAAGCCTGACGCAGTACAGTACGCAGCCAACATCGCCCGCGGCATTGACACAAGCGGTATTGCGCTGTGTCGCTATCCGACCTTCCAAGCCGTGTGCGTCGGCGCCAAGGACTGCGCTTCCCGTCAGACCTCGGTCATCGAGGGCGAGCGCGGTGTACTGTCCATTGAAGAGCCGGTCAGCTGCATGACAGGGTACACGATCGACTACCACGACGGAAAGCGTGAGGTACACGAGGAGGACAACCCGCCCTACCGCATGGTACCCGAGTTTCAGGCCTTTGCCCGCATCTTAAACGAACAGGACTGGGCGTACCACGACACGCTCATGGAGTATAGTCTGGAAGCCGCACAGATTCTCGAGGATGCACGCCGGTGTGCCGGAGTTCGCTTCCCCTGTGACTCGTTTTAACCCAAAAACAGAGAGGACAGACCGTTTGGTCTGTCCTCTTTCATTTTGCCTCAGAAACGACAAGGAGCCAGGGACACACAGCGTGCATCCCTGGCTCGAAAAATGAAGATTGGGGAAATCTTATGATTTGGGCGTTACTTTACTTCCAGAACTGCCTCGCCAGCCTCAACCGCACCGGTCTTGATGAGGTCGAAGGACTGATAAGAGTCAGAATTGGTGACGATAACCGGGGTGACCGTGCGGTAACCTGCATCGATGATCGCCTGTGCGTCAAACGAGCCGATCAGGTCGCCCTTCTTGAGCTTATCGCCGTCCTTGATGGCGATTTCAAACGGTGCGCCGCCCAGCTGTACGGTGTCGATACCCATATGAATGAGCAGCTCGACGCCGCCGTCGAGTACCAGACCGACCGCGTGCTTGGTGCCGAAGACCGTGCTGACCGTACAGTCTGCCGGTGCGTAAACCTTATTGTCGGTCGGCTCCACTGCGAAGCCCTCGCCGACCATCTTCTCGGAGAATACGCCGTCCCCGATCTGCTCGAGCGGAATGACGTTACCCGTCAGCGGGGATGCGACGACGGTTGCAGCGCCGGTCTGTGCGGTCTCTGCCGCCGGTGCTGCCGGAGCGGACTCTGCGAGATTGCTTGCAGGCGATGCCAGATAAGCTTCGAGGTCGGACTTGATGACCGATACGCGCGGGCCGTAGACAACCTGCACGCCGGTGCCCTTACAGATGACACCCGATGCGCCGGTATCCTTGAGCATCTGCTGATCGACCTTGGCTGCGTCGTGTACGGTGCAGCGCAGACGGGTGATGCAGCAGTCAACGTCCGAGATGTTGACCTTGCCGCCCAGGCCCAGCATGATCTGACGGGACAGTTCATCGTCGCCGCCGTTCTGACCCTCGGCTTCCTTGCGTGCGTTGATATCCTTACGGGTGTACAGCTTGATCTCGCTGTCGTCGCGGCCCGGGGTCATATAGTTGAACTTCTTAATCATGAACGAGAATACGAAGTAGTACAGAACAAAGTAGACGACACCGACAACCGGAATCCACAGCCAGCTGGTCTTCTCATTGCCCTGCATGATACCGAACAGGGTCAGGTCGATCAGGCCGCCCGAGAAGGTCAGGCCAACGCCGACGTTCAGAATGTGCATGATCATATAGGATGCGCCTGCGAAGACACAGTGGACGACGTACATTGCGGGAGCCACGAACAGGAAGGTAAACTCCAGCGGCTCGGTGATACCGGTCAGCATGGAGGTCAGCGCAGCCGACAGCAGCAAGCCGCCGACAACCTTACGGTTTTCCGGCTTTGCGCAGCGGTAGAGTGCCAGCGCTGCACCGGGCAAGCCGAAAATCATGAGCGGGAACTTACCAGCCATGAAGCGGGTTGCCTCAACCGAGAAGTGCTGGATACCCGGGGTTGCCAGCTCGGCGAAGAAGATGTTCTGTGCACCCTCGACCAGCTGACCGCCGACCATAGCCGTGCCGCCGAGCGCGGTCTGCCAGAACGGGATATAGAATACATGGTGCAGGCCGAACGGGATGAGCGCACGCTCGATGAAGCCGTACAGCCAAGTGCCTGCGTAGCCCGATGCCAGAACAAAGCCGCCCAGGGCGTTGATACCGCTCTGAATGACCGGCCAGATGTAGTACATCGCGATACCGACAACCAGATAAACCGCAGCCGAGATGATCGGGACAAAGCGGGTGCCGCTGAAGAAGGACAGTACCTGCGGCAGCTGAATCTTATAATACTTATTGTGCAGGGCGGCAACGCCGAGGCCGACCAGAATACCGCCGAATACGCCCATCTGCAGCGAGTTGATGCCGACAACGCTTGCGGTTGCACCGGACAGGTCGGGTGCGCCGAAGTCAGTAATCATCGCGCCGATGGTCGCGTGCATGACGAAGAATGCAATCGCTGCCGACAGCGCTGCAACTTCCTTCTCCTGCTTGGCCATACCGATGGCCGCGCCCATGGCGAAGATAATGGGCAGGTTGCCGAATACAATCGAGCCTGCCGCGTTGAGCACCTGCAAGATGGCATTGATGAAGGTACCCGGGCCCATGATGCCCATCAGCCCGTAGGCTTCGAGCATGGTCTCATTGGTGAACGATCCGCCGATGCCTAAAAACAGGCCGGCAACCGGCAGAATGGCGATCGGCAGCATGAACGAGCGTCCAACACGCTGCAATACGCCAAAAATCTTGTCTTTCATTTGCTTACTCCTCCTTTTTTGTAAACCCCATGGATAAACCAAGTCGGTGCAGATGGACGGTCAGGAAGGTGATCTCCTCGGGCGGCAGGCAGATGTCGAAGCTCTCTTGAAGATGCTCCCGAATCTGCAACGCACATTCGTAATCACTCCGGTAGCGCCGTGCGACCATGGACTGGAACTCATTGTCTTCCTCGGAAGTATAGCGGTTTTGGGTCATGCGCTGACCGAGGAATTTCAGATGGGTGATAAACCGTCCATAATCGAGCGACTGCTCGTCCAGCTTGCAATCATAATAGGACTCGACGATCTCGATGATCGTGCGAATGAATTGGGTGATCCGAACCATATCGGACATTCTGCCGTCAATCTCGGCATTGACCAGGTGCAGGGCGATAAATCCCGCCTCGTCCCGCGCCAGCCGGAAGCCCAGCCGCCGCTCGATGATGTCGAGCGCCTGATCTCCCAAAGCGAACTCTGCGGGATAAAAATTGGTAATCTCCCACAGCAGCTGATTGGGATAGGTAATGCCGTTACGCATGCGCTCGACGGCAAAACAGATATGATCGGTCAGGGTAATATAAACGTTTTCACTCAGGCGACGGCCCAGCTGTTTTTCCGCAGTCTCAATGATCTCGGTACTGACATCCAGAAACTCGGGCGGGACATCGGACAACAATTTGCTCAGACGGCTGGAGTGTTCCGGGCTGCGCATGGCGTAAATACGCTCCACATTGCGCGCCGGAACCAGGTCGCCCGGGTGTTTTTTAAACCCGATGCCAAGTCCCCGCAGGATGACTTCCCGTCCCCCATCGTCGTGCGCCAGCACGTAGTTATTGCCGATGACCCGACTGATGCGATAGGGCTGTCCGTCGGGACGACCAGGTATTGTCATAAGCTCTCCTTCAGCACATCGGCGATGGCCTGTGCGGCCTGCACTTCATCCAGCCCTTCAATCGTCACCGTGACCGTGTCCCCGTGCCGGATGTTCATACCCAGCACGCTCAGCGGGTAAATGGCCTCGGTCTCGTCCCCGTGGGCTGCAATCACGATTTTACTCTGAAAAGCACCTGCTGCCTGCGCCAAACGCTCGGCGGGTCGGGCATGAATACCGATCGGATCGGCGATCTGGTGCTCCAACTTTTTCATGTGCATCTTCCTTTCTCACTGCATTTTGTACAGAAAAAATAAAAAAGACCAAACATCAGGATATACAATTGCCACATATCCAGTCGTTTGGTCTTGCCTGCATCACCAGTCACAAGCCGATGTTTAATTTCTGTACTTAGCATACTCGACTCGCATACCGTTGTCAATCAGTTTTTTTCATTTTTAAATTTTTTGTGAACTTAACCAATCTAGTTCGTTAAATCTTAGACATTTTGTTGAGGAAACCTCGGACGTGTTTCGACATTTTTGCCGAAACAGGCAGA
>CAUEJN010000009.1 GCA_959018045.1 uncultured Butyricicoccus sp. | reverse complement strand
ACTCTGCGGAGTCCGACTCAGGGCAACGGTGCCCGCGTGTTAGGGCCTTGGCCGAACAAGTCGACCACAGCCTTGCGGGAAAACGCCCCACAGGGGCCTTTTCAGATTCCGCAAGGTTCGAGAAAGGCCGGCGAAAGCTTCCATGAGAGGTGCGGTGCTTTTGTCGGAAAAAATAGATCAGTTTGCTTAAAGTTCACAATTTCGCCCTTGTAATTTGTGCAAAAAACCGTTAAACTAAAATACAGTACGGAAATTTAACCCCAAGGAGGAGGAAATAGACGGATGCGCTGGAAGTTTTTGACTGCCATCGCGCTGTGCGCCGCACTGGTCGCAGTTCCCACCCTGACATTCCAGGGTCGAGCACACAATCAGGCGCAGGCGGCTGAGTCGCTCAGCCCCGAGGCACAGCCTTATAATACCGTCGTGCGCTGGACGCGCGAGACGCAGAGCAATAAGATGGGCAATGATATCGTGATGACACTGGGCTATAACGCACAGGGTGACACGGTGGTCACCGTTCTGGAAAATGAAGAACCGATTATCACGACTTATACTTACGACGAACAGGGTCGCAAGGTTGCGGTTCATAGTTACGACGACGGCAAGGAATTCGTTTACAGCCAGTATGCCTATAATGAGCAGGGCGACCAGACCCGGTGGATTTATCAGGCGCGCACGGCTGGGGGCGTGACCGAGACCGTCTGCACCTATGAATATACCTATGACGCAAATGGTGAAATTACGCAGAAGGACAGCTATCAGAACGATGCGCTGACCGCACGCGAGACCTATTCCCGTGAACATACCACCGAGGGAACGGTTGTCCGCACGATTACCGACGGCGACCTCGAACCCGATCTGACCTGCTATGACGATAACGGCAAGCCGCTCTGGCGTGAAAAGGGCGAGTACCGTATGGTTTACTATTACGACGACCAGGGTCGCGAGACGGAAAACTGCGTCATCAACGCCGGTATGCAGCAAAATCGCACGCTGACGGTCTACGGAGACGACGGTAACGCCATCCGCCGCATTCTGTATGGTACCGACATCAACGACGTGGTGAGCACGAGCGAGATCGAGACGCTGACCGGTGCACCCCAGGCGTGGGTCGACTTTGCCCAGTCCCAGAATACCACGGTCATCGTGGCGCAGGGACAGGAGCAGGAGCAGCCCGCTCAGACCACTGAGCAAGCCGCAGCTCAGACGGTAGCTGACGGCCAGACGGTCACCGCCGAGGCGACTCAGCAGGCGCAGACCAATTCGGTAACCCAAACCACCCCGTAACCTTCATACCTGCCGTAAGGCAGGTATTTTTTTACCCTTCTGATACCGATTTGTTTCTTGCCGGGACGAAAACGCGGGTGTAAACTGAGGAAAAGGGGTGATCGTATGAAGGGAAAACGCATTTTGACCGCACTCATCGCCGCTGCGCTGACCGCAGGCGTGACTTATGCCTATACCAAACCCGTGCAAGACCGCAATCAGATTGCCTTTTGGCGCACAGCGGACGGGACACAGGTAGATGCGTACAATATATATGGTCAGCCTGTGACAACCTATTATTTCCCGTCATCGAACCAGCCGCCCAATGTGATTGTACGCAATGCCTACGACCGCGACGGCAACCGGCTGCGCACGTCCCGGACGCTAGCGGATGGTGCAGTCGATCTGGAATTGCGGTGGACGTACGACCGAGAGGGACGCGTTCTGTCCCAGACACAAACGCAGGGACAAGACCAGTTGGTGACGACGTACGCGTACGAGCTGGACGCACAGGGGCGAGTCGTGCAGATTGAAGAGATCTGCGAGGGTCAGACCCAGAGCACGATCTGCAAAACCTATGCAGACACACCGGACGGCGGCTGGTGCGAAACTGCCGTGTACGAGGGGATAATCACCCTGAATATCGAGGGTGGCGTCAACCCACTGTCTCTTTTAACACCAAACGAAGCCTGCCTGCGCTTTGGCCGGTCGGAAATCGTTTATGACGCGCATGGTGTCGTGCAGAAAATCACCGTTTGGGATGATTTGGGTGCACGAACTTGGGCGTATGCGTACAACGAACAGGGACAGCCAAGTGAGATCGTCGAACAGCTGGACGGGCAGCCGGTCGGATGGATGACCCTCGACTATGACGCGGACGGCATGATCGCCAAGGCGGTTTTGAATGGCATATCCGGTCAGCGAACGGTTGTTTTTCAAGAAACCGACCCCGTTTTTGCATAAAAAGGCCCCATTCGGACAAACCGAATGGGGATTTTCCTTTTACTTGTGCAGCAGTGCGCTGATCTGGCTTTCGCCCAGCACGATGATGCCGTTGGCACGCAGCAGCTGGGTGGTCATGCCGTCGCCCGGCACGCGGGTGTGGGAGAAATTGCCGTCGTAGATGACGCCCGCACCACAGGACGGACTGCGCTCCTTGAAGATGGCATAGCGGCAGTCGTACTCCTTGGCCAGCCGCAGGGTCTCCTGCGCACCGCGGATGTACGCATCGGTCACGTCGGTGCCGTCGCGTGCGATGATGCGGTCACCCTGACGCTCGGCCGGTTCCCGCGGGGTGTCCAGACCGCCCCGGCGCTCGGGACAGACCGGAATCAGGATATGCTCCTCCATGAGCCTTTCCAGCTCGGGGCAGTAGTTGTGCGAACCGTCGTACCGGCAGTTCATGCCGAGCAGACACGCACTGACTAAAATATTCATCGAAGTCCCTCCGTCAAATCCTTGATGACCTCGCCTGCGAGAATGAAGCCTGCGACAGGCGGAACGAACGAAACGCTTGCGGGCACCGGACGGCCAGCCGTGCCCTTGGACTCACCCGGACAGAGTGCATAGCGTTCAGGTGGAATTTTTGCGGCTTCCTCGGTGGAAAAGACCACTTTCAGACGCTTGATGCGGCGTTTTTTGCACTCCTGCCGGATGACGCGCGCGAGCGGACAGACCGAAGTGTTGTAGATGTCCGCGACCTGGAAGCGGGTGGGGTCGAGCTTGTTGCCCGTGCCCATGGACGAGATGAGCGGCACACCCAGCTTGTTGCAGGTCTCGATCAAAAACAGCTTGGCGGTGACCGTGTCGATCGCGTCGATCACGTAGTCGAACTGGGACAGGTCGGGCGCGTCTTCGGGCGTGACGAACATCCGGAGCGGGGTAACCGCACAGGTGGGGTTGATATCGCGGATACGAGCGGCCATGACCTCGACCTTGGGCTGGCCGACGGTAGAGGACAGGGCGATAATCTGGCGGTTGCGGTTGGAGACCGAGACCACGTCATTGTCTATGAGCGTGAGGGCGCCGACGCCTGCGCGGGCGAGCGCCTCGGCGGCAGCTCCGCCGACACCGCCGATGCCGAACACCGCGACGTGCGCCCCCGCCAGACGGTCCATGCCGTCAGCACTGAGCAGCAGTGCGGCGCGGGAAAATTCTTGCAGCATAGGCTTTTCCTTTTCTGTAAATTCCATTTGATTTGAAAATGAACGTGGCCGGTGTTTCACGGTCGTTCTTGCAAAATTATACTGCAAAATACGCGCGGATACAATCCTTTTATGCGCAGATGAGCGGGAAGGGATTGGAAAAATCCGGGAAATGGTGCGAAAACCGGTCGGCGTGTGCGTGATACCCTTTTCAAACGGGTAAGATTGTGCTATACTGAAGAAAACGTCCGAAAAAGAGAGGAAGTTCATGCAGTTGCATTTTAGAAAAAAATCCCTGCTGCGTCGCCTAGCAGCGGTTATGCTGTCGGCGTGCCTGCTGACCGGTCTGGCACAGGCTGCGCCCGCGGAAGCGTCGTCCGAGACGACCACAGCGGCAGCGGCACAGACATCGCCCGCGACCGACTACCTGCCCGTACTCATGTACCACCACTTTGACGAAGAGCCGGGCGGCTCGACCATGGTGGTATCGCCCGAGCGCTTCGCAGAACAGATGGCAGCCCTCAAACAGGCGGGTTATACGGCTGTTACACCCGAGCAAATCGTAGATTACGTGGACAACGGCATCCCACTGCCTGAAAAACCGGTCTGGATTTCGATGGACGACGGCTATCAGAGCAACCTGACCTATGCCGCACCCGTCCTGCAAAAAAACGGCCTGAACGCCACCATTTACTGTATCGGTGTCTCGGTCGGAAAATCGACTTATAAAGACTTCGGCGTGCCGATTATCCCGCATTTCTCGTATGAAGAGGCAAAAAAGTGGGTGGATGCCGGCGTTATCAACATCCAGAACCATACCTACGACATGCATAACGTGTCTGGACTGGACGTTGACGGCTACCGCCGCGGTGTACTGCCGCGCCCGGACGAATCGCTGGATTCCTATATGACCACCTTCCGCAATGATTTTCATAAGGCAAATGATGCCATTCACGCGGCATTCGGCTATGATACCCTGGCTTTTGCTTATCCGTTTGGCCTGCATAACGCCGTGACCGAGGGTATGCTGCAAACAATGGGCGTGCGTTTGACTGTCACCATTCGCGAGGGTATCAATACCTTGGTCAAGGGTGACCCGTCTTGTTTGTATAGTATGACCCGGTTTAATATCACCGATGACGTGACCGGCGCACAATTGCTGGAAAAAATCAAGGAACCGGGAAAATAAGAGGTTATCCCGCCCCGCAGCCCGTAGGCCACTATCCTTATTCCCGCGCCGTGCGCGAATAAAACGAGTGTGCGACAAGCGGGTCCGGGTCTGCGACCCGGCGCGATCCAGCCGCGCAGGCTGGCCGCTCGCCGCAGCGAGCGGAATCCCCTTTTGAAACCCGGTGTCCGACCCGGGTTTCAACCAAAACAAACAAAAAAGGAAAGACCAACCCCGTGGTTGGTCTTTCCAGAGATTGCGCGACTTGCGAGTCGCGCTTTTATTTTTTATTTTAGTTGATTTTCGCAAAGGCGAAAATCAAAGGAGAGTTTCGCGTCCTGCGGGACGCGACTTGAGGCTCTGCCTCAAGACTCCGCAAACCTTTGAAAAGGTTTGATCCAAACTTCAATTAGGGCTGCGGTGATTCTTTGGGGAGATCGAGCAGACCCTGCAAATAATCATGTGCGTCGAGCAGATTTTTGAGGTGATACCCCAAAACCAAACTTTCTTCATCCAGTCCCGGAATCGGAATCTCGTCAGGCACGTCCACATTCATTTCATGCAGTCGTGCACGCATTTCATCATTCGGCACGCCCAAGGTATCCATACCCGCCAGCGCAGCCAGTTCAAAGAGTATTTTCTCTGCCAGCTGATAGCATCCCCACAGATAAGCAGTATCCTGTTTGCGCTTCTGATTGGCGAAGGGCTGGTCGCCAAAGATGCGGATTTCGTCGTATAATCTGCGGCATTGACGCTCAAAAGGTGCAAGATCGGGATAATGTCCGTCGACGAGCAATTCCCGCAGGGCAGCCGGATAGGCTTCCTGATAGGAACGGAACAGGCGCAGAATGAGTGGGTAGTTATTGTACGGCTTGAGCATGGCATTGATGACAAAACCGGTGGAAAGACCGATCGAGGTATCCAAAAAGCGGTTGATACCGTAGGCGATGGGCGAGCCGGTCGCGGGGTCGTACAGACAGACCGAGACAAAGACGATGCAGGTCAGTGGGACGGCGAAGCCGATGCGTAGGGGATGACAGATGGGGATGAGCAGGATTAGACCCAGCCCGATTGCAATATAATGGTTATTGGGAAAGAGCAGCGAGAACAGGCAGCCGGCAATCGCGCCGCAGGTGATGCCTGCAAGCTGGGTGGACGCGGCGGTGATGGCATCGGACAGCGTGCGGCTCATCACGACGATGGCGCCGATGGCGGCGAAAATGGGCATGGCAGAGGGTCGCATGCTGTCGAGCAGCAGCGCGAGCATGACGGCTGTACCGGTCTTGACCGTGCGCAGGCCGATGTGATAGCGAGGGTGAGCGGTACGGGGCATACAGCCGCCTCCTTTGGGATAAAATATAAGCACATTATAGCATACCGAACGGTGGACGGGAATAGAAAAATGCCGGATGGCGGCAGGTGCGTGCGAAGACCGGCGAAATTCACATCCCGTTCATTGACTTTGTGCGCGGGGTGTGCTAAAGTCTAAGTATATCTTCGAGTATAAATCGGGATCAAGTCCGATGAACCTACTGACAGAGGTGAACAAAGAAATGAAAAAAGAACTTGGTTATGGCGTCGCCCTTGTGGGTGCACTGGCTGGCGCAGGTGCGCTGACCGCAGCGATGATCCGCAAGAAGAAGCGCGAGGAGATTTATCACGAGGCCGAGCTCAAGGCGATGAACGAGCTGGACGAGATGATGAGCGAGAACGGTGACGACGCACTGGACTGCGACACCTGCTCGTGCGCACAGGCATGCGCAGAAGCTGCTGAGCAGGCCGAAGTCGATGAGACCGAGCCCGAGGAGCAGCCCGCGGACGAGACGGAAGAAGAGCCGTCTGCCGAATAAAAAAGCGAAACGCGATCCAGCAGGCGGAGCGGTAAGCCCCGCCTGTTTTTCGCTCTCAAACCAAAAAACGACGCTGAAAAAGGAGAATTTCCCATGATTCATTACGAAGGCCGGGTATTTCGCCCGCCGTCCGAAGCATACAGCCTGATTGTACAGGTGACCATTGGATGCAGCCACAACAAGTGCACGTTCTGCGATATGTACAAGGAAAAGCAGTTCCGCGTGCGCAAGCTCGAGGACGTCAAGCGTGACTTTGACGAGGCGCGCCGCGCTTATCGTCAGGTTGACCGCATTTTTCTGGCAGACGGTGACGCGCTCATGTGCCGACCCGAGCACATGGCCGAGATTCTGCGCTATATCCGCGAGCTTTTCCCCGAGTGCGAGCGCGTGACCAGCTACGGTTCGCCCGCGTCCATTCTGGTCAAGAAGCAGGAAGACCTCAATATGCTGCATGAGCTGGGTCTGGATATGATCTATCTGGGTCTGGAATCGGGCTCGGACGAGGTACTGCGCCGCGTGAATAAGGGCGAGACTGCGGACGAGATCGTCCGTGCCGGTCTGATGGTCAAGGAAGCAGGCATGAAGCTGTCGGTGACCTGCATTGCCGGTCTGGGCTCGCTCGAGCTGTCCGAAGAGCACGCGATCAAGACCGCAGAGGCACTTTCGCGCATGAAGCCCGAGTATATCGGCCTGCTGACCCTGCTGTTTGAGCTGCCCACGCCGCTCATGCGCGACTGGCAGGAGGGTAAGTTCTATCTGATGAACCCCATCGAGATTGCACAGGAGACGCTCACCCTGCTCGAGCACATCGACTGCGAGGGCAGTATCTTCCGTGCAAACCACGCATCGAACTACGTGAACCTCGCAGGAACGCTCAACCAGGATCGCGAGACAATGTGCCAGAAGCTGCGTGCAGCGCTTGAGGGTAAGGTACGCTTCAAAAATGAAGCATTTCGTGCAAGATGAAATTTCTTTTTACAGAAAATGACGGAAAACATGCAAAAATGTCATCCAGAATCCGGTGCTTTTTTCTTAATTTTCACATGACAAATTGCGGAAAAGATGATATAATATCCATGTTCAGGCATCCTAAGTGGGACTACACCCGCACATTTGTTTGATAATATTTGAAATAAGAGAAAATAAGAGAAAGAGACTGCGACGCCAAGCGCCGCGGGATTCGTTAATCGTAGTTTGGAGGAAAAGCATGGATTCCATCTCGCATACCCGCGTCGCCAACCTGCTGTTGGCTCACATTCAGGAGAACGCCGGCGTCACGTTTGATGCAAACGCTTTCCGTTACGGCAATCTCAAGCCCGACCTGACCGGTACTTACCTGACCAAGCGGCACTATCCGTCGCTGATGTTCGACGAAGTGATGGATAAACTTCGTGTATTTTGCAGCAACTACACCCTGCGCGACGCCAACGGCCGCGATCTGTCGGTCGATCTCGGAGAAATCTGCCATTATCTGACCGATTTCTTCTGCTATCCGCACAATGACGACCTGTACCCGCACGGCCTGCTCGCGCATTATATTTACGAGAAGCGCATCGCAATGCGCCTGAGCCGCAGCCTGACGAAGGAGCATTTTGAGGGCTGGGTCGATGGTGTTGTCGCACCGTATACGGTGGAAGGCCTGATTTCCCGCATTCAGGCGCTGCATGATAGATACCGTGCGCTGCCCCATCATGGCATTGTCAGCGATATGGAGTTTATTTGTAAGGTCAATGTGCTGTGCGTATCTGCGGTCATCAATATCGCGTACGAGAGCGAGCGCGAGACCGTTACTGCGATGGCATAAGGCATAGCACCGCACCCATATTGAAGCTTTCGCTCAAGCCTTTCTCGAAAGGCTTGCGGGTTCTCAGGGCAGAGCCCTGAGTCGCCCGTCGCAACGGGCGAAATCCCCTTTTTGATTTTCGCTTCTGCGAAAATCAACTAAAATAAAAAACAAAGCGCCGTCCGCAGCCCGTAGGCCACTATCCTCATTCCCGCGCTGTGCGCGGATAAAATGAGTAGACGGCGCAATTTTTTTGAAAGACCAACCATTCGGTTGGTCTTTCTTTTTTGTTTGTTTTGGTTGAAACCCGGGTCGGACACCGGGTTTCAAAAGGGGTGTTTCGAGCCTGCGGGCTCGACCAGGTTCCACCTGGACGGGCTCAAGGGACTCGTCCCTTGAGAATCCCATTCTCGCCTGCGGGCGGGATTCCGTTCTCGTGACCTCACACAGGATCGTTTAACAGATGCCGGACAATCTCCGCATCCAATTCCGGGAACGGAATGAACGTCTCCGGCGTTGTCACGCGCTGCCGCAAAGGCAATTCCATCCACACGACATCATGCCAGCACTCAAACTTCCACCCGGTGCGCGGAAACGTGCCGATCTTCTGGAATCCCAGGGACTCATGGAACGCGATACTCGGGCCGGGAGAGGTGATACACGCATAGGCGTTGACCACGTTCTGCGCGTGCAGCAGGGCGATCAGGACGCGATACAGACGGGAGCCCAGACGGTGACGCTGTAAACCGGGCTGTAAGTAGATAGAAAGCTCGGTGTCCCAGCCATACGCCGCGCGGGCGTGGAAGGGGGATGCGTAGGCATATCCGGCAACCGCGCCGTCAACCTCTGCGACAAGGTACGGATAGCGCGTCAGGGTCTGCTCAATGCGTGCGGTGAACTCCTCGACCGAGGGAACGTCGTATTCAAAGGTGATGGCGGTCTGGCGGACATAGGGGGCGTACACGTCTAAAAGGGCGGGTGCGTCGGCTGGAGTCGCGAGCCGAATGCGGATGTTTTGTGTCATGGTGGAGTGCCTCCAGACGGGGTTCGGGGTGTTAGCGGGATTGTTCGTCCCGACGGTGGGACTGCCGGCGCATCTGTGCGATGCGGGCGCGCTGACGGCGGACTTTGCGAGCGCGGTACATGCAGGTCAGGATGAACCAGAGGATGAACAGGACGATGAGTCCGAGCGGGATGAGCAGCCATTTGAGAAAGCTTGGTGCGGAAAAGGTGGGTGCCGACGTACGGTTCTGTGTGACGGCCTGTCCATCCGTCGATGCCTGTGCAGCAGTCGGCTGGGCAGCTATGCCGAGCGCCGCACCGGGCATCGTGCACAGCACCTCGGTCTTGCCGCCCATGGTCAGATTGACTGCATACGCGTTGTCGGTGTCCGGCGTATCGGACAGGGACAGCGCATTCGCATCGACATTCTGCGGCACAGCCAGCGTGAAAGCCTCTTTGGGCTTCGCGTCGGAAATTCCGGCATCGTCAGCCATTTTTTTGAGCTGGTCAGCCTCGAGCGTCACCGGGTGCAGGTCGTTCAGCGCATAGGCAAACAGCGTGCGCATGTCGCGCCAGGGGTAATACATATTCCCGGTCGAGCCGAGCGAGATGGCGATATAGGTCAGACCGTCGCGGCGGGCGACCATGCACTGGGTGTGGCCTGCGGCGGTGGTATATCCGTTTTTACCTGCAATCGCAAACTCGTTGTAGAACTTGGAGTCTGCGCGCAGCATACGCTGCTTTGTATAGAAGGTGCGGGCTTCGGGCTGCTTGTTAGTGGCGGGCATGGTGTACATGAGCGCACCGGCGATCTCGACGAATCGGGGGTCGTCGAGCAGGGCGGTTGTAATGCGCGCCAGATCGCGAGCGGTCACGACATGACCGTCGGCATCCAGACCGTGCGCATTGACGAAGTGACTGCCTGTGCAGCCAAGCTCGGCGGCCTTGTCGTTCATCATCTGGGCGAAGCCCTCCTGCGACCCGCCGACATATTCTGCCAGCACGTTGGCGGCATCGTTGGCCGACTGCATGAGCGTGGCGTACATCATGTTCTCCAGCGTCACTTCCTCGCCGGGAATCAGCGCAATATTGGTGGAGTCGCGCTCAATGTTGACCGCCGATTCGGACACTGTGGTTTTCTTGGACAGATCGCTTTCATGTTCAAAGACGACGAGCGCGGTCATGAGTTTGGTGACCGAGGCGGGTTTTACCGGCTTGTCGGCGTCTTTTTCGTACAGGGCTTGACCGGATTCCACGCAGTAAAGCAGGGCTTCCGGGGCGTAGATCTCCTCCTGGAGCGTTGGGGTCAGAGCCATAGCCGAGCCGCTGACGAGCAGCAGAACGGTCATGATGAGCAGTGCCAAACGGCGGATGGACATGGGCGTTCTCCCTTCATTCGCTTTGTTATTATCATACACGATTTGCCCGCGCGATTCAAGGCGGACGTGTCGGACAAAGTTCTGCACAGGGTGACAAAGGATGTTTCTGGTTATTTCTTCCGACGCAAAAATGCCAAACCGCCTGTGCTAGCCTTTGCACAAGCGGTTACAGCAGGATGGACAGAAAACGGGAAAAGAACGATCTTTTGCGACCGAAAATCGACCGGAAACAGCGCGTGCTGCCGCATATACGGCACGTCTTACCCGGTATCCCCTGCCGCCCTGTGCCTTACCTATATTGTGAAACGCCATCGGGCAGGTATACGCCGCGATCAAAGCCCTTTCCGCGTTCCGGACGGTTATACGTCGGGTGGTTTTGTCCAAACCCTGCCGCCGTGCGGGCTTTTTTCTTGCTCCTACCTGCGAAATCTGTTATAATATTCCAATATCCAAAAATCTGAGACCGAAAGGAGGCGGCGAACGTGCATCCAATTGTTAAAATTTTGTTATGCTATCTCGCTGCCGTCAATTTGCTGGGCGCATGCGCGGTGTTTCTGGATAAATGGAAGGCCAAACACGGCAGACGGCGCATCCGCGAGCGCACACTGTTTCTGTATTGCTGGCTGGGCGGCTGTCCGCTGACCTACGCAGCCATGAAGCTGTGCCGGCATAAGACCCTGCACCGCTCGTTCATGTGGGGTATCCCGGCAATCTTTATTTTACAAATTGTAATCATATTCGGTATATTATACTTATTGTATTCTAAGGAGGTCTTACCGTTATGACCGAATTGCTGATTCGTCGCTTTCTGGGCGACGACCGTGACCGCACGAGCGATGCACGGGTGCGCGAGAGATACGGCATCCTGTCGGGCTGTGTCGGTCTGTTCTGTAATTTCCTGCTGTTTGCGGCAAAGCTCATCATCGGCTTTGCTACCGGTGCGATTTCGATTGCAGCCGACGCGGTCAACAACCTGTCGGATGGCCTGTCGTCGTTTATCTCCATCGTGGGCTTTAAGCTGACCGGCCGTGCACCCGATGAGCAGCACCCGTTCGGCTACGGACGTACCGAGTACATCGCCGGACTGATCGTCTCACTCATCATCTGCGTAGTCGGCGTGCAGTTCCTGCAAACTTCGTTTACCCGCATCCTGCACCCCGAGCCGGTTGCCTTTTCGGTGGTTTCGGCAGTAGTCCTGCTGCTGACCATGCTGGTCAAGCTGTGGATGGGCTCGTTTAACCGCACGGTCGGCACGCGCATCGACTCGCCCACGCTGCTCGCCGCCATGCAGGACAGCATCAACGACGTGGTCACCACCGGCGTTGTGCTCATCGGCATGGTCGCAGGCCAGTTCACCACCCTGCCGATCGACGGTGTGGTCGGCGTGCTGGTTGCGCTGTTCATCATCTGGGCAGGTATCGGCATTGCGCGCGATACATTAAGCCCGCTGATCGGTCAGGCAGCCGACCCGGAAATCGCCCAGGCGATTGCCGATACCGTGCTGCAAAGTCCGGGTATTCTGGGCATTCACGACCTGATCGTACATAATTACGGCGTGGGCAAGTCGCTGGCATCGCTGCACGCCGAGGTACCGGACACGGCGGACATTGTCGCCGTGCACGAGCTGATCGACGAGGCCGAGCGGGCGGTCTGGGAGCAGACCGGCGTGTACACGGTCATCCACATGGACCCGGTGCGCGTGGGCGACCCGCGCATTGACGCTATGCGCGAGACGACGCTCAATGTTCTGGCCAAGATCGACCCCGAGCTGACTATGCACGATTTCCGCGTGGTCGAGGGTGAGCGCCGCATCAACCTGATTTTTGACGTGGTTGCCCCCTTCGGATACAACGAGGAAAAGAAGGAAGACCTGAAAACACGCATCCAGATCGGCCTGAAGGCGCGCGACAAGCGCTATTGCCCGGTCATCACGATGGAACATAAAATGACGCTGTGATGGGAGCGTGCCCGCAGCGTTCTAAAAGGGGAGTGTGACGGCCATTTGTGCCGCTGCACTCCCTTTTTCCGCACTTTCGTTCGTCTGGAAATCGCTGGAAGCCGGTAAAAAGTTCATGTTTTCGCATAGAAATTCCATGAAAAATATGCTATACTACTGTCAATTAGAAGCGGCGGGTGCGCATCGGGCGCAGCCTGTCAGAGCCCCATTACAGGAGGAAAAACCATGCTTTTGATTCAAAACGCACAGGTGTTAGACCCATATACCGGACTGGACGCACGCCTTGATCTGCTGATCGGCGACGACGGCATTCTGTCCCAGATGGAACCCCACATTGACGCACCGGCAGGCTGTCCGGTGTTTGACGCGGCAGGAAAGACGGTTGCACCCGGTCTTGTCGATACCCACGTACACTTCCGTGACCCTGGTCAGACCCAGAAAGAGGACATGATGACCGGTATGCGCGCCGCAGCAGCGGGCGGATTCACCTCGGTTGTGTGCATGGCGAACACTCTGCCAACCTGCGACAATGTGGAGACGCTGCAATACGTGCAGAACAAGGCACGTGAGGCAGGCGGCTACGTCAACGTGCACCAGGCGTGCGCGGTGACCAAGGGACTCAAGGGCGAGGAAATGACCGATTTTGCCGCATTGCTGGCAGCCGGTGCGCCCGGATTTACCGACGACGGCATTAACCTGACCGACATGCACACCTGCCTCAAGGCAATGGAAGAGGCGGTCAAGCATGACACCGTTCTGTCCTTCCACGAGGAAGACAAGTCACTCGTGCTGTCACCCGGTGTCAACTATGGTTCCACGGCAGCCGAGGAGCTGGGCGTGCCCGGTGCGCTGCCGTCCTCCGAGGAGGCTATGGTTGCCCGTGATATCGCGCTTGCCCTGCGCACGGGTGCGCGTGTGGTCTTCCAGCACATTTCGAGCGGCTTGTCGGTCGATCTCATCCGTGCCGGCAAGGCAATGGGCGCCAAGATCTACTGCGAGGTCACCCCGCATCACCTGTCGCTGACCGAGGACGCGGTGCTCGAGCATGGCACTTATGCGCGCATGAATCCGCCGCTGCGCAAGGAAGCCGACCGTCAGGCACTCATTCGCGGCTTGCAGGACGGCACGGTCGACCTGATCGCGACCGATCACGCACCGCACACGGCCGAGGAGAAGGCCAAGCCCTTCGCGCAGGCACCGTCGGGCATCACCGGACTGGAAACCGCGTTCTCGGTGTGCAATACCTACCTGGTCAAGACCGGTGCGCTGACCCGTATGCAGCTGCTGGAAAAGATGAGCAAAAACCCGTCCGAGGTCTACCGCTTTGCCGATAAGTCCATCGAGGTCGGCCACCGTGCCGAGCTGTGTGTACTGGACTGGGACTGCGATAAGGTATACACGGAGTATTATTCCAAGGGAATCAACACACCGTATACCGGTATGGCGCTCAAGGGCGCACCGGTATGCACGATTATGGGTGACCGCGTTGTGCGTGCCGCCGATCTGGTGTAAAAACTTTTGGAATTTAAAAGAATCTTAATTGATTTATTGCAGAAAATCCGGTAATATGAATATAGTGATAAAGGAAATGAGGGGAACGATATGGCACAGCAGCAGAATCGAAAAGCACCGGTTCGTAAGACCAAAAAGCAGATTCGCAGACAGCGACAGCTGACCGTCATCGGCGTAGTTGTCGCAATCTTTCTGGTTATTTTCGGCCTGGGCGCAGCCTGGGGACACAGCCTGGGCGGCAAGGTCAAGGCGGAAGACATCGCCACGACCGTGCAGGGTCTGGGTCAGACCGTGCAGGTAGACTATGACTACACCAAGGTACTCAACGAGGAAGACCGCGACGACGCATACTACGGCTGGTCGCAGGCTGCCGGTCTGGGCAACTTCACCATCATGTATCAGGGTTCGGTCAAGATCGGTTCGGATACCTCTACCCTGACGGCTGACAAGGTCAAGATCGACGGCAAGTCGGTCACGATCACCGTGCCTGCAATCAAGATTCTCCAGCATGATATCGCACAGGATTCGATCAGCTACTACGATTCCGACGAGAAGGTATTCCGTCAGATCGAGCTGGGCCAGTTCGACAGCTTCTACGCCGACCAGCGCTCGGCGGTTGAAAACGAGCTGTATAACACCGATAAGTTCTCGAACGCTGAGACCCGCCTCAAGGACGTTATCGACAAGACCGTCAAGGCGATGGGCAACTTCAGCACCGTAACGGTGAACTTCGAGTAAACCGAAAATTTGACAGGACGACCAAACGGACGTGCACAAGCACGTCCGTTTTTCGGTCTTTTTTGGCAAAAACGGCGGTTTTTCACTTTGCCCTGCGAAATTTTTTGCACCATGCTTGACACCGTCCTGCAAGTGTGATAGGCTAAGTTCAAACGAAATACCGACAAGCGAAGTTTTTAGGAAAAAGCCATGTGCTTACCGAAGGAGTAAAACTCTCAGGTTTCCAGCTTTAGCGGCTGGGAAAGGACTATAAACGGATGTGGCTCTGGAGAATCCCAACCATGGGTGCCGAAGGTGCAAGGTGCAGAAAATGCGCTAATCTCTCAGGCAAAAGGACAGAGTGGATTTTTTACCCGGTGTAACCGGTTTGACGTACATTTTTTTGACATGGATGCACGCAGACGGTGGCATCCGGGATCAGAGCGAACCATCCTCACATTTTTCCGCAAAGACACGGGAAAACCGAGGAACGGGGCGCTTTTTCTTTTTGCATCAATAAGATGCAGGTTTTCGGCTTGTTTGGGGAACAAAAAAGAAAAGGGGTAACAAACAATGGATATGGATCAACTGGCGGTCTTGGTCAGCGACATCAGCGGCTTTGTGTGGAACAATCTGCTCCTGTACCTTCTGGTGCTGACCGGTGTACTGTTTTCCATCCGCACGCGCTTCGTGCAGGTGCGCCATCTGGGTGCCGGCTTCAAGCGCATGTTCGGTTCGTTCAGCTTAAACGGCAAGAAGGCTGACCACGAGGGCATGAGCTCGTTCCAGGCGCTGACCACCGCGATTGCGGCACAGGTTGGTACGGGTAACATCACCGGCTGCGCAACCGCGCTGGCATCGGGCGGCCCGGGCGCAATTTTCTGGATGTGGCTGTCGGCATTCTTCGGCATGTCCACCATCTACGGCGAGGCCGTACTGGCACAGAAGTATAAGACGGTCGGCGAGGACGGTCACGTGACCGGCGGCCCGATCTACTACATCAAGGCACGCTTCAAGGGCGGCTTCGGCACATTTCTGGCTGGTTTCTTCTCCATCGCGATCATTTTCGCACTGGGCTTTGCCGGCAACATGGTACAGTCCAACTCGATCGGCGACTCGTTCCACAACGCATTCGGCATCAGCCCGCTGATCGTCGGCGTCATCTGCGCAGCGATTGCGGCATTCATCTTCCTCGGCGGCGTGAAGCGTATCGCATCGGTCACCGAGAAGCTGGTACCGATTATGGCGCTGTTCTACATCCTCGGCTGCATCGTGATTCTGTGCATCAACCACGCAGCCCTCATCGACTCCATTAAGTCCATCTTCATCGGCGCATTCCAGCCGCAGGCGCTGGCAGGCGGTATCGCAGGTGTGACCGTCAAGGAGGCAATGCGCTACGGCGTTGCACGCGGCCTGTTCTCGAACGAGGCTGGTATGGGTTCCACCCCGCACGCCCACGCACTGGCAAAGGTTGACAAGCCGCAGGATCAGGGCGTCATCGCAATGGTCGGCGTGTTCATCGATACCTTCATCATCCTGACCCTGACCGCTCTGGTCATCCTGACCTCGGGCGCACTGTCCACCGGCGCAACCGGTTCGGTTCTGGCACAGACCGCATTCAATCAGGCGTTCGGCCAGTTCGGCAGTGTATTTATTGCGATCTGTATGTTGTTCTTCGCGTTCTCGACCATCATCGGCTGGTATTTCTTCGGTGAGGTCAACGTCAAGGCACTGTTTGGCAAGAAGGCAGTCAAGATTTACGCGGCACTGGTCGTTGTATGCGTTATCCTGGGCTCCAGCCTGAAGGTTGATCTGGTTTGGAACCTGTCCGACCTGTTTAATGGTCTGATGGTATTCCCGAACCTGATTGCACTGATTGCACTGTCGGGCGTGGTTGCGAAGATGTCCCACGAGGATCACTAAAATAAGCACCGCACCCAATATGGAAGCTTTCGCCAGCCTTTCTCGAAAGGCTGCGGGTTCTCAGGGCAGAGCCCTGAGCCGCGCTCCGCAGAGCGCGGAATCCCCTTTTGATTTTCGCTCTGCGAAAATCAACCAAAAAAGAATAAAAAAGCGCCGTCCGCAGACGGCGCAATTCTCTGGAAAGGCCACCCGATCGGGTGGCCTTTCCTTTTTGTTTGTTTTGGTTGAAACCCGGGTCGGACACCGGGCTTCAAAAAGAGAGTTTCGGACTCTGCGGAGTCCGACTCAGGGCTCTGCCCTGAGAACCCGCAAACCTTTGAAAAGGTTTGATCCAAACTTCATTTCGCCTGTGGGCGGGATTTATGCGCCGAAAATCTCTTCTTTCAGTCGAATACCGGTCGGGGTGACTGCCAGACCGCCCTGAGCCGTCTCCTTGAGTGCGCACGGCATGGAATCACCGACTTCACGCATGGCATCAATGACTTCATCCACCGGAATGACGCTCTTGATACCCGCCAGAGCCATTTCTGCCGCAGCGAATGCGCAGGCCACGCCACCCGCATTGCGCTTGATGCACGGTACCTCGACCAGACCGGCGATCGGGTCACAGACCAGACCGAGCTGGTTCTTGATGGCGATGGCGCAGGCATGTGCGCACATTTCCGGCGTGCCGCCCGACATCTCGACCATCGCCGCCGCAGCCATCGCCGCTGCGCTGCCGCACTCGGCCTGACAGCCGCCCTGTGCGCCTGCGATGGACGCACGGTCAGCGATGACCATGCCGAATGCACCGGCAGTGAACAGCGCCATAACGGCGGTCTCCTCGGGCATGTCGCGGTCTTCCATCAGCGACAGAATGGTACCGGGCAGAATGCCGCACGAACCGGCCGTCGGCGCAGCGACGATTTTGCCCATCGCCGCGTTGTATTCGGATACCGCAATCGCGCGGGTGAGCGCTTGGGTGAAGAAATTGCCGCACAGGCCGCCGCCCTGGGCGTACTGCTGCATCTTGTAGGCGTCGCCGCCGGTCAGACCGCTCGTAGATTTGAGATCCTTGTCGACACCGGCCTGTACAGCCTCCTGCATGACGTGCAGATTGTCCTGCATCTTGCGGAACAGCTCGTCTTTTGGGGTCTCGGTCTGCACGGACTGGTCAGCCAGTACCAGCTCGGAGATCGTGCAGCCCTTTTCCTGTGCCGCATCGACCAGCGACTGAATGGAATGATATTCAAGCATGGGAAATTTCCTCCTTAAATGGCGCGGACGAGTACAACGCCCGTGATGTGGGGCAGCTCACGCAGCCAGCTGATCATCTTGTCGGACACGTCGCCGTCGACCTCGATGGTCATGACGGCCTCGCCGCCCTTCTGCGGACGGGACAGACGGAAATTGCCGATGTTCGCGCCCGAGTAGGCCATGGTGTTGGTGACGGCAGCGATGACACCGGGGGTGTCCTGGTGCAGGACAATGAGGGTGTTGTACTGTCCGGTGAACTGGACTTCCAGACCGTTGATGTTGGTGACGATGATGTTGCCGCCGCCGATGGATGCGCCGACCACGCGGCAGGTGCCGCCCTTTTCGCCGGTCAGTTCCAGAATTGCGGTGTTGGGATGGGCGCCGGGGATGGAAGTCTGGTAGAATTCGTAGGTCAGTCCCTCCTCACCAGCGAGCTCGAGCGCATGGCGCAGACGGGCATCGTAGGTATGCATGTCCAGAATGCCCGCGATAATGGCCTTGTCGGTGCCGTGACCGCGGTAGGTCTGGGCGAACGAGCCGCACAGGCCGATGCGGGCCTTGACCGGACGGTCGCCGAGGATTTTACGGGTGACGCGGCCGAGACGGCACGCACCCGCGGTGTGTGAGCTGGAAGGGCCGATCATAACCGGCCCGATGATATCAAATACTTGCATACTGTGCTCCTTTGTGCAAAACAGGTGAATTGCCGGAAGATCTTATGATCTTAGTATATCACACCGACCGGCGGCAAAACAGTGCGGATGCGGTCCAAACGGTGGGAAACGCAAAAAAGTGAGGACGGGGCCTCACTTTTTTGCAGCCCGACCGGCTGTTACTTCTTAATCCACTTTTTGTAGATGGTGTCTACGATCACGCCGATGGCGTTGTCGCCCGATACGTTGCAGGCGGTGCCGAAGGAGTCCTGGGTGATGTAGAGTGCAACCATGATGGCGCAGATGGGGCCTTCGGGGTCACCGAGCTCGGTGCCGAAGATCATGTACAGGAAGGGCAGAGCGGTCATGATCGAGCCGCCGGGTGCACCGGGGGATGCGATCATCGCGATACCCAGGGTTGCGATGAAGGGAACGACGGTCGCCAGACTAATCGGAATCTGGTTCATCAGGCAGACCGCAGTCGCACAGGCGGTGATGGTAATCATGGAACCTGCCATGTGGATGTTCGCGCACAGCGGTACGACGAAGTTGCGGATCTCGGAGGATACGCCGTCGGCTTCCGCGCACTGGAGGTTAACCGGGATGGTTGCCGCAGAGGACTGGGTACCGAGTGCGGTGGTGTAGCCGGGGATCTGGTTGCGGATGAGCTTCAAGGGGTTCTTGTGGCTGACCGTGCCTGCGATGCAGAACTGGACGGTGATGCAGATGAGGTGCATGATGATAACGACCAGGAATACCTTCCACAGGATGCCCAGGATGACGAAGGTCTTGCCCGAACGGGTCATGTCCACGAAGGTACCGCAGATGTAGAGCGGCAGCAGGGGAACGATGGCGACGTGGAGCACCTTGTCGATGATGGCCGAGAAGTCGTGGAAACCGTTATAGAGGGAGTTGCCGATCTGCTTGCCGCGCATGGAGGACATACACAGGCCGAGGATGAAGGCCAGCAGGACGGCGGCGAGGGTGTCCAGAATGGGATTGATGGCGATGGTCAGATAGGGCTCAAGCGAGTTGCCCGCGGTTGCGGCGATCTGCTCGAGCGCGTCAGCGCTCATAAAGGAGGGGAACAGGGTGCTCGAAACCAGGTAAGAGCACGAGCCCGCGATGAGGGTGGAGGCGTAAGCCAGACCGGCGGTGACCAGCAGCAGCTTGCCCGCACCCTGTGACAGATCGGCAATACCCATGGTGACGTAGGCCAGAATCATCAGCGGGATGACGAACTTTAAGAACAGGCTGAAGAGCGACGAAGCGGTGACAACCAGACGGGCAATGACTTCGGGTACGAACGGCTGACCGAGCAGGATACCTAAAATGATGCCGATGATGAGCTTGGGCACTAACCCGAGCTTTCTTTTTTGTTTCTCCATAAAAGAGACCCCCAATTATAAAATAGTAAATGTTATATTTTCCACGCCAGATAGGCACACTGGGTGGAATTGGTATCCATATTATAACGACTGAACCGAGCGTGCGCAAGATGGGAAATTGTGTCCGTGCAACGTGGAAAATATTTCTAAAATCCACGAAAATCACAAAAGTGGAACGGTAAAGTAACTAGAAAAACGCGGGGAGTGCGCAAAAATGGCAGGAAGAGCGCAATAAAAAATAGCAGTTTCAACAAAGCACTTCACCTCTGGTTGTGCAGTTTAGCTGATAAAATGCGTGGTATTTATGGGTAAATGTGCGAAAAATTCAGTATTTTAGCCAGAAAAAATCCTGATGCGGTAAAAGATGAAGGAACCGGATTCGTGTAACCGCACAGCAGGCGAAAATCCGGGTACAATCATATTGTATATGATTTGTATTTTTCCTGCTCTGCCGCACCGGATGGAAACAGACCGGCCGCCTGTCGGGGCAATAGAACGACCGGGAGCATATGCCGGACGAGAGTACCCTTGTGCACTCGGCGGCACAAGGGAAGGTCTTGCACAAACTGCCCGAAAATGCAAGTTCCGATATGGAGAAATTCATTATACTGCACACAACACCAGATCATTTGTTCGAAAACCGTCGTTTCCGATGTTTCCCCGACCCGTCGGCAGCCGGAAAGTATAGGGAGCAGCCTGCGGCTGCAAGGCACTCTGTGTGTCCCTGCAATGCATACGAAATGCCTGCGCGGGCGGGGTGTTTGACAGACACTTGTCTGCCATTTCACAGACCTTTCCGCTCGTCCGCCGTTGTCAATAGCTACCTCGCTTCACAATTGCCAAAAAAAACGGCAAAGAATTGTACATCTGTCCAAACGCCCGGCCCTGCCCTTGACAATCTTCGCCCAGAGGGCTATATTATTAAGTGCATCGAATCAGACCCCTACTAGATATGGTGCTGATACTTATCCACAACAACAAAAAGTTGTGCACAGATTTATACACAGGCTGCAAACCTGGGAAGGAGATCCCTTTTTACATGATAGCTCAGATCATCAAACGAGACGGCCGTCAGTCGGCCTTTGAACTGGATAAAATTACAAACGCGATCTTTCAGGCCGCGCAGGCCTCGGGCGGTCACGATTACCAGATGGCCGAGACCCTGGCACGCCAGGTCGAGCAAAACCTGGAGCAGGCGCTGTCCGGTGAAAACCCGACCGTCGAGCAGATCCAGGACGAGGTCGAGCGTGTCCTGGTCGAAACCGGCCATGCACGCACGGCAAAACGGTACATCCTGTACCGTAACGAGCGCACCCGCGTGCGTGAGATGAATACCCGTCTGATGAAAGTTTACGAGGATCTGACTTTCAAGTCCTCGCTCGAGAACAATGTAAAGCGCGAGAACGCCAACATCGACGGCGATACCGCAATGGGTACCATGCTCAAGTACGGCTCGGAGGGCGCGAAGCAGTTCTACGAGATGTTCATTCTCGACCCGGAGCACGCACGCGCACACCGCGAGGGCGACATCCACATTCACGACCTGGATTTCCTCACCCTGACCACCACCTGCTGCCAGATTGACCTGCTCAAGCTGTTCCAGGGCGGTTTTTCGACCGGTCATGGCTTCCTGCGTGAGCCCAACGACATCCGCTCGTACTCTGCACTGGCGTGCATCGCGCTCCAGTCCAACCAGAACGACCAGCACGGCGGCCAGTCCATTCCGAACTTCGATTACTCCATGGCACCCGGCGTCAAAAAGACCTTCCGCCGCGCATTCACCGATAACCTGACCAAGGCCATCGAGATCTACCTCGAGCAGGAGGACGGCGAGCTGCTGAGCAAGTCGATCGTGAAGAACGCCGAGCGTGAGACCGGCGAGATCGCGGTTTTTGCCGACGGCAACGGCTTCGACGAGGCCGTCGAGCGTCTGCTGTGCGACCATACCGACGAGCGCACCGCGGCGAAGATCATGCGCTTTACCCGCAAGTACGCGGTCAAGGAGACTCGCCGCAATACCTATCAGGCTATGGAAGCACTGGTGCACAACCTCAATACCATGCACTCGCGTGCAGGCGCACAGGTACCGTTTACTTCGCTCAACTACGGTACCGACACCTCGCCCGAAGGTCGTCTGGTCATGGAATGCCTGATGAAGGCAACCGAGGCCGGTCTGGGCAACGGCGAAACCTCGATTTTCCCGATTCATATTTTCAAGGTCAAGGAGGGCATCAACTACAACCCCGGCGAGCCCAACTACGACCTGTTTAAGCTGGCCATGCGCGTATCGGCAAAGCGTATGTTCCCGAACTTCTCGTTCCTCGACGCACCGTTCAACGCGCAGTACTATAAGCCCGGTCACCCCGAGACCGAGGCAACGTATATGGGCTGCCGTACCCGCGTGGTGGGCAACGTGTTCGACCCGACCCGCGAGATCGTTAACGGACGCGGCAACCTGAGCTTTACGTCCATTAACCTGCCGCGCATTGCGATTTTGAGCAAGGGCGATATTGACTGGTTCTTTGAGGATCTCGACCGCAAGATCGACCTTGTCATCGACCAGCTGCTTGCCCGTCTGCGCATCCAGAGCCAGAAGAAGGTTAGAAACTATCCCTTCCTCATGGGTCAGGGCGTGTGGATTGACTCGGAGAAGCTCGGCCCGGACGACAGCGTGGGCGAAGTGCTGGGGCACGGCAGCCTGACCTGCGGCTTTATCGGCCTTGCAGAGACGCTCAAGGCGCTCATCGGCGTACACCACGGCGAGAGCGACGAGGCACAGGAACTCGGACTCAAGATCGTATCGCACATGCGTGAGCGCATGGATCAGGCGGCACAGCAGTACCACCTGAACTTCACTTTGATTGCAACCCCGGCAGAGGGTCTGTCCGGCCGCTTCGTGCGCATGGATCGTGCGCGTTTTGGCGAGATTCCGGGCGTAACCGACCGCGAATACTATACCAACTCGTTCCATGTACCGGTATATTATCCGATTTCTGCCTTTGAGAAGATTCGCCGCGAGGCACCGTACCACGCGCTGACCAACGGCGGACATATCAGCTACATCGAGCTCGACGGCGACCCGACCCAGAACCTCGAGGCGTTTGAGACGGTCGTCCGCGCCATGAAGGAAGCAGGCATGGGCTACGGCGCCATCAACCACCCCATCGACCGCGACCCCATCTGCGGCTATACCGGCATCATCGGTGATGTCTGCCCGCGCTGCGGCCGTCGTGAGGGCGAGGGCGTACCGCTCGAGAAGCTGCAAAAGCTTGGCATGTACAAGCACCTCAACTGGTCTACCCTGGGCTATCCGGGCGACCCGAACGAGGAACACGACCGCACAGTAAACCCGCTCTGATTTTGATATCAGGTTTGAACATAGGAGGAAGAACGATGACTAAGGAATTCAACGTAACCGAAGTAAATGGTGTCCCGGTAGTCGGCGAGGGTGTTGGCTTTGAGCGCATCCGCCGCATCACCGGTTATCTGGTAGGCACCCTCGACCGCTTCAACAACGGCAAGCGCGCAGAGGAGCATGACCGCGTAAAGCATAGCGTATCCTGCTGCTCGTTAAGCGATAACACCCGTTCGGCATAAGCACTATGGGGAAAACACTGCGCATAGCGGGAACGATCGGTGAGTCCATCGTGGACGGCCCCGGCTTCCGTTATGTCATCTTCACACAGGGCTGTCCGCACCATTGCCCCGGCTGCCATAACCCGGAAACACACGATTTTTCGGGCGGTACCGACATCGACAGCGATGAGCTGGTCGCGGATATCCTCAAAAATCCGCTGCTGACCGGCGTGACCTTCTCGGGCGGCGAACCGTTCTGCCAGGCAGAAGGCTTGTGCGCAGTTGCGGATGGCTTAAACGGGAAAAAACCGCTCATGGCCTATACTGGCTATACCTTCGAACAGCTCATGGAATGGCCCGACCCGTGGGTGAGGAAATTGCTGGAAAAATTGACCTTGCTCGTCGATGGCAGATTCGTGGAGGAAGAGAAGGGCTTGGAGCTTCGCTTCCGCGGCAGCGCAAATCAGCGCGTGCTGGACGTTCAGACATCCTTGAAAACCGGACAGGCAACTTGGATGGAAGAATATCGTTAAAGGACGAATCGCCAGTCCTGATTCCCGCCCGCAGGCGAAATAAAGCTTTCGCCAGCCTTTCTCGAAAGGCTGCGGGTTCTCAGGGCAGAGCCCTGAGCCGCATCCCGCAGGATGCGGAATCCCCTCTTTGATTTTCGCTTTTGCAAAAACCAACCAAAAAATAAAAAAGAAGCGCTGTCCGCAGCCCGTAGGCCACTATCCGCATTCCCGCACTGTGCGCGGATAAAATGAGTAGACAGCGCAAACCCCTGCGCGCTAAGCGCGCTCATGGAAACCGTTCCCGAGGGAACGGTTTCTTTTTTTACCCTTACCGCCGCAATACACCCTTTTAAACGTCCTCATCCCCAGCAATATACATCTCTTCTGTTGTCCGTTGCGCATCAACCAAAGTGAGGTATGCGCGAACGGTGTTGCCCTGTTCGAGCAGCGTGGCGGCATGCGTGACCGAACGGAAGAGGGTGTAATACATCTGTTCAAAGTCCGGCTTACTGTCCATACTATTACCTCCTAGAGATATATTATATAAAATATAATACTTTATAATAGAATAGTCAAGCGGTCATATCCTAGATATGATATCTATAGGTGATAATATGGCTGAACGTTCTATTATAGTAACACAATCTTATGGCACTGTTGTGCTGCATTTACGCGAAATGCTGGAATCGCGCGGGATGAATAGAAACCAACTAGCCAGCGCAATTCATGTGAATTTTGCGGTTGTTGATAGATGGTACCAGGGCAAGGTCGAAAAACTCGACCTCGACATTCTCGCCCGTATCTGCTATGTGCTTGACTGTGAGGTGTCCGAGCTGCTCGAATATCGTGCAGATGCGGAGAAGCAGAGATAAAAAAGAAACCGTTCCACGGGAACGGTTTCCATGAGCGCGCTTAGCGCGCAGGGGATTGCGCGTCCTGCGGAACGCGCTTTTTGTTCTGTTTTAGTTGATTTTCGCGGAAGCGAAAATCAAAGAGGAGAGTTTCGCGCTCTGCGGAGCGCGACTCAGGGCTCTGCCCTGAGAACCCGCAGCCTTTCGAGAAAGGCTGGCGAAAGCTTCATTATTGGTGCGGCGATCACTTTTGAAGCCAACTCGGTTTTTCTCGCATTCGAACACCGGCGGCGACGCCCAATGCAATATACATCGTGACGACCGATGTACCACCGTACGAGAACAAGGGCAGAGTAACGCCGACAACTGGGAACATACCCAGGCACATCAAAACATTCTGGAACGACTGGAACATGAACATACCCGCGATACCGACGGTCATGAGTGCCGAGAATGTCGAACCAGCACGATAACTGACGTAAAACAGTCTCAAAACCAACAGAGCCAGCAGGATAATGACCAGTGTTGCGCCAATAAAACCAAACTCCTCGCCCGCAACCGTATAAATAAAGTCGGACTCGTTAACCGGGACTTTACCATACTGCGTTTGCAGACCCTGCATATAGCCCGAGCCGCTGAACTGTCCCGCACCAATCGCAATTTTACTCTGTGCGGTCTGATAATAGTAGTCCTTGTCGCCGTACAGATTGTCGATCGAGGGGTCGAGCAGAACGAGAATACGCGCCAGTCGATAACCGCTCAGGAACTGAAATGCAATCGGGACGGCTGCAAGTCCGAGTACCGCACCGCCGAAAATCCACTTATAGGAGATACCTGCGGCGAAAATCATCGTAATCGCAATCAGAAGATAGCCCATCGCGACACCTGCGTCGTGCTGGGCGACCACAATCGCGCCAAACGGCAGCATTGCGTGAATACCTAACTGGATGAGTGTCTGCCAGCGGTTGATCTCCTCATAAACCTGCATCAGATGGGCGGCAAAGGTGATGATAAACAGAATCTTACCGATCTCACCCGGCTGAACCGTGATCGGGCCAATTTCAATCCAGCTTTGGTTACCGCTTC
The DNA here is from genome assembly GCA_959018045.1 of uncultured Butyricicoccus sp. Taxonomy (GTDB): domain Bacteria; phylum Bacillota; class Clostridia; order Oscillospirales; family Butyricicoccaceae; genus Butyricicoccus. Next base: position 2,246 of record CAUEJN010000009.1, on the reverse strand, counting down.
GGCTGGAGCCAAGTACGAACATGGATAGCTGCATCGCGACATTGAGCAGCAGCAGCACGCGCCAGTACCGCTTGATGGACTCCAGATCGACCAGAGACATAATGATAAACGCAATGACGCCAATGACGACCGCACCACCCTGAACGATCATATAACGGTCGTGCGAGGCACTGCTCGCGGTCGCGGAGTTGACTAAAACCAGGCTGTAAGCCGAACAGCACAGCGCGATAAACAATAGATAAAGGTCGGTATTTTTGAAGTAGTGCACGGCCGAACGCAATGGCCTCATGTCAGCATGGCCTCCTTTTCGCAGACGCTGGGGTTTGATATAATTCCATAAAAGGCTGGAATCTATCATACCACAATTTCAGCGGAAAAGCGAGAGAAAATGCGCCGGGATTTCTTTTGGATTGATAGAAAATGTGGTATAATGTCACTAAAGTGTATCCCATAACAAGACGATGGAGGATGAATGGCAATGCTGACAGATATCGAGATCGCGCAGAACTGCAAAATGCAGCCCATCACGGAGGTTGCCGCAAAGGCTGGACTCTCCGCAGATGATCTGGAACTTTACGGCAAGTACAAGGCAAAGCTCGGCCGCGAAACCTGGGAAAAGATTCAGGATAAGCCGGACGGCAAGCTGGTTCTCGTGACCGCAATCAATCCCACCCCGGCAGGTGAGGGCAAGACCACCACGACCGTCGGCCTGGGTCAGGCAATGGCACAGCTCGGACAGAATGCAGTCATCGCACTGCGTGAACCGTCCCTCGGCCCGGTCTTCGGCATCAAGGGCGGTGCAGCCGGCGGCGGCTATGCACAGGTCGTACCGATGGAGGACATTAACCTCCACTTTACCGGCGACATGCACGCCATCACCGCAGCCAATAACCTGCTCTGTGCAATGCTCGACAACCACCTCCAGCAGGGCAACACGCTGGGCATCGATTCCCGCCGCGTCCTCTTCTCCCGCGTTCTGGATATGAACGACCGCGCACTGCGCAATATCACCATTGGCCTTGGCGGCAAGGTCAACGGCGTACCGCGTGAAGATCACTTTATGATTACGGTTGCATCCGAGGTCATGGCTATCCTGTGCCTGGCAAACGACCTCGCAGACCTCAAAAAGCGTCTGGGCAACATTCTGGTCGCTTACACTTACGCCGGTGAGCCGGTTTACGCACGTGACCTCAAGGCAGATGGCGCAATGGCTGCCCTCTTAAAGGATGCCATCAAGCCCAACCTCGTCCAGACCCTCGAGGGCACGCCCTGCCTCATGCACGGCGGCCCCTTCGCAAACATCGCACACGGCTGCAACAGCGTACAGGCAACCAAGATGGCGCTCAAGCTGGGCGATATCGCCATCACCGAGGCCGGCTTCGGCGCTGACCTCGGCGCGGAAAAGTTCCTCGACATCAAGTGCCGCGCAGCTGGCCTGATTCCGTCGTGTGTCGTTCTGGTCGCTACCGTCCGCGCCCTCAAGTATAACGGCGGCGTGGCAAAGCCTGACCTCAACCAGCCCAACGTCGACGCACTGGCAAAGGGTATCGTTAACCTGGACGCACACATCGAAAATATCCGCAAGTTCGGCCTGCCGGTTGTTGTTGCAATCAACGCATTCCCGACCGATACCGCCGAGGAAATGGCGTTCATCGAGCAGCACTGTAGGGAAATGGGCGTGCGCGTCGCCCTGTCTGAGGTATTCGCCAAGGGCGGCGAAGGCGGCAAGGCACTGGCACAGCAGGTACTCGACGTACTGGCTGAGGGGCAGAGCGATTACCACCCGATCTATGAACTCGATCAGCCCCTAACCGATAAGATTCGCGCCATCGCAACCACCATTTACGGCGCAAAGGACATCAATATCCTGCCCGCAGCGGCTAAGGAACTGGCAAACATCGAGGCGATGGGCTACGGCAGCCTGCCGATCTGCATGGCAAAGACCCAGTATTCGCTGTCTGATGACGCATCCCTGCTCGGCCGTCCGACCGATTTCACCATCACCGTCCGCACCGCTCGCCTGTCGGCTGGCGCAGGATTCGTGGTCTGCGAGACCGGCGCTATCATGACCATGCCCGGCCTGCCCAAGAAACCCGCAGCGGAGAATATCGACGTTGAGGAAGACGGTAAGATCATCGGTCTGTTCTAATCTACCACCGCACCCAACACGGAAAGTTTCGCCAGCCTTTTCAAAGGCTGCGGGTTCTCAGGGCAGCGCCCTGAGTCGCATCCCGCAGGATGCGAAA
>CAUEJN010000008.1 GCA_959018045.1 uncultured Butyricicoccus sp. | reverse complement strand
TTTCCACTTTTTTGATTGACTATCCAAAAAAGTTTCAATTTGCTGTGACGCTTCTTTCGTTGTGGATGCCGTCTCTCAGAGACAGCTTATATAGAATACCACTCCAGGCATACAATGTCAATCCCTTTTGCACAAGAACTGGAGATATTTTTTGTGCACCCTAGCCAGCCAAAACCAGCACGGGTGCACAGGTTAATCTTCTCGAATTACAATGCCGAGCAGGCGTGCGAGTCCAGCTGCCTGCCGCTCGCTCACGATCATGCCGCGCAGCTCATGCCCTGCCGCCTGGATGCCCTCTAATGTACAGCGCGAAAAGTCGATGCCCGACAGCGGCGTTTGGAAGAAGTTCACACCGCCAAAGTCACAGTCCTGCGCGGTGAAGTCCTGCAAAGCGGCTTCGCTCAAACGTGCCCGCATCACGCGGCAGCCTTGCAGGGCGGTCTTTTTCCACCGCGAGGCGCAAAAGTCGCTGTCCTCCATGCGGCAATCCTGAAAGCACACATCGTGCAGGCCTGCGCCGTAAAAGTTCGCCCCGAGCATGCGGCAATCGGTAAACGCGCAGCGCGTCCATATCCCATTCGCGCAATTTGCGCCCGACAGCTCACAACCGGTCAGTTTGACATCGGTAAAGCTGCATCGTTCCAGATTCGCACCGGTCAGGCGGCACTGTTCCAGCGCGCAGCGGTCAAAGGTCATCTCTTTTAGATCTGCGTCCGACAAGTCCAGTCCTTTCAAATACGCACCGCGTACCCGTCCGTCCCGTTGGCAGATTTGCCAGTCGACCGTTTCATCCAGTACGCGCGGCAGCTTGGGTGCAGCCGGTTTCATTCCTCCACCTCGCAGATGGTCAGAATATCACGCGGATGCGCCAGCCGGTAAGTACACGGCAGATCGGGCTGATGGGTGCCCCACAGGGCAAGCCCGCTCGCCATGCCCGCTGCCTCGGATGCCTGCATATCGCCGGGGCTGTCTCCGATATAAATTGCGTCCTGCGGTGCAATGTCCATCCGTTTCAGGCACTCGATGAGCGGATCGGGATGCGGTTTGTGCAAAACCGTGTCCTTCTGGCTCACGATGGTGTCAAAATATGCGGTCAGTCCACGCGAAGTCAGTCCCATATCCACACCACTCACGCCGCGCGAGGTCACAATGCCCAGCCGCACGCCGTTCCGGTGCAGAATCTCGATCACTTCGGTCAGTCCCTCAAACACCAGGGTCGTTTTGAGCGCGTTGAGCGACGCTTCATGCCAGCGCGGCTTGACCCACGCGGCCTGTTCCTCGTTGCACCCCAAAAAACGAATGCCGTCCGGCCCGGTCATGCCGAAGGTCTTGAGCAGCTTGTCTTTGGGCGGCTCGACGCCGGTCGCCTGAGTCACAAGCGCCGAAAGCGCGGTCATCTCATCATGTTCGGTGTCAAATAACGTGCCGTCAAAGTCAAACAGCACTGCCTGATAGCGCATAACACCTCTCCTTTCGGTTGGTTCCATTTTTTCGTTCAGCCTTATGATAGCACACCCGCGCCGGACGCCGCAAGCGAGCAGACCGAAACGATCAAAAAAAAGCGTGCACGACCGACCAGCCACGCACGCCTTGACAATATTGTTATAAATCCAGCAAATGTTTGAGAAACACGAGCAGAGAAAGAACCGCAACAGCACAGATGGCTACCATTCCCACCGACCATTTTTTCTGCACGCGCCAGATTTGTTCGGCAGAAGTCAGGAAAATCAACGCTCCGCTCAGCCAGACATACCATTCAGGCAAAACGTCGACCATACCCAGCAAAAACAGTATGACTCCCAAGGCAAATATCAGGTTCATCAGATATCTTCTTATATCTTTCATCGCAAACAGCTCCATCATGAACCGACCGTATATGTTCTGTTCCTTAATTTACGTTCATGCTATCATTTTTTCGAAAACAAATCAATGCAATAAAGAATTCTATATAAACAAAATTGTCTGTTCTCTTTTGTGCAGTCTGTTCAGTCCCGAAAGCGTGCAAAAAAGAGGAGCGGGATTTCCGCTCCTCTTTCCTACTTGTATCGCACCCATTTCAGCTGCTTCTGTACAAACAGGCATTTCAATTTATTTTTTGAAGTACTTTAAACACAAAAGTCCCACACAGATCGCCGCAAAGCTGATAGAATACATAAAAATATATCGAGAAATACCTTGGAAAAGCTCGTAAACCGCATATGGCAGCATCGTACTAATCTCCAATCAATTTAATCATCCGAAAAGGGGTGGTTATAATAATAATCTCCTTGTTCTCGTACAAGTTCTTCATAGTGATTATTCTCTGCATCTACGTAATCAAACTCTGCTAGAATAACAACCGAAACTGTCAAGCCATCTGCATCATAAGTATAATCAAAATCCGTTAAAGCCCAATCCTCTAAATTTAGGGCGTACATTCGTACCGCACTAACATCCAGCGATAAAATGCTGTCATACTGTGCATCATACACTCCGGTGATATAGATATTAAATTCTGCTATACCCCGTGTTATAACAAGATCTCCAAGTGTAGCGCCAAGCGTCATTTTTTCTTGAAACTGAAAATCCACTGGCATTAGACTTCGTGCATCCTGTTTTAACGCTTCGGTTTGTATATCTAAACAGATTGTCTGCCGATCAAAGCTACTATCCGTCACTGCAAACGCTGTTGATGCAAACATTGACGCAAACATTGTTAGAACCAGTAGCATACTCAGAAGCTTTTTCATGTCGCGCCTCTTTTTCATATAGCCACATAATTTTCTTTATGCGCTCACATCTACCAGCTGGTTTAAATAAATATTAGCATTTTTCCGAAAATAAATCAATACAGCAAGCAATTCTATATAAACAAAATTGTCTGTTCTCTTTTGTGCAGCCTGTCTAGCCTCGAAAAAGGGTAAAAAAAAGAGGAGCGGGATTTCCGCTCCTCTCATCATTCTGTTTTATACGCGGCTCCACTGTACGCCTTGACGGGTATCCTTAATCGCGATGCCCATTTCGTTCAGCAGATAGTCGCGGATGCGGTCGGCCTCGGCAAAGTCCTTGTTCTTCTTTGCTGCGGCACGCTGCGCGATCAGCTCCTCGATCTTTGCCTTGTCCGGGTCTTCGCCTGCGTCCTCATGCTTCTGCACGATGTTCAGTACGCCGGTCAGCTCCATGAACAGGTCGTATGCGCCCTTGAGGTATGCAAGGGTTGCGTCCGCATGGCTGCCCGAGTATGCGTTGATCTCACGCATGAGCTCGAAGATGGCAGACAGTGCGTTTGCAGTGTTCATATCGTCGTCCATCGCCTCGATGAACTTCTCCTTGTACTGCTGGAGGGATGCCAGTGCTTCGGCTTCCTCTGCGGTCGGGGTCTCGCCCTGTGCCTTGGAAATACGGAATTCCAGGTTGTTGCGTGCCTCGTACAGACGCTCGAGAGACGCCTTGTTCATCTTGAGCGACTCCTCGGAGTAGTTGAGCGGGGTGCGGTAGTGTGCGGACAGCATGAACATACGGATGGTCTCGTAGCCGTACTCCTTGGCTGCGTCGCGTACCATAAAGAAATTGCCCTTGGACTTGGACATCTTCTCGTTGTCGATGGTCAGGAAGCCGTTGTGCAGCCAGTAATGTGCAAAGGTGCAGCCGTTTGCGCACTCGGACTGCGCAATCTCGTTCTCGTGGTGCGGGAAGGTCAGGTCAAGACCGCCCGAGTGAATGTCGATCGTGGGGCCGAGGTACTTGTTGACCATGGCCGAGCACTCGATGTGCCAGCCCGGACGGCCTTCGCCCCAGGGTGCCTTCCAGGACGGCTCGCCCGGCTTTGCTGCCTTCCAGACCGCGAAGTCCATCGGGTCTTCCTTGATCTCGCCGACCGAGATACGCGCACCGGCCTGCAAATCCTCGAGCGGCTGGTGAGACAGCTTGCCATACTCGGAGAAGGTCTTAGTGCGGAAGTAAACGTCACCGTTCTCGGCAACGTATGCGTGACCCTTGTCGATCAGGGTCTTGACGATATCGATGATGGCATCCATCGTCTCGGTTGCACGCGGATGTACGGTTGCGCGCTTGATGCCCAGACCCTCTGCGTCGACAAAGTACTCCTTAATATAGCGGTCAGCGATGACATCGTAGGTCACGCCTTCCTCGTTTGCCTTGTTGATGACCTTATCGTCAATGTCGGTAAAGTTCTGTACAAAGGTTACCTTGTTGCCGCGGTACTCAAAGTAACGGCGGAGCAGGTCGAACATGATGAACGGACGTGCGTTGCCGATGTGGAAATAGTTATAGACGGTCGGGCCGCACGAGTACATCTTAACTTCGCCCGGGGTAATCGGTACAAACTCCTCTTTCTGACGGGTCAGTGTATTAAACAGCTTCATGGGTATCAGTCTCCTTTATCTTCGATGAGCATTTGCGAAATTTGTTCGGGTGTCCGCGTCCAGCGCGTACAGCTTGTGATAAAATCGGGTTCTTTCACCTCGAAGTGTGCGCAGGTGCCCGGCTCCATGCGGGAAAAATCGCGTTCCTCGCACCGGTACCACCCGGTTTCTCCGGTGAAGCGTGCCAGATGCAGCAGGTAACGTCCGCGCCGGACGGACTTGCTTTGGTCTTCCCGTCTGGAAACGACCAGGGCGTCAAACCCGTAAGTTTGGGTATCGTGGTGATCCAATAATCCACCGGCGAGATCCAAGCCGAGGTCGATGAGGTCATCCCATCCCATTGTATGCGTTCTCCTCTCAGAAAAAACAAAAAACGCCTCCTCGGGTACAATAAAAACCCAAAGAGGCGGCCGAAAATGCGGTCGCGGTTCCACTCTTACGCTTCACTCGAATGCGCCTTAACGCGGCGCTGTACGTGGGGCATTACCCCCACCGCTCCCGGACGCACTTTCCCCGTGGCTGCCGCGAGACTCTTTCAGCCCGAAACCTAAATTTTCGGGAGTCTCTCTCTTTGGCGGTGCGCCGAAAATGGGTACTCTTTCCGTTCATTGCGGATGGTATGCAATTATAGGTTTAGTATACGCAAATAGGAATGATTTGTCAAGGCGAAGGCAGTTTGCCTGCATCTTTCAAAAGTGCAGGCGATTATATATCCCTTCCATGACCAAAACAGCAAGCATCCCCCAGCGTACCCATTGAAAGAGCGGCACATCCTTCTGATCCTGCATCTCTTTCATGCGCCTGCGCACATAAAAAGACAGGATAACCAACGCCGAATCTACCAGCTGGTATGCCCAGGGAACAGGACGGATGAAATAATCCCGAAAAAAGCAAGTATTGACTGCCCATATCACCAGAAATCCGATGCAGATTCCATAAAAAATATAAATCCGGCGCATACAGTATTCCCTCTTTCAGCTATAAAAACAGAGAAAGCAGCTATCTGCTTTCTCTGTTTTTATACGACTATAATCCGGTTGTCTTACGCATGATCTCGAACATACTCAAAATCATCTTTATATGCAGAATGATCCGATGCTGCACCTAGCATGTGACCAAACAACACACCAGTATTTATAGCAGTTGATACTCCTCCTAATTGTGGAATTAGCAAAACTAATTATGCAACTAATTCAGCCGCATTCGACCAGCTAACATCTTGTACCAATCTTGCCAACGCCATTGCTACTGATACTCCCGGAGCATATCCCGTAATTGTTTCCGCCGCATCATATAGATCATCATCCATGCTGTGAATAGAATCGCTAAAGTCTTCACATTTATTCAAAATTTTGCTGGACGGATTATCTCCCGAGTATGCATAATCGTCTCCATAATACAAATGCCATACATCTAACTCACTATAATAAGTATAACCATCATCCGGGAAAAGTTAGAATGAATTGTTCGGCATTGTCTGTCTCTAACGGATACTGCAACGCAGTTCTAGTCTCTTTTATACTTGAGAAGGCAATATTACCGTTTGCATCCTTTGGGAATGTAAACATGCGACCATCTGTATAAGCAATAGCAAGATACTCTTCGTCTTCCGCCATGCTTGCTACAATGTTTCCATCTTCATCCCAGAATGTACTAATATTCATACCATCAATCGTAGTTACGGTTGAAATATCATATTGGCTTAAACTTCCTTTCTCTTATTTTATATAACTAATAGTACGCTTCTCTTACCAAATATTCAACGGTAAATTTAACATATTCAGTATCTGATTTTTGTTTAATATAAATCTCTCACTTCATTTTATCCAGTTTTTCACCGGTCAGGCGGTAGGTCGTCCAGTCGTCCATACGCTCGGCACCCATGGACAAATAGAAGTCAATCGACGGCTGATTCCAGTCCAGGCACGACCACTCCAATCTGCCGCAGCCGCGCTCGACCGCGAGCTGTGCCAGATGGGTCAAAAGCGCCTTGCCGTAGCCCTTGCCCCGCTCGCTCGGCTCGACAAACAGGTCTTCCAGATAGATGCCTGAGCGTCCCAAAAACGTCGAAAAGTTGTGGAAAAACAGTGCAAATCCCACCGGCTTGCCCTCTGCCTCTCCGATGACGACCTCGGCCTTTTGCTTTTCAAACAGCCATTCGGTCAGCAGCTCTTCGGTCGCGATGACCTGATCTTCCATCTTTTCATACACCGCAAGCCCTTTGATAAAGTGCAGAATCAGCGCGGTGTCCTCGGGCTGTGCCATACGAAATGTAATCTGTGCCATATCAAAATTTCCCCTCTCGCAAGCAGAACGCCCCGCAATCTTGCAGGGCGTTCTGTGTTACTCTTTTTAATGCTGCATGCCCAGAATCATACCCAGCACATACGGAATGAGCCAGATGACCCAGACAAAAATACTGAATTTATGAAAGCTCTGCTGTCTGTGCGCGTCTTTTTTGACCAGCCTACGGTCGCCCAGACCGCATGGAACAGCATGAGCACGATGGCGAGCAGGCCGGTCACGCCGTGCATGCCGGAACCACCGCCGCCGTTTTGCTTTGCAATCTGACCCATGACCGTCGTATTCGTCGCCTCGGGTAAAATCGTCGTATTCATGGTTTACGCCTTGGGACGCGTCGCACCCTCGGCAACCAGTGCCCAGTTGCGATGTAAGTAGTCATAGCCCGAATAGATGGTTACCAGCGTGACCACCCAAGATACAACGGTCGGAATCCATGTCAGGTTACCCGTAGTCATGATCGCCGTCGGACCATCCGCGCCGCCGATGGCAGCCACAGCGATGGTATCTGCGGTAAAGGCATCTCCCATCCAGATTGCATACAGGAACAGGATGATGATACCCGCAATCTGCACGCAGGTCTTGACCTTACCCGACCATGCAGCCGCCATAACCTGACCCTTTGCCGCTGCGACGTTGCGCAGGCTGGTGATGATGAACTCACGCGCCAGAATGACAAAGACCATCCATGCGGCAAACAGACCGCGCTCGACGAAGATAACAAGGGCTGCGGTTACGAGCAGCTTGTCGGCCAGTGGGTCGACAAACTTGCCGAAATCGGTGACCTGATTGTACTTTCGTGCAATGTAGCCGTCCAGAAAGTCGGTAAACGATGCCAGACAGAACAGCACAAGCGCGATGGCATCATATTTCGGGCCGCCCAGAATGGCGAATACCACAAAAAACGGGATCATCGCGATGCGCACCAGCGTGATTTTATTGGCAGTTGTCATGTTGCTCAACCTCCCACGCGGACACCGGACAGATCGGCGCCCAGACTGTCGTCAATGCGCACGCGCACGAATTCACCCGCGTTGCACGGCGTTTCCGATGCAAACCATACCTTGCCGTCGACTTCCACCGAATCGGCGTAGGTACGTCCGTAATAGAGCTGCGCGTTGTCGTCATAACCCTCGCACAGCACATCCATTTCCTCATGGACACGAGACAGATTGTACTCATCGATGACACCCGACTGCAATTCCTCCACGATCAGGCGGCGATTTTCCTTGGTCTCGTCGTCAATCTGGTCGGGCATCTTGGCGGCCGGGGTGCCCTCCTCGGGCGAGAACTCGAACACGCCTGCGCGCTCGATGCGCACGTCCTGTAAGAACTCGCACAGCTCGGTAAACTCTTCCTCGGTCTCACCCGGCAGGCCGACGATCAGGCTGGTACGCAGTACCACACCCGGAATGCGCTCGCGCAGCTTGCCAATGAGTGCGGTCAGGCTGTCGCGGTCACCCGGCCGGCGCATGGCGCGCAGAATGCGCTTGGATACATGCTGAAGCGGGATGTCCAGATACTTGACGATCTTGTCCTCCTCGGCAATCACGTCAATCAGTTCCTCGGTGATCTGGTCGGGATAGAGGTAGTGCAGGCGAATCCAGGTGAAATCCATCTTGCACAGCTCGCGCAGCAGCTCGGGCAAACGGCGCTTGCCGTACAGGTCGATGCCGTACTTGGTGATGTCCTGTGCAATGACGATCAGTTCCTTGACACCTGCGTCCGACAGTGCCCTTGCCTCTTCGAGCAGTGCATCATAGTCACGGCTGCGGTACTTGCCGCGCAGCTTGGGAATGATGCAGTACGCGCAGGTGTTCGAGCAGCCCTCGGCAATCTTAAAGTATGCCGTGTAGCCCGGGGTCAGGCGCTCGCGGTCGCCTTCCAGATCGGCGCCGTCCATCGGGCCGAAATACGCCCGCTTTTCCTTTCGGCTGGCCGCCTCGACCGCCTCCACAATGTCCTCGTAACTGCCCGTGCCGCAGATCACGTCAACCTCGGGCAGATCGCGTTCGATCTCCTCACGGTAGCGCTGTGCAAGGCAGCCGGTAACAACCAAGCCCTGCATTTTGCCCTGCTTGCACTGGGCGGTCTCCAGAATGGTTTCGATCGCCTCGGCCTTGGCCGACTCGATAAAGCCGCAGGTATTGATGATCCCCACCTCGGCTTCGTTCATATCGTCTACAATCTCGCAGCCTGCCTGACGCAGTCGGGCGAGCATGTGCTCGGAGTCGACCAGATTCTTGGCACAGCCGAGCGAGATCAGTCCAACTTTCGTGTTCACAGACACACTCCTTTCTCAAAAACAGCGCGGCGGGGGCCGCGCGGTCTTTCTCGTGCTTTGGATTCTTCTATATTACAATTATATCGGATTTTACGCAAGATGCAACCGGAAAGCAAATACTGGGGTATTTTTTCAGAATGTACCGATTTTTCGGTACATTCTCCCTGTCCGACTTGACATTTTGACCGTCCCGGGCTATACTGAAACTATAAAAAAGGGCGCGTTGCCGGTAGACGGTTACGCCCTCAGAAAGTTATCATGTAAATGACCGCTTCATTTGGACGTGAGGGCGGTCATTTTCTTTTGCAAATCTGGACAATCAGACCGGCAAAACCTATGAGGACAAGGCAAAACTGAAATAGTTCGCTGTATGTCACCATAAGATCACCCCCTTCCCATCAACTGAGGGCTTGAGGGCAATAACCGCCTACCGTTATGTACGGCAACGCGCTGAAAAATATTTTTCCTGTGTCTCAGAATAACACAAGAAATCCTATATTGCAACAAAAAGACCGCCTTTCGGCGGTCTTTTTTCACGTTTTATCGCCAAAACATCAGGAAAATCCAGATGGCCAGCGCACAGGCATACAGCCAGAAGGTCAAATGTGCCACGCGGTCGTGCTGCCGGTCAGCCTTACTGCGGGCAGACATGCGCGCAAGCACGCAGAACGCCATGCCGGCGATGGACAAAATCGCGCCGAACGGCCGCACGGCGGACAGGTTCAGCACTTCCGCTGCGAGCAGCAGGCAGGCCAGCGCGACAACCGGCCAGAGAAATTTACGCATCATGGGGTGATCCCTCCCAAATGTTTGATGTTCTCACAGCACAAGACCGGCCAGCCGGAACGCATGGCTCAGCCAGATCAGGGTACAGACGGCAAAGCAGGCGACCGCGATCATCGCCGGACGGGCTGCCGCATCGTTGCGCTGCCACCAAGCGACAATCCACAGCACAGCGCTCACGCACACCCCGGCGGTCACCGTCTTAGGCAAGACCGCCATCGCGAGCATCAGTCCCAGATCCCCGCCCACAAGCGTGCCCAGGCTGAGCACGCTCAGCACGATTGCCAGGATGCACACGCACCAGTTGAGTTTCTTGAGCATAGCTTCCCTTTCTCAGTCGAAACCGGCATCGATGGATGCGCCGTACTCGTTGAGTGCACGGCGGATATCTTCCCACAGGAACCCGCGCCGCTGCAAGGCGGCGACCGCCTTGTTAACCTCTTTGCGGTCGGACAGATCGCCGTGCAGGCGCTTGTCGAGCAGGGCGAGCATGGCATCGAGGTCGGGCTCACAGTCCTCCATGACCGCGTCCGCGTCGTCGCGCTCAATGCCCCGGCGGCGCAGCTCCTGCCGGATGCGCAGGGCGCCGTATCCCCGTCGGGTGTACGCGCGTACCGTGCTCTCGGCGTACTTGCGGTCGTCCTGAAAGCCGTGTTCCTGCAAGTAAGCCAGTGCATAATCGGCAGCTTCCTCGGCGCAGCCCTTGTCGATGAGCTTTTCGCGCAGCGCCGACGCCGACAGCGCACGATAGGACAGCAGTTTTGCTGCCAGATCCAGCGTCTTGCGGTAGACCTCTTCCAGCTCTTCCCGGCTCAGCGTGCGCAGGTCGGGCGGCTGCACGTCACGCGCACGCCGCATCATACGTCAATCCCATCGTCTTCGTCGAAGTCATCGGCATCAATCGTAACCGCGCGCGACTTCTCGGGCTTCTTGTCCTGACGCGCTGCCGGTGCTGCCGATGCGGTGGTCTCCTCGGTTTCCTCTGCGTCCTCGTCGTCCTTGCCCTTCTTCTTGCGCTTGGGAGCGAGCTTGGCATGATCCTTTGCGACCGCCTCTGCAATCTTCTTGTGCAGCTCCTCAGCCTCTTCGGGGTGCTCCTTAAAGTACAGCTTTGCATTTTCACGACCCTGACCCAGGCGCACACCGTTCATCGAAAACCATGCGCCCGACTTCTGCACCAGATCGTACTCGACACCCAGGTCGACCAGCTCACCGGTCTGCGAGATGCCCTCGCCGTACATAATATCGAACTCTGCCTCGCGGAAGGGCGGTGCAACCTTATTCTTTACCACCTTGCAGCGGGTGCGCGAGCCGAGCAGCTCGGTACCGTTCTTAATGTGCTCAATGCGGCGCACGTCGATGCGCACCGAAGCGTAGAACTTGAGCGCACGGCCGCCGGTGGTGACTTCAGGGCTACCGTAGACCACGCCGACCTTTTCACGCAGCTGGTTGATAAAAATGGCCACACAGTTGGACTTTGCAATCGAGCCTGCGAGCTTACGCATGGCCTGGCTCATCATGCGGGCGTGCAGTCCGACAAACGAGTCGCCCATTTCGCCCTCGATTTCCTGACGGGGTACGAGCGCTGCGACCGAGTCCACGACCACGATGTCCAGCGCGCCCGAGCGCACCAGCGCCTCGGCGATTTCCAGACCCTGCTCACCGGTATCCGGCTGGGACACCAGCAGACTGTCGATGTCAACGCCCAGCGCGCGGGCGTAAACCGGGTCAAGGGCGTGCTCGGCGTCGATGAATGCCGCTTCGCCGCCCGCCTTCTGCGCCTGCGCGATGGCGTGCAGGGCAACCGTGGTCTTACCGGACGATTCCGGGCCGTAAATCTCGACGATTCGGCCGCGTGGCAGGCCGCCGATGCCCAGCGCACAGTCCAGACCGATCGAACCGGTGGAAATGTGGTCGACTGCCATGCCGGTATTCTCGCCCAGGCGCATGACCGCACCTTTACCATACTGTTTTTCAATCAGACCCAGCGCCTTGGCCAGGGCCTCCTGTTTGTTGGCCGCCGGGGCGACCGGCTCCAACTTCTTTTTATTATTAGACGCCATAAATAGGGTTCCTCCATGATGGTACGTTCAGTTCCTCTATTATAATGCACCCAGCGATGATTTGCAAGCGATTTTCGAATGCCTGTTCGGTCAGGACAGGGGCACCCGGGCACACACGATACGCGGTACGCCTGCGTAGTCGGTCTCAACCTGCACCTCGGTCAGGCCTGCCTTCCGGCAGATCTCGGCCACGGCCTTACCCTGCTTCCACCCGCACTCAAACAGCAGATATCCACCCGATTTGACGGCATATCGCCAGGTTTTCATCACCGTGCGGTAGAAATCCAGACCGTCCTCACCGCCGTAAAGCGCGAGGTGCGGCTCAAATTCGGCAACGTCGCGGTCAAGCTCACGCATCTCGTCGGCCGTGATATAGGGCGGATTGCACACCATGAGGTCGAACGCGTCGCGGTCTGCATCGGCAATCGGCTCGAGCGCCGAGCCGGTCACGCACCGATAGCGGTCACTGAGTCCCAGCCGTGCGGCGTTGCCGTTTGCCACGTCGACCGCTGCCGGGGATACATCGACTGCGACCGCCTGCGCGGCGGGCACTTCGTGCAGCAGCGCCAGCGCGATGCAGCCCGAGCCGCTGCACAGGTCGAGCACGCGCGGGTTTTGCATCGTCTGCACCCGCTCGATGGCCAGCTCGCACAGGCGCTCGGTGTCGCTGCGCGGGATGAGCACGTCGGGCGTGACGCGCAGCGTGATGCCGTAGAAGTCCCACTCGCCCAGCACGTAGGCAAGCGGTTCACCCGACAGACGGCGAGCGACCAACGCCTCGGTTTTCTCGCACTCGGACGCGGTCACCGGACGCGCGCCCAGCGCAGGCAGCAGGCGGCGGTCGAGCCCCAGCGCACAGGCAGTCAGCTCACGCGCTTCCAGATCGGGCATCGGGATTCGTTCGGCTCCGGCTCCGTCCAGCTGGTGCCGGACGTGCGCGAGCAGTGTTTTTACGTCTTCCATCTCTCTCACTTCCATGTGTCGCTGTCGTCGGGCGGGATGACCTTTTCCATGGACGCGATTGCGACCTCGATCATGCTGTCATCCGGCTCAAATACGGTCAGCTTCTGCATCTGGATACCCGGCCAGCGAATGGCACGGCTAATCACGCCGTCATGCCGTCCGGCCCAGCGGTTGCACTCGTAGGCAATGCCGACCACGACGGGCAGCAGGACAAGGCGCAGAATCATGCGCAGCCAGACGTTATCCATCTGCACAAAGGCGAAAATCAGGATAGGAATAATCATCATCACGATCATAAAGCTGGTGCCGCAGCGCGGATGGAAGCGCGGCATACTGCGCACGTTCTCGACGGTCAGCGGCAGGCCGGCCTCGTAACAGAAAATGGTCTTGTGCTCGGCGCCGTGATAGCGGAAGGTGCGCTCGATGTCCTTCATGTGGGAAATCGACCACATAAAGATCAAAAACAGGATGATACGCACCACGCCCTCGAGCAGACTGCGCACAAAGTAGGGTGCACCGTCGGGCAGCACGCCCACGATGAGCGTGGGTGCGACCAGAAAGAGCGCGATGGGCAGGATGGTGCCGATGATCATAGCAAAACCCATCAGGATTTTTTCCAGTTTGTCCGACGAAATATGATTTTCTACCCATTTTTCAAACCGAGACGGCTCGGTATCGACGCTGTCGTCGTCCTCGAAAAACTGGGCGGAATAGTTGATGTCGTTCATGCCGTCCTTTAAGGCGGTGAACAGGGTGTAGGCGCCGCGGGCAATCGGCAGCTTCCAAAACGGGTGTTTGGGCTTGGGGGTCGGACGCTCCTGAAAGGTCAGTGTTCCGTCCGGCTTGCGCACGGTCACGCAGGTGGTCTGCGGCCCCTTCATGCTGATGCCCTCGATGATCGCCTGGCCGCCGATCGTGGTCTTGCGCACGCACGGCGGCATTTCATAATGCTTCATTGGGTGTTCTCCTCTGCGATGGACGTTTCGACGCCCAGTGCGGTATGGACGTCGATGGCAGGAACGGACACGTAAACCGCCGTGCCCTCGCCTGCCTTGGAACGGATGGTCAGCGTACCGCCGTGCAGTTTAACGATCTCGTCGGTGACTGCCAGACCGATACCGCTGCCGCGCTCCTTGGACGAGCCTTTATAGAATTTCTCCTTGACGAACGGCAGCTCGGCTTCCGGGATGCCCACGCCGTAGTCGCGCACGCAGACCACGATGTTTTTGCCCTCGTGGCGCAGGTCGACCTCGATGCGCCCCCCCGATTTGCCGTACTTGACCGCATTGTCGATGATGTTCAAGAAAACCTGCTTCATGCGGTGGCGGTCGCCGTTTACAAAGTAGTTGTCCACGTCGTCGGTGTGATAGCTCAGTTTCATTTCGGTGTTGGCGAGCATGTTTTCGTACATGTACACCGCCTCGTACAGCTCCATTTCCAGGTCAAAGGTCTCAACCTCGAGCTTCATGCGTCCGGACTCGATGCGGGCGAAGTCCAGAAGCTCTTCGACCATACGGGTCAGGCGGCGGCTCTCCTTGTGGATGATCTCCAGTCCCTGCATGACTTCCTCGGGGTCGGTGGCGCCGACTGCAAGCAGTGTCTCGCTCCAGCCGTCAATCGCGGTCAGCGGTGTGCGCAGCTCGTGCGAGACCGACGAAATAAAGTCATTTTTCATGCGCTCGGTGCGCGAGATCTCATCCGACATGTAGTTGATCGTGTCGCACAGCTCGCCGATCTCATCATCGTACGCCTTTTGCAGGCGCATACCGTATCGCCCGGCGGCGATTTCCTTGGCGATGACGTTAATTTTGGTGACCGGCTCCAGAATGGACTTTAGGAAGTAGCGGTTAGACAGGACGACCAGTGCGAAAAACAGCAGGCTGACCGCCACCGAGAACAGCACAAAGTACATAGTCTGCTTTTCCGCGATGGCCAGCGAAGTGACCATGCGGATACCACCGACCAGGTGGTCGTCCTCGATATAGAGCGGTGTGGTCATGCTCAGGACGCGCTCACCGGTCATGGGGTCTTCTCCCGTCCAGACCTGAATCACGCCGTTCTGTTCGCCCTCATTCTCGCCGTCCCCGTCCTCATCTTGTCCGAGCGCACGCGCCACATCTCCGGTGACCGCCATCGTGCCGTCGTTTAAGCCCGATGATGATTTGAGGATGGTGCCCCGCTCGTTTAAAAACTGCAACTCGATCTTGTCACGCATGTTGATGTCAAAATCGCCGATGGTCTTTTCCATCCCATAATAATAGTATTCCAGATTGCCCAGCCAACCGCTGTTATAGAAATTGGTGGTGAGCGTGCTCATGCGATAGCTGAGCATGTCGTGGATACTGTTATAGTAGTAGCTGGAAAAGCCCATAGTGACCGCGATGACAACTGCGGCCAGGATGACGACGACAAAGGACAGCGAGTTCATCAGCCAGCGGCCGCGCAGACCGCCGGGCGAGTGCTGGATACGCACCGCGCCGGGTGCGGGCGGGGTACCCGATGCCGGACGTGCGCTGTGTTTGGGCTTGTGCCGCTCGATCAGGGCGGCGAGCCAGTCCTTTTTCTCGCGCTTCCGACGGGATTTTCTTTTTCGGTACTTCATTTCCCTTAGCCTTCCCACATATAACCAAAGCCGCGCACGGTGACGATATAGCGCGGCGAGGCCGGATTGTCCTCTATCTTGATGCGCAGGCGGCGGATGTTGACGTCGACGATTTTGAGCTCACCGACGTAGTGGTGACCCCAGACCATCTCGAGGATATCGTCACGCGACAGTGCGCGGCCGACATTGCTCATAAACGCCCTCAAAATGCCGTATTCGATCTGAGTCAGCTCGATCTTGACCCCATTCTTGGTCACCTCACGCGACCGGGCATCTAAGCGGAACGGCCCCGAGCGGATGCTGTCGTCCTCCTGGAAGCCGCCTCCGCCGACGCGGCGGAACAACGCCTCGACGCGCGCGACCAGCTCGACCACTGAGAACGGCTTGGTCACGTAGTCGTCCGCGCCGGTCATGAGGCCGGTCACCTTATCCGACTCCTGGGTGCGTGCGGTCAGCATGATAATGCCCGCGCGCGAACCGCGTGCACGCATGGTGCGGCACACCTCGTACCCATCGATCCCCGGCAGCATGACATCGAGCACGGCCACCTGCACATCGGGGTGCTGCTCAAACAGCTCGAGCGCCTGCTCGCCGCTGCCCGCCTCGATCACCTCGAACCCCGCGCGCTTGAGATTGAGCACGACAAAGCTGCGGATATTCTCTTCATCTTCCAGTACCAATACTTTACGCTTCATTTGCTTTTCCCTCCTGTCACGACTGCGATGCGCTCCAGTCAACCGCAATCAGCGAAAATCGCTCATGTACCTGATCTTCGGTCAGTTTCAGGCTGCTGCTATTGGCTTCCGCCGGAATCTGTGCGACAAATACGCCCGAATCGGTCACATCCAGCGCGAACATCTCGTCGGAAGCCTCGACCCGCGCGTTGATCTCGCTCTCATCGCCCAGAATATAATAGATCGTGAGCAGCGGAATGGACTTGCCATCCGCGGCGTACACCTCAAAGGTGGTATAGTCGGTGCCGTCCTGCGAGCCCTTGACCGCGTGCACTGCGTCGTACCAGTCCTGACTGATGCGGAAGTCCCATTCCTGGCTGACGTTGCGGTACGTGGTCTCGACATAGGTCGGGTCGCCCTCGGCATCATACAGATACCAGTCTAACATATACACCGCATCGCTGCCGTCCGACATGGAGCCCACCATGTGCACCGCGCGCGGGATCTCGGTCAGGCCGTCGCCGTTGATGTCGCAGGCGTTGGCCGGTACGACGCGGTAGGTGCCCCGGCCGGTGCCGCTCTCGGTGCTCAGCGCCAGATTGCGCAGTCCCTCGTCGGGCTGGTAGACAAACAGGTCGGTCTGCTGGCCGCTGCCGCCCGAAACGGTTTCCTCGACAAAGACCGCAGGCTGATTGTCCGCGATATATCCGCTGTCCAACCGGCTGATGATCTTGGCCGATGCCGACAGCGGACTCTCACTCATCAGCGTCAGGTCGCGATCCTCTTCATCATAGCTGTAAATGGTCGCCGTGCGGCGGTTTTCCTGTCCGGAGATCAAAAAAACGTTCTGCGAGCCGTCACTGTCCAGATCGACGGTCAGCATACTGATATAATCGGCCTCCAGTATCACTTCAATGCCGGTATCGCTGTAATCGGCTGCGATCAGGTGGCTGCCCTGGTCGCCCGCCTTGTCCATACTCATCAAAATGCACCGCTGTCCGTCCTCGGTGACCACCGGATAGCTGACCTGGCCGATACGTGCGCCCGTACCCTGGATGCGTCCGACACAGGTGTACGACTCGTCTGCCTGCTTGCTCAGCACCACGGCCTCGTAGGTGTTTCCGTTGGCCGGTGCACGGAAGAAGGCGACCACCTCTTCCACCTCGTCGCCATCCAGATCGACCATCTGTACGGTGTTGCGGTTCTCGCCCTCGTAGGGTGCGTCCTCCACCGCGTCGGTCGAGCGCACCCGCTGGAGCTCGTCTGTGATAGCCTGGCGGTCTTTATTCGGTTTGGGCAGCTGCATCAGATCTACGCCGGTCTTGAGCGTACAGCCGCTCAGCGTCAGACTGCACGCGCCCATGGTCAGCAGACACAGCAAGCCGGCCAAAAATCGTTTCATGTCCACCCTCCTTCGGGTTGTCCAAAATTTACTGATGTGCTTTCAGTGTATCATAAAAACCGGACTTTGAACAGTGGAAAAGGCATACAATCCGGTGTTTTATGGGTGTTTGACCGCATCCCGTGAAACGTATGGGGCAGCGAGCAAAAGAGCGGGCTCCGCACTGGGACGGAACCCGCTCTTGAGGGGATGGCAGGCGCAGCGATGCGCCTGCGGTACGCGGATGGCGGTTCTACTTGGCTTCCTCTTCCTGCCGCAGCCAGCGGTAGAAGGTACTCGGTGCCACGCCAAGCAGTCGGGCGGCCTCCTGTCCGGTGACCTCCTGTGCCAGGTACATATCGCGTACCTTATGGAATCGCTTGTCCTGCTTCCGCGTCGGTCGGCCAATGGCCACACCGGCTTTTTGCGCACGCGCAATGCCTTCGCTTTGCTTTTCGCGGAATCTGCGGCGGTCTTCTTCGGCCGCCTTTGCAATTAAGCGCTCGGTCAGCCCGTTTGTGAGCGAGCCAATCGTGATGTCTCCCCTGAGTGTTGTGTTGAGTATGCTCTCATCCAAACCCAGTTCTCCGAGATATTGAATCAATTCGGCCTGGATCTGCGCGAAATCGTACTGTTTCAGTGCTGTAAACAACATTTTGGGTCATCCTCCTTTCTGCGTGGGAAAGCAGGGCGCTGTGCCAAAAGCAGGTTCTTTTCATCTTCAATATAGCATAAAGCAAAGGGAAAAACTACCTTGTTCTTGCGAACGTAGAAGTCTGCCGAAAATGTTTACAATTTTGCCATTTTTGTACGAGCGTCCGTGCATCTCAGGCTTCGCCAAAAACGCCCTGACGGTACAGCCCCAGCAGCTGTCCGAGCTCCTCAATGCGGCGGCTGAAGCGCTGACCTGCGTCGGTGTCCTCGACCATCAGACGGCGCGGCATGCGCTCGACAATGTGCACTGTGGTATAGGTTTCCGGACTCTCGAGGTCATTTCCGCGGTGGAATGGACGGTGTTCTGCGAGCTGAATTTCGTGCGAAGAGGAGATCAAAGTGTAACCGGCGATACCGGTCTTGGAGCGGTAAGCCTTGGAGATACCGCCATCAATGACGAACAGGCGGCCGCCTGCCTTGATGGGCGAGTCGCCGTGCTTGACCGGTACATGTCCATTGACGATGTGGCTGCACGCCGGGTCGAGTCCGAACTCGCGCAGGATGGCTTCGCAGAATTCGGGCTGGTCATAAAATTTATAGTATGGGTTCATGTGCTCCTTTTGCAGCGCCTTGTCGTCGACAAAGTAGCGCTCGAAGGAGGTCATGCGATCCTTGCCGAACAACGGCGAACGGGCACCGCACCACAGGTACCAGATGAGGTCGACCGAGTCGGGCGCCTCGGAGTGGTACGCGCGGCGCACGTGCATTTCCAGATAGTCGAGCAGCTCGCGACCCTTGTGCTTACTGCCGCCCAGCTCGACCTCGGCCAGCGAGCCGTCTTCCTCGACCAGAATGCAGCCGTGATAGAGCAGCTTATTGTTCGCGACCTTATACATCGCACCGTGGCTCATAATGAAGTCCAGATGAGTGCGCAGACGCTCGGAATGACGGAAAGAAGCCTGGAAACCATCCAGAATGTTCTGTTCTTCCTCGGTCAGCGCGTAGGGGTCCTTGGGGTCGACGGTCGGGAAATTGGTGTCGGTCAGCTGGTATTCCTTGCCGCCAATCTTGATCGTGCCCTTTGTAAGATCCATCTTGTCGAGCAGCAGACGGCCCTCCATCTCGTACTCGGGATGACGCTTGATGAGCTGTCCTTCCAGCTTGAACATCATCACCGTGACCGCCTTGTGCATCTTGGCTGCCAGCGCGGGATCAACCGGGTCGAACTCGTTTTCGTCCAGCACGTGCGGCATGAAGCGCTCGCACGGGTCGTTTGCGTAGGTGGTTGCCGCGAACATGGACAGCGGTCGCAGGTTGATGCCGTAACCGTCCTCCAGGCAGTCAAAACCGTTGTAGCTGATGGCGATACGCAGCACGCTCATGAGGCACACCGGGTTGCCGCACATCGCACCAATCCAGGCAACGTCGTGATTGCCCCACTGGATGTCAACGTCGTGGTGCTTCATCAGCTCATCTAAAATACGGTCGGCACGCGGGCCGCGGTCGAAAATATCACCGATAATATGTAACTGATCGACGGTCATCTGCTGAATCAAATGACACAGCGCCTTGATGAGTCCCTCGGCACAGCCCACCTGCACCACGGTCTCAATCATCTCTCGATAATAGACGCGCTTGTCTGCGTCGGTGCCGTCGGTGTTCATCAGCTCTTCAATCAGTCCGGCATAACGCGGGTCAATCGTCTGGCGCACCTTGCTGCGCGTATACTTGGCCGAAACCTCGCACGCGACAATCACCAGATGGTTGATCGTGATGGTGCACCAGTCGGCGTAGTTCTGCTCGGTCTTGCGCGCACGCGCCATCTGCGTGGTCGGATAGTAGACCAGCGCGGCCAGCGCAGAACGGTCTTCTTCCATCATCGACGAGCGGAACAGTGCATCGATCTTCTCCCGAATCACACCCGAACCCGATCGCAGCAGATGGATGAATGCCTCATGTTCGCCGTGCAGATCGGAAAAATAATACTCCGTCCCCTTGGGCAGGTGCATAATGGCGCGCAGGTTGACCAGCTCGTTGGTGACCGATTCAATCGTCGGGAATTTCTCGGCCAACAGGCGCAGATAGTTCATGTCATGCGTCAAAACAATCTTCCCTTTCTGTTTTCAAATTCCAAATCGGTTCTGAAGCCAGAACCCCGTCCGTAATTGCCTTCATTACCTTAATGCTATCACACCCATTTACCGGTTGCAAGGGGATTTTGCCTTTTCCTCGGCAGGAAAGCCGGGAAAACTCTTGTGAAATGCTACTGTGCATGATAAAATAATAACGAGGATTCCTATTTGAGAAAGGATGGTAAATCCATATGTCCAAGAAGCTGTGGTGTCTGTTCCGCCGCCGCGATGCAGTCGGTACCAAGATCTGCGTTGCTAAGGCAGAGACCGAAGGCCGCGTTTTTGTCTGCCCCTACGCAAACGAAGTCGAGGCTGTTAACAATTGTGAAGACTATGCGTTCAATACTCGTCCTGAGGGCGAGGAAGAGGGCATCGAATAAGCGTCTCGCAACTGTCCTGGGTCTCCGGCGCTCCGCCGGAGACCCTTTTTTCCCATCTTCCCGATCTCGGCGGTTCCTTTCTCCCGCCCCTGAGATCTCCCACCCCGAAAGGAGTATCCTATGTTATCCCGCAACAAACGACGCCGTATGACAATCCGCGGACTGCTGTCCCTGATTGTCGTTTTCGTCGCCGCCCGCGCCTTCCTGCG
Source organism: uncultured Butyricicoccus sp. (assembly GCA_959018045.1). GTDB lineage: Bacteria > Bacillota > Clostridia > Oscillospirales > Butyricicoccaceae > Butyricicoccus. The sequence continues at coordinate 8,327 of CAUEJN010000008.1, read as the reverse complement.
CGGCAACTATGAGCACCTCTTTGTCTGTGTGCTCACCCTCGCCCTGTTTACCGTCCCCATCTTCGTCGACCGCAAATTGGGCATCGACCTTCCCCCGGCGCTCGAGACCATCATCTACTGTTTCATCTTCGCCGCAGAAATTATGGGCGAAATCAACTCCTATTACACCAAAATCCCCTACTGGGATACCATGCTGCACACGATAAACGGTTTCCTGATGGCGGCCATCGGCTTTGCACTCGTGGATATCTTTAATCGAAGCGAACGCTTCTCGGTGAAATTGTCTCCCCTGTTCCTCGCCATCGTCGCATTCTGCTTTTCCATGACCGTCGGTGTCCTGTGGGAGTTCTTCGAGTTCGCCGCCGATACCTACCTGCACATGGATATGCAGAAGGACTGGATTGTGCACGAAATCAACTCGGTTATGTTTAACCCGGACGGCCTGAATATCGTCGAACACGTCAAAATTGATTCGCTCATCGTCAACGGTGAGGACTGGATTGCAAAATATGGCGGCTATATCGATATTGGACTAATCGATACCATGAAAGACTTGATCGTCAACTTCATCGGCGCTGTCGTATTCTCGATCATCGGCTTTTTCTACGTTAAGAGCCGCGGTCAGGGTAAGTTCGCCTCGGCATTTATTCCTCGCGTCCGCCGTACCCTCGGTCTCAAAGAAAAGAAATAACCACCGCACCAATCACAGAAAGTTTCGCCAGCCTTTTCAAAGGCTGCGGGTTCTCAGGGCAGAGCCCTGAGTCGTGTCCCGCAGGACACGAAATCCCCTCTTGATTCCCGGTGTCCGACCCGGGAATCAACCAAAAATAATCAAAAAAAGCGCTCGCCGCAGCGAGCGCAATCCCCCTCCGCGCAAAGCGCGGTCATAAAAATCCCTCCCGCTCGGGAGGGATTTTTTACGTTCATCCTCTTATAATAAATATTCACATCAAGCATCTGAATGCATTCGATCCTGCCGTTCTTCTTCCCACCAAGCAGCAATCCGCATTTCTTCCATCTTGTTCGTATGCATACGTACGAACTATACACTGATAAAACATTTCTTCGCTCATACATAAGTAAACCTGCCGATTAAACTATCATAAACGAATAACTTATAAAAGTCTCTCCCAAATGGAAGAGACTTTTATAATAACAAATTATCTTGTTTTAATAATTTAAACTGTTTTATTCTTTGCTGCTATAATACATCTTACCATGATTAGCCTCTAACCAAACTGACGCTTCATCTTCATTTATTAAATAAAGAATTCCTGTTGGTTTCATGTCTTTATAGAAAAACCGCACGTCAAAAAAACAATCCTCAGAAACTTTAAACTGCACCGCTACTTTATTTTGATATCCATAAACTTTGATATCATCTGTAGTACAATGGACATCATATACCTCCTCAATATAATCTCGTGCAACTTGAATAATTCTAGGATCATATGTAAAGGTATCATCTGTTGCGATATCTACTTTTTCAACGTTAGGATATTGAAAATGATATAGCATGGTTGGATACACTCTATCCGGATCTATCTGCACAAAATAGTTATCCATAATATCTTGAGAATCTGGATAAAACCATATAGATATACGATTTCCCTCTTGTTGCATGATAGGATCAATATCTGAAACATCGTATTCAAATGCAGTTTTAATAAAAGAAGCCGCTTGTGCTATAAAATCAGTCTCGTTTGCAGATAACTCATTATTAAGTACAGATATAGATTGTGATTCTGGTAGAGTTGGAGTCATTGGAAAAGAATTACCAAGCAACAACAAAATACTCGCTGTTGTTAACCAATTCATATAAATCACCCGATTTCAAATACAATGTCATCCGTATCTTCTACATCTTCTTGAATCTCTGCCTCCAACCGTGCTGGATCAAGATCGCTTACATATTGACTCGCCATATATCCAGACAATCCATGGGGATGCTCATCACATCCATGGGTAATGTAAGTCCATCCATCCACCTCATGCTTTACGTTATATACGTTAATCAAGTCTCCTTTATATAGGCTGCCTAAGATTGCATAATTCGTTCCTTGTCCTTTTCGTACGCGTACACCATCTCCGGTACAATATCCCTGGCCTAAATAAATCGGAAAAATTTCAATTCGGTCTGATGAATCTTGTGCTTCGATCATATTTTCTGTTGTATCTTCTACATCTGCTGCAGATGCTCCACTAGTAACTCCTAATGACAATACACAAGCCATAACTGCACATGCAATCATTTTCTTTTTCATCATACAACGCTCCTTAAAAATTATATTGATTTTTATACTGGACCTTATGTAATCCAGCTTCTAAATTCAATATACCGCAAAGTTAAACGTGTGTCAACAAAAATTTCCATTGCTAATCATTGATTTTCCAAGCCATCTTGTTATAATAAATCCGTAACTAGTTATGTGAGGTTTTCTAATGGCCAGAGAAAAAAAGTCAGACAAGGATTCGGGTCACTCCTTTGAAGACTACTTCAAGCGGGCTGCAAGCCCTATGCTGGTACTGCATCTGCTCAATGAAGAGCCGATGTACGTCTACCAGATGACCCAGGAACTCGAGCGCCGCTCGTTCGGCGTCTATACGCTCTCCCTGCTCTACCCTGTGATTTATCGCCTTGTCGATCAGGGATATCTGGAAGAGGGCGACAAGCAGATTTCTCCCGACAACCGCGTGCGGCAATACTATCGCATTACCGATGCTGGACGAGAATACCTGCATTCCCTGTTCCCTCGTTATCTCAAGCTGCACCAGGCGGTGCTGGACATCATGGACGCAGGAACCGATCTAGGAGGAACCAACCGATGAATGGCTCGCAAGCGTACCTTTCGGCAGTAGAACACAGGTTAAACTGTCCGTGCAGACAAAAAAGATTGCTTTTGCAGAAGTTTTCCGACAGTACACTCTCCGAGCTTAATGGCTCCTATGATGAGCTGTGTGCACAGCTTGGTCAGCCGGAAGAAGTCGCGGAGGCTTTGATGGAGTGTGTAGATCCGGAGGTTCTGGGCAAGAGTAAACAGAAGAAAAAGATCATCATTGGTGTCGGTATTGGTGCTGTGATGGCTGCTTTTGCGGTTGCAATCGCGGTCTTGGGTCATTATTATTTCAGAGCACGTCCTTATGTCGAAGTGGATGGCCCTTTTACCGTAATTCTCACCGAAGAAGAAACCTCGCAACCCGTCGAAATTTCCGATGAAGAATTCGAAGCACTTATTGAGCAAGAAAAAAAGGATGAGAATATTGAAAAGAAAATTCCTGACTCTGTTTCTTAGCCTCGCAACAATCTTTGCTTTTTCTATGAATGCAAATGCGGCTTATCTGGATGTCCAAACGATTGATCTGGGTGATGGTTTTGAAGTTGTTATTACAGAGTCAAATTATGTTCAGCCGTATGCCTCAACCGTATCGAAAACAAAGACTGCATCCGTAAAATACGATGGTTCAACAGTCGGCAAGTTTTATTTGACTGGTTATTTCGCTTATGATGGCAGTCGAGCAATTGCTACAGACGATGATTATTCCGCAACGGGTTATAGCGGCTGGGACTACAAAAATGCTTCTAGCTCTCACTCCGGCGCAAAGGTTTCCGGTAAGTGTACGTTCTACAAAGGTTCTACCTCCAAGACCGTTTCGCTTTCGATGACCTGCTCGCCCGACGGTGATATTTCCTAACCGCGTTTGTATTTGTCGTTTTATCTATGTGTCTTGTTCATTCTCACACTTTATTTGTGCAAATTGTACATCATTTCCCTTTAGATTCGTCCAAGGCGCAAATAGTATCCGGCAGTTAAGTCTGCTATACTATATTTATCCCCAAAGTCCAACTCGTTCTCTTTTCAAAAGCGGTCTGCCTCCGGCAGGCTGCTTTTGTTTTTGGGGTTCACTTATAAAAAAGAAGCGCCGTCAGCAGACGGCGCTTTTGGGGTTTGTTTTAATTGATTCCCGGGGCGGACACCGGGAATCAAGAGGGGATTTCGCCCGTTGCGACGGGCGCCTCAGGGCAACGGTGCCCGCGTGTTAGGGCCTTGGCCGAACAAGTCGACCACAGCCTTGCGGGAAAACGCCCCACAGGGGCCTTTTCAGATTCCGCAAGGTTCGAGAAAGGCCGGCGAAAGCTTCCATGATGGGTGCGGTGGTTAACCGATACTTTCCTTAATCATACGGCCATCGCGGAGCAGGCTGCGCAGACGTTCGGTCTCGCCGTCGCGAATCGCGTCGCGGTAGTCGGTCAAGTGCTTAATAATCTCGTCGATCTCCTGTGTGAGCGGTTCACGGTTGAGCAGGAACAGCTCGGTCCACATATCCTCATTGAGCTTTGCCACGCGGGTCAGGTCTTTATAGCTGCCAGCCGAGTAGCCGTTATGTTTGAGTGCTTCGGGGCTCTTGATGTAAGCCGACGATACGACGTGACAGAGCTGAGATGTAAACGCGATCATGTGGTCGTGCTGTTCGGCCGAGCAGCGCACGACGCGGCCAAAGCCCAACTGATCGAAGAATCCCTCGACCTCGTCGACCGCCCACAGGGGACTGCTTTCGGTCTGCACCAAAATCATGCTTGCGTTCTGGAACAGGCTGGCCTCGGCGTAGGCAAAGCCGGAAAACTCCTTACCCGCCATGGGGTGACCGCCGATATAATGTACGCCGTACTGTTTAGCAAGGGGTGTAATGGCATCGACCATGCACTGCTTAACGCCGACGAAATCGACGATCAGACAGCCGGGTTTGAGCTTGCCCATGTGCTCAGCTAACCAGTCGATAGTCGACTGCGGATACAGGCTAATGACCAGCAAATCGGTCTGTGCGAGCACGTCATCCTCTGCGAAACCGTCCAGCGTGCCCTCGCGGATGGCCTCCTCAGCCACGGTGCGCGTGCGATTCCAGCCGTAAATCTTGCAATCTGTATAGGCGCGTACCGCCTTTGCCATCGAGCCACCCATCAGGCCAAGTCCGACAATTACTACATTACGAATCATAACGGTTCCTCCTCAGCAGGTTATTGATATGACGGGACAGCGGCCACAGCACAAGCCAGGTCACCAGCGCGCCCGCCAGATTTAAGATCAGATCATCCACATCGCCGCTGCCGCAGGCGGTCACGACCTGCATAATCTCCACGCCCGAGATCATCAAAAACATGGTCGGTACGAAGACGAACAGGTTGCCGAACGGCCTGCACAGGCTGGGCAGGAAAAAGCCCATCGGTGCGAACGCCGCGACATTGCCCCACAGGTTCATCATTGCGATGCCGGGGATATATCCCCGATTGTAGGCGCGAACATAATTGCGGATGGTGTGGAAAGGTTCGAGATTGATGCCATAGTGCATTTGTTCTCGACCGAAGGCGTTGTCAAAAAACAGGATGTTGAGCAGCATCCAGACGTAATAGACAAACAAAACCGCAAGCCATTTTCCCATGTGCCGCCGGGTCGGCGGAAAGACGATCGACCAGAGCGCGACAAACGCGGCAGCAAATCCCAGCTTGACCGGTACGTTCACGACGAATCGCGGGTCGAGTTCGATGTACAGGTCGAGGGCTGTGACAGCCACCCACAGCGCAAAGGCGATGGTTCGGACAAATTTCACGGAAAGACCTCCTTAGCGGATGCCAAAGCGTCCGTCTCTGCCATTATAGCACACGATGGAGAAGATTTCCACAGAAAAGCGCGTGCATCCCGGTTTTTGACAGAAAAAAAGGACGCGATTGCGTCCTTTTCTGTCATTTCTCAGCAATTTACCAGCGGTTTTTCTCAAAAGCCTGCTGCATCTTGGTGTAGCGATAATTTTTGACGATTTCCCACAGGGCATAGAACAACCAGAGGGTCAGGAGTGCGGTGGACATCGTGGTGAGCAGGGCAAAAATGTCGTTTTCGACCAGTCGCAGGATGACACCGAGGATGGCAAAGGCCCAAGTCACGCCCACGGCAGCAAGCAGCGATGCGTCATCAAGCTCGCATTGCAGCTGACGTTCGCTCGCGTGCACCGACCAGCAGAAGCTCAGCTCGACCGCGATGGTCAGCGCGTAATCGACAAAGCGCATCCACGCACCCGGCCAGCCGGCATCAGGCAGATAGCCCATGACATTCGCGCCGAATAGCACGATGCTGCACATGGCGGTGATGAGCGGTACAATGCGCATTTTGTCGAACGCCGGGAGGACAGGATACAGGGTCTTCATGCCGTACAACACCAGCAGATACCCCAGCCAATCGGGCAATAAATCCACGCCGCTATTGAAGTATACGTCTAAATGGGCACAGATTAAGCCCGCAAAAATCCAATTCATTATCTTTTCTCCTCTGAGAACGTGTCATACGAAACCTGATTCAGCTGTTCGTGCCGGGTGTTGAAATCCTGCCATGCGCGGTACAGGTAGACGATGCGCAGAATGGCAACGATCAGGTTGGCGACTACAAACAGGACGGCCACACCCACAATAGCATTCAAGCCCAGCAGTCCCACCAAAACGATGACGTAGGATGCGACATACAGGCCGACCCAGATGTAATACAGCTTAAACAGCATGCCGCTGTGCAGATCGCCATAAACAGGCTCCAGACTTTGGATGGCACGAATCAGGGCATACCAGAACCACAGCCAGACAATACCTTGGGCAATGCTCACCAAGGGGACATCCCCGAATGAGATCTCAAAGCGCTCGCTCGTAAAGCCAATCATAGACAGCACATTGATACAGATTCCCGCGAGCATCCACGGTCTGGCTTTATGAAAAAGCGGGCTAAACTCACGCATGTAGTTGAGCCCCAGCCAGAACAAGACCAGCTGCGCGATTTCTGTAATTGGTGTGAAATGAAAGATATCAAAAATCGAGGCGGCGAAAATATATCCCATAGATCTCCCCTCTTTCATGTTTTGATATCTCTATCATATCGGAATCCGGGCGGGAAGTCCAGAAATATTTATACTTGATTCTGGCGGAACACAATATGTGATACTTGAAATCTATTATTCGTTTTACGGATCATACGGCACAGGATTGGAGGTCAACCCGAGCAAATAATCAACGCTGGTGTGGTGAAATTTCGCCAGTGCAATGAGCGCTGCGCTCGGGATATCCAATGCACCGCTTTCATAGCGGGAATAAGTGGTCTGGCTGACGTTTAAAACGTGTGCCATTTGGCTCTGTGTCAAATCTGCATCTTCGCGCAGGTCACGGATTCTGGGATACATAAAAGTTTTAGCAAGGGTCGCGCTGATCGGTCAGCCCTACCAAATAATCCATACTGGTTTTATAGTAAATCGCCAATTTGAAGACCACCTCTAACGGCACAACCCGTTCGCCTCTTTCATATTTTGAATACAGCGACTGGTCGCATTCCAAATAGTCTGCGATTTCCTTCTGTGTAAGGTCTGCATCTTCTCTCAAATCACGAATGCGCAGACGAATTTCTTTTTGCATCTATATCACCAATATGAACTATATCCTAGTACAATGTGTCCTATTGACATTTTGGACAATATGTCCTAAAATATGTTCGAGGTGATGAATCTTGCCCGAACCCAACTACAAAGAACTCTATTTCAAGCTCTTCCGTGCAGTCGAAGACGCCATCGACATTCTGATCACCGCGCAGCGCGACTGCGAGGAACTTTACCTGTCTACCGGCGAGGAAGCAGCTGGTTCTGAAGTTTCCTGACATTCTTTTCCGAACGCAAAAAAACACCTTGCAATTTGCAAGGTGTTTTTTGTGGAGCTGTTGAACAGATTCGAACTGTCGACCTCTTCCTTACCAAGGAAGTGCTCTGCCTGCTGAGCTACAACAGCATATTTAGTTTGTCACCAAAGAAAGAATGGCGACCCGGATGGGGCTCGAACCCACGACCTCTAGCGTGACAGGCTAGCGCTCTAACCAACTGAGCTACCGGGCCATTTTGGCAGGGGCAGTAGGGATCGAACCCACGGCACGCGGTTTTGGAGACCGCTGCTCTACCAGCTGAGCTATACCCCTATGTTCGATGCGTTTACGTCATCGGTCTGGTTCAAATATTTATTTGGTGAGCCTTGCGGAGCTGAACGTCCAAGCGGAAGTGCCCGCCGAGCTGCACGTGGTCAGATTTATCTGACACCCACGGCCGAAAAAATAATTCACTGAATTATTTTTCTTCGGCCTTTCAAGTCCCCGAAGGAACAATGAAAGGTTTTGGTGGGCCTTCGGGGACTTGAACCCGGGACCGTCCGGTTATGAGCCGGATGCTCTAACCAACTGAGCTAAAGACCCAAATTTTAAAACATAAGCCGATGAACGGACTCGAACCGTTAACCTGCTGATTACAAGTCAGCTGCTCTG
>CAUEJN010000007.1 GCA_959018045.1 uncultured Butyricicoccus sp. | reverse complement strand
TCGGCCAAGGCCCTAACACGCGGGCACCGTTGCCCTGAGTCGGACTCCGCAGAGTCCGAAATCCCCTTTTGATTTTCGCTCTTGCGAAAATCAACTAAAATAAAAAAATAATCGCTCGCCGGCCCGTAGGTCACTATCTTAATTTCCGCGCCGTGCGCGGATAAAATGAGTGCTAGCGAACGAAATACTCTTTGCGCACAAAGTGCGCTCATGGGAAAGACCGTCCCTTTGGACGGTCTTTCCTTTTTTGTATGTTTGAGTTGAAACCCGGGCCGGACACCGGGTTTCAAAGGGGAATTTCGAGCCTGCGGGCTCGACCAGGTTCCACCTGGACGGGCCAGCACACTCATATTATCCGCGCACGGCGCGGGAATAAGGATAGTGGCCTACGGGCTGCGCGGCTGGATCGCGCCGGGTCGCAGACCCGGACCCGCTTGTCGCCTGCGGGCGGGTTTTAGAGCGTGATTTTGCGAAAAAAAGACCGTCCCCGAAGGGACGGTCTCTTAAAAACCATCTATGCGATTAGTCTACGCTGTACAGAGCCTGCAGCTTCTGCAGATGAGTAAATCTCTTCTTGGAAGCTTCTTCTGCCTCAGTGAACAGCTTCTCTGCGCGCTCCGGGAAGGAACGGGTCAGAGCAGAGTAACGAGCCTCGCCCATGATGAAGTCACGGTAGCTGGTGGTCGGCTCCTTGGACTCGAGGATGAACGGATTCTTGCCCTCAGCCTTCAGTGCCGGGTTGAAGCGGAACATATTCCAGTAACCGCAGTCAACAGCCTTCTTCATTTCCTTCTGGCAGTTGGTCATGCCGCCCTTGATGGAGTGCATCTCACAGGGAGCGTAACCGATGATGAGGGACGGACCATGGTAAGCCTCTGCCTCAGCGATTGCCTTCAGGGTCTGAGCCGGGTTTGCACCCATAGCAACCTGAGCAACGTATACGTAGCCGTAGCTCATTGCGATCTCAGCCAGGCTCTTCTTGCCGATCTGCTTACCAGCAGCCGCAAACTGAGCAACAGCGCCGATGTTGGTTGCCTTGGAAGCCTGTCCACCGGTGTTCGAGTAAACCTCGGTGTCAAATACCATAACGTTGACGTCCTCACCGGAAGCCAGAACGTGATCCAGACCGCCGAAGCCGATGTCGTATGCCCAGCCGTCGCCGCCGAAGATCCAGATGGACTTCTTGGACAGGTATTCCTTCTCAGCCAGAACTTCCTTGCACAGTGCGCAGCCAGCCTCTGCACCCTTCTCGAGTACAGCAACCAGAGCCTTGGTAGCCTCTGCGTTTGCTTCGCCGTCGTCCTTGGTCTCGAGGAACTTAGCGATTGCTTCCTTTGCCTCTGCCGGAGTCTGGTCGTTCTGAGCCATCTCCTCGAGCTTGCCGATCAGGCGCTCACGGATTGCCTTCTGGCCGTAGTACATACCAAGACCATGCTCAGCGTTATCCTCGAACAGGGAGTTCGCCCAAGCCGGGCCGCGGCCTTCCTTGTTGACGGTGTACGGAGAAGTAGCAGCCGGGCCGCCCCAAATGGACGAACAGCCAGTTGCGTTGGAGATATACATACGGTCGCCGCAAACCTGAGTGATCAGGCGAGCGTAAGCGGTCTCAGCACAGCCTGCGCAAGAGCCGGAGAACTCAAGCAGCGGGGTCTTGAACTGGGAATCCTTGACAGACTTGCTCGAAACCATGTCTGCCTTCTCGGAAACCTTGGCAACCATGTAGTCGAATACGTCCTGCTGTGCAGCTTCCTGCTCCTGCGGAACCATGGTCAGGGACTTGGTCGGGCAAATGCCTACGCAGACGCCGCAGCCCATGCAGTCGAGCGGAGAAACAGCCATGATGTACTTGTAAACACCCTTGCCCTTGCCAGCCTTGACGTCGACGATGCGTGCAGCCTCCGGAGCGGCAGCTGCCTCTTCCTCGGTCAGAGCGAAGGGACGGATGGTAGCATGCGGGCAAACGTATGCACACTGGTTACACTGGATACAGGTATCCTGGTTCCAGGTCGGAACGGTAACAGCTACGCCGCGCTTTTCGTATGCAGCAGCGCCCTGCTCGAAGGTACCGTCTACATGATCGCCAGCGAATGCGGATACCGGCAGAGAGTCGCCGTCCATACGGCCAACCGGCTCCATGATCTCCTCGACCATCTTGACGGTCTTCTCGCGGCCCTGCAGCTTCTCGCCCTTTTCCTCGTCCTGTGCGTCAGCCCAGGATGCCGGTACGTCGATCTTAACGAATGCAGTTGCGCCAGCGTCGATTGCCTTATGGTTCATATCAACGACATCCTGGCCCTTCTTCAGGTAGGACTTGGTTGCTGCTTCCTTCATGAAGCGGATTGCGTCCTCAGAAGGCATGACCTTAGCCAGTGCGAAGAATGCGGACTGGAGAATGGTATTGGTGCGCTTGCCCATACCGATCTCGATTGCCAGGTCGATTGCGTTGATGGTGTACAGCTGGATGTTGTTCTTTGCGATGTAGCGCTTCTCAGAAGCTGCCAGATGATGCTCGAGCTCCTCGGGAGTCCACTGGCAGTTAATCAGGAATACGCCGCCCGGCTTTACGTCACGCACGATCGGGAAGTGCTTGGTGATGTAGGACGGGTTGTGGCAAGCAACAAAGTCAGCCTTATTGATGTAGTACGGGCTCTTGATCGGCTTGTCGCCAAAACGCAGGTGCGATACGGTAACGCCGCCGGTCTTCTTGGAGTCGTACTGGAAGTATGCCTGTACATACTTATCGGTGTGGTCACCGATGATCTTGATGGAATTCTTGTTTGCACCAACGGTACCGTCGCCGCCCAGACCCCAGAACTTGCACTCGGTGGTGCCCTCAGCTGCGGTGTTCGGAGCCGGCTTCTCTTCCAGAGACAGGTAGGTTACGTCGTCGTTGATGCCCAAGGTGAACATGTGCTTGGGCTCGTCCTTCGCCAGCTCTTCGTATACTGCGAAGACAGATGCCGGAGGCGTATCCTTGGAACCCAGACCGTAACGGCCGCCGGTAACAACGATGTCGTTCTTGCCTGCGTTGCGCAGAGCGGTAACAACGTCGAGGTACAGAGGCTCGCCCTGTGCGCCCGGCTCCTTGGTGCGGTCGAGGACTGCAATCTTCTTTGCGGTCTCCGGGATAGCAGCCAGCAGCTTGTCTGCTGCGAACGGACGGTACAGACGTACCTTAACCAGACCAACCTTCTCGCCCTGAGCGGTCAGGTAGTCGATAACTTCCTCAGCGACGTCGCAGATGGAGCCCATTGCGATGATGACGCGCTCTGCGTCCGGTGCGCCGTAGTAGTTGAACAGCTGATAGTCGGTGCCCAGCTTTGCGTTGACCTTTGCCATGTACTCCTCAACGATGCCCGGTACGGCGTCGTAGAACTTGTTGCAGGCCTCACGATGCTGGAAGAAGATGTCGCCGTTCTCGTGCGAGCCGCGCATGACCGGATGCTCCGGGTTCAGAGCGCGCTTGCGGAACGCCTCAACAGCGTCCATATCGCACATCTCAGCCAGGTCGCTGTAATCCCAAACCTGAATCTTCTGGATCTCGTGCGAGGTACGGAAGCCGTCGAAGAAGTTGATGAACGGAACGCGGGACTTGATGGTTGCCAGATGCGCAACAGCAGACAGGTCCATGACTTCCTGCGGGTTGGTCTCGCACAGCATTGCGAAACCGGTCTGGCGGCAAGCCATAACGTCAGAGTGATCGCCGAAAATGTTCAGCGCGTGCGAAGCTACGGTACGCGCGGATACGTGGAAGACACAGGGAAGCAGCTCGCCTGCGATCTTGTACATGTTCGGGATCATCAGCAGAAGGCCCTGCGATGCGGTGTAGGTGGTGGTCAGAGCGCCTGCAGCGAGCGAGCCGTGAACCGTACCAGCTGCGCCTGCCTCGGACTGCATCTCGATTACCTTAACCGTGTTGCCGAAGATGTTCTTCTGGCCAGCGGCAGCCCACTGGTCAACGTTGTCTGCCATGGGGCTAGAGGGGGTAATCGGATAGATACCCGCGACTTCGGTAAATGCATACGACACATGAGCCGCAGCAGTATTACCGTCCATGGACTTCATTTTTCTTGCCATGTTGTGAAATCCTCCTTGATGGAAATTACGGATTGACGAAAAAAGCAGAACGGCGCAGAACGGACTGCGTGCATTCTAAAAACAAAATACGTTACCTACCGTATTTTATCACAATTGGCCTGCCAATGTAAACCTTCGCTTGTGAGTTTTTTGCAATTTTTCTTTCATTTCCTGAAAAAGATTGGCAATCAAGGCAAAAGTGTATTATATTAGTATCATATAATTGATCTTTTTCGGGGAGGTTTGGGTATGGTTTCTCTGGTGCACGCGGCTGGGCTTTCTGGAATCGAGGGTTACATTGTCTCGGTCGAGTGTTTCTTCTCGGGTGGATTGCCGCGTCTGGATATCGTCGGACTGCCGGGCAAGGCGGTTTCCGAGGCCGGTGAGCGCGTGCGCGCGGCGATCAAATCTGTCGGGTACGAGTGGCCGGTCTCACGCGTGACCATCAACTTAGCGCCCGCTGACGTGCGCAAGGAAGGGCCGGTGTACGACCTGCCTATCCTGCTGGCTGTACTGACCGCCTCCGGCCAGATTGCCCCGCCGCCGGACGACGCTTTATTTATCGGGGAACTCTCGCTCACCGGCGCGCTGCGCCCGGTGTCGGGCGTGTTATCCATGGTGTTGGCCGCGCGGGACGCCGGTCTGCGCCGCGCCTATGTCCCGGAGGGCAATGCCGCCGAGGCTGCGTACGCCGAGGGCATCGAGGTTTTCCCCGTTCCCACGTTGGTGACGCTTTTAAACCACCTCTACCACGGCGCTGTCCTGTCCCCCTGTCCACCGCCCGCGCCGCCTGCGGTCTCGGACGATTCCCTCGACTTCTGCCACGTCCTGGGTCAGCAGACGGTCAAGCGTGCGCTGGAGATCGCCGCCGCCGGCGGACACAACATCTTATTATGCGGCTCGCCCGGTTCGGGCAAGAGCATGATGGCCAAGCGCTTTTCCACCATCCTGCCCCCGCTCGACCCCGATGAACGGCTGGAAGTCATCCGCATCTGGTCGGCGCTCGGTCGGGGCGAGCAGGCCGCGCGCATGATCGGCCGTCCGGTGCGTGCGCCCCATCACACGACCTCGGCGCAGGCGCTCGCGGGCGGTACCGGCCGTCCCGGCCGTCTGCCCCAGCCCGGAGACATCTCGCTCGCGCATAACGGTGTGCTCTTCCTCGACGAGTTCCCCGAATTCCATAAAGATGTGCTCGAAGTCCTGCGTCAGCCGCTCGAGGACGGCGTGGTCTCCATCTCCCGCGCCATCGGCAAGGTCGATTACCCCGCCCGCTTCCAGCTCATCGCCGCGATGAACCCCTGCAAGTGCGGCTGGTACGGCACGCCGCGCTGTGTGTGCTCACCCGCCGCCGTACAACAATATATACACAGACTTTCCGGCCCCCTCATGGACCGCATCGACTTGCAGGTCGCCGTGCAGCCGGTGTCCTACGCCGCACTAGCCGCGCGTGGCGAGCGCACCGAGGAAACGTCAGCCGCCATCCGCGCCCGAGTGCTGGCCGCACGCGAGCGGCAGCGCGACCGTCTGCGTGATCTGGGCATCCGTGTCAACGCCGACATTCCGCCCGCCCACATGGCCGACTGCTGTCCGGTTGATGCCGCCGGTCAGGACATGCTCGCGGCTGCCTTCGACCGTCTGGGTCTGACCGCCCGCGCGTACGACCGTCTGCTGCGCGTCGCGCGCACGGTGGCCGACCTCGCAGGCGCCGACGTCATCGGTGCACCGCACATCGCAGAGGCACTCAGCTACCGCACCATCGACCGCATGGGCTGATTACGTTTTGTTATCCCCAGATTATCCCCAGACTTTGTGGATAAGTCTGGGGATGATGTGCACAACTTCCCGGACGCGCGTTTTCGACGGGGATTTCACAAAAAAAGTTTGATTTTCCGACTAAATTTCCCGATGCTCGTGCGTGATCCTGTAATCAAAATCCCCACCCTGCACAGACTTATCCACAACTTTGCCTTCTTGTATCCTGCGTACACGCAAAACCCGGATCTGTACGAAAAAGGTTGACAGAAAGGGTAAAATGTGGTGTAATGACTTTGTAACCATATTGTAATTTTTTCGAACAGCCTGCTCTGACATTTGCTGAAAGGAGTTTTTTGCCATGAAGCATTCCCGCGCACTCTGCGCGCTGATTATGACCGCAATGGCCTGTTCGTTTGTCCCGCCCGCCAGTGCGCTGACCGATGTATCGTCTTGGGCTGAGCCCGACGTGATGGCAGCCTCTGCCGCCGGTCTGATGCCCGATACATTCGCCGCGCTTGCAGCCAAATCTTCGGTTTCCCGCGCGGAATTCTGCGCCGTCGCCCTCAATTTATACGAGGCCGAACGCGAAACTACGGTCAAACGAACCACCAAGGTCTATTTCGATGACTGCGATGACCCCGATGTCAACACCGCATACGAGATGAACCTCATTTCCGGACGCGGAAACGGTGTCTTTGCACCCGACGAGTCGGTCAGCCGTCAGGATCTCTGCGTGATTCTGGACAGCGTGCGCGAAAAATGCGAGGTGGACAAGCCCACCGCAACGGTTTCGGCTTACTCCTTCCCCGACGGCGGCGAGGTGCGTGACTACGCAGTTTCTGCCACCGAGACCATGCTGTCTACCGGTATTATTAAAGGAGTCGAGGCGACCGTCTCGAACGACCCCGAACAGGCCGGTCAGACCATCACGCTGCTCCATCCCCAGGGCACTGCCACCCGTGAGCAGGCACTCATCATGGCCAGCCGCTTCCTGGATACCTTCGACGCAGAACCGCTCAAGCCCTCCGAGATGATTACCAACCCGGTTGCCGTCGAAGATGACCTCGAAACCAACGTGGAGGACGATTCCGAAGAGGATGACCTCTCGGACGCAGAGCGCGAAGAACTGGCCGAGGAGTACGGCGCAGACCAGAATCTGACCATGCCCACGCCGGTTGCCGTCGCGGGTTCGGTCGAGCAGAAGATGGAACAGGTCTTTGGCTCCGGCGGCAGCTACTACACCGATCAGGCAACCGCAGAGTCTCACATGGTCAAGGTTCAGATTCAGGTCTGGTCGCTCATGTCCAGCGGTCAGAAAACCCCGGCCATCCGCACCATCGAGGTCAACGAGGCCATCGCTGACGAGATCCAGGCCGTCTTCCAGGAAATCTTTGAGGGCGACGAAAAGTTCCCCATCAAGGACGTGGGCGGCTACGCCTGGCGCTCGAGCACCAAATCTGAACACCGTCAGGGCACAGCAATCGATATCAACTACATGGAAAACATGGAGTGCACCATTGACTCGTCCGGCAGCATCGTACAGATCACCACCGGTTCCCACTGGACACCCGGAGACGATCCGTATTCCATCCCCGCCGGCGGCGATGTCGTGCGCGCATTCGCACGCCACGGCTTTGCCTGGGGCGGCGATGCATGGTCAAAAAAGCGTGACTTCATGCATTTTTCTTACTTCGGTACTTAATGTTTGTCCCCTTTTCCTGCCCCGTCCACCCCTGCCCGGATGGCTCATCCGCCGTCCGGCGGACGATGCAGGCCCCTCCAATCAAGCCGCTCCTTCGGGAGCGGTTTTTTTGTGTCCATCGCGCAAATTCTTATGATTTATTTAAGATTCTTTAAGATTTATTTGTCCCGGTTGACCCAATCTGCCAAATTTGCTACAATGGTCGAGCTGCAAAAAACAAGGAAAGGATTTTTCGACATGCCGCCAAAGTACAATGCATTCCAGCTCAAACTGTTTATGGCCATTCTCATGGTCTTTGACCACATCGACCACATCCCCGGTCTGCTCCCCATCGAGCTTGCCGGTGTTTTCCACGTTCTGACCCGCTGTGTCGGTGTATTCTTTGCCTTTCTCGGGGTCGACGGCTTCCGCTACACCCACGACCGCAAGCGCTATGTTCTGCGTCTGTTCGTCTGGGCAGCCATCATGGCGGCCGGCAACACCGTTTACAACCTGATCGCTGCCGACCCGACGCTGTCCATCCACAATAACATCTTCTTCACCCTCGCACTCGGTGTGCTCATGCTCTGTGTGCTCGCAGGCTCCCGTCCGCTCCCGCTGCGCATCTGCGGCGTAGTCTTTCTGGTGCTCTTCGCGTCCATTTTCGCAGAAGGCGGCATCGTTGTCCTGCCCTTCATGCTCATCACCTACCTGTGCCGCGACCGCGTCCTGCTGCGCAATCTGCTCTATCTCGCGCTCGGTGCGCTGCTGTTTGTCATGTCCTTCGTCCCCTACCCCACGCTGTCCGAAACCCTGACCATGCTGGCCATCAACTCGGAGTTTATGTTCCCGCTGGTCATCCCCTTCCTGGCCATGTACGACGGCACCCGCGGCCCCAAAACCGCATTCTCTAAGTACTTTTTCTATGTGTTCTATCCGCTTCACCTGTGGAGCATCGGTCTGATTGCCCTGCTCGTCCGCTGACTCCGCAAACGCTCTGCCGCCCGGCAGGGCGTTCTTTTTTTGCCGCTTCGCGCACGCTTTGCTCTCTGTTTCTGAATCACTTGTTTCTGACACAAAATCGTCAAAACAATCCTAGCTTTATCAATTTTTTGCCATTGTCTCGCCTTGTCCCCAGTGTTATCCTGTTATCAGTAAAACAAGCGCGGACGTGCCGCGTCCTGCCTATCTGCATATATTTTTTTGACTCACAAACAGAAAGGGGCTCTCCCGTTATGGCAAATATCTCCATGCGACACCTCAAAAAGGTCTATCCGGGCAATATTGAGGTCATTCCCGACCTCAACCTGGAAATTCAGGACAAGGAATTTATCATCCTGGTCGGCCCGTCCGGCTGCGGTAAGTCCACCACCCTGCGCATGATCGCAGGTCTGGAAGAAATCTCCGGCGGCGAAATGTACATCGGCGACAAGCTGGTCAACGACGTTCCGCCCAAGGATCGCGATATCGCCATGGTTTTCCAGAACTACGCGCTCTATCCGCACATGACCGTGTACAAAAACATGGCCTTCGGTCTGAGCCTGCGCAAGGTTCCCAAGGACGAGATCGACCGCAAGGTGCACGAGGCTGCCAAGCTCCTGGACATCGAGCACCTGCTCAACCGCAAGCCCAAGGCACTGTCCGGTGGTCAGCGTCAGCGTGTCGCACTCGGCCGTGCAATGGTACGTGACCCCGCAGTCTTCCTGCTCGACGAGCCGCTGTCCAACCTGGACGCAAAGCTGCGTACCCAGATGCGCACCGAGATCACCAAGCTGCACAAGCGTCTGGGCACGACCTTCGTCTACGTCACCCACGACCAGACCGAGGCAATGACCATGGGCGACCGCATCGTCGTCATGAAGGACGGCATCATCCAGCAGGTCGACACCCCGCAGAATCTGTACAACGAGCCCTGCAACATGTTCGTTGCCGGCTTCATCGGTTCGCCCCAGATGAACTTCATCGATGCCACCATCTCGGCACACGGCGGCCGCTTCCACGTCGATTTCGGCGAATATTCGGTACCCATCCCCGAGGGCAAGGGCGGTCAGGACGTATTCGGCCCCTATGTCGGCAAGCCGGTTGTGCTCGGTCTGCGCGCCGAGGACTTCCGCACCGAGGACATCATCCTCGCCCATGCGACCGACAACCTCATCGAAGCCGACGTTGAAATCGCCGAGCTGATGGGCGCTGAGGTCTTCCTGTACACGGTCTGCCAGGGTCAGAAGGTCACGGTCAAGGCTCCGGCGCGCGTACAGGCCAAGGGCGGCGACAAGGTTAAGCTCGCCATCGACCTCAACCGCATGCACATCTTCGACAAGGAGACCGAAAAGGTCATCTGCAACTAAAAACCTCTCAAGCCACGGGAACGGTTCCCTTGCCTGTTCCCGGGCTCTCCTCTTGACAGGCGGTCGGGGAGCTTCTCCCTGGCCGCTTGCTTGACGGTTAATATATAACTATTTGTATTATTAATAGAGATTATCACTATGAGCAAAGTAGCGATTGCAACCGCTCCGTGCTCCTGTGGCGTATGGTACGCAGACGGCACCCCCTCGGGTACCCCCTGGAATGTCCTCCTCGATCAGGCCGCTGCCGCTGGCTACAAGGCACTTGAGCTTGACCCCGACGGCTACCTGCCCACCGACGAGGACGTACTGCGCGAAGAGCTGACCCGCCGCGGTCTGGACGTGTGCTCGGGCACTTGCTGCTATCAGTTCGACCGCTATGCTTCGTTCGACGACTTCCGCGCACCGGTTGACGCACTGTGCAAGCGTCTCACTGCATTCGACGCCAAGTATCTGGTTGCGATGGACGAGTCCGACGTCGGTCTGTACAGCGAGAAAAAGGCTGACTTCCTGGCTGAGGTTTGGAACAATTTCCTGGAGAAAATCCGCCTGATGGGCGAGTTTACTAAGAACGAGTACGGTGTTGAGGTGGTTTACCATCCACACATCAAGACCATGATCGAGACCGAGGCGCTGTGCCAGCGGTACGGCATCCAGCAGGTTCTCGTACACACCATCCACGAGACCATTCTGCGCACGCCGGACGGTCTGACCCATGAGAAAACGCGCTTTGTCGCCCAGCCCCGCAGCTCGACCGGTGCAGGTGACCACTTCAACGGTGCAAGTTGCTTTGCGCTGCTCGCCGGGTTATCCGACCGCGACCGTGTCCACTTTGCCGGTGTCTTTGCCTCGACTTATGTATTCAAGGGGCAGCACCCCGACGCTGGACGAAGTGCTGGATGCGCTGTAAGACAAGAAAAAAGAGAGAACGCAAGCGCGTTCTCTCTTTTTATTTGAGCATGCTCAGAACAGATACAGGAAAAGCCGTCCCGATCGGGACGGCTTTGACGATTTGTTTTATGCCTTATGCTCCATGCAGTGTGCGCAGGTGCCATGGGCAACCAGGGTGTAGCCTGCTACCTGTGCACCGCAGGCCTGTGCAATCTGCTGCTTGAGATCACCCAAGAGGGCGAAATCAACCACCTGACCGCAGGCATCGCAGACCATGTGATCGTGCGGATCTAACCGCCAGTCAAAGCGATCGGGCATGCCCGGCATGGACAGCTTGCGGATCTCTCCGATATCAGACAGGAAATTGAGATTGCGGTAAACGGTTGCCAGGGAAATGGTCGGCAGCTTGCGGCGGATCATCTGGAACAATTCGTCGGCCGTCGGATGGCTGTTTGTCGCACGGACGGCCTCCAGGATCAACTGACGCTGTTTGGTTTGAACCATGGATAGGGCCTCCTTAATAGTATTGAGAATTTTTCTCGGTTATATACTATATTATACCGACCCTATAACCGGTTGTAAATTGTAAATTTTAGACAAAATAATTGTGCTTATATCAATCACAATCGCCGTTTTCCGAGCTTGCCACCGTTTTGGACGGTTCCGACTCATCCTGCAAACCCAAACGCCGCTCGTTCTGGTAGACGCGGTGCTCGAGGCGGCAGAGTTCCTGGGATACCGGGTCGGGCATGTGGATCTGGTCGAGGTCGAAGGACGGGACTCTGTGGCCGTCGATCTTGACCACGCGCGCTTTGACACCGACCACAGTGGAATTGGGCGGCACTTCCTGCAAGACGACCGCGTTGGCGCCGATGCGCGAGTTATTGCCCACGGCGAAGGGGCCGAGCACCTTTGCGCCGGTCGAAATGAGCACGTTGTCACCGATGGTCGGGTGACGCTTGCCCGTATCCTTACCCGTACCGCCCAGGGTCACGCCGTGGTAGATCGTGCAGTAGTCGCCGACCTCGGCGGTCTCGCCGATGACGATACCCATGCCGTGGTCGATGAACAGGCCGCGGCCAATGGTCGCGCCCGGGTGGATCTCCACGCCGGTCATGGTGCGTGCAAACTGTGAGATCATACGCGCCAGAAAGAAGCGCTTGTGCAGGTACAGCCAGTGGGTCAAACGGTGGTAGATCACCGCGTGAAAGCCCGGATAGAGCAAGAATACCTCGGCAGTCGAACGGGCTGCCGGGTCGCGGTCGCGAATGGAACGTGCATCCTCAATGAGTTCTCGGAGAAACATAAAAATTGACCTTCTTTTTGTTAGCCGGTGGTCAGCGAGCCATCAGCTCGGCCAGCACATCCCCTGCCTCCTTGGCACGGGCTGCGTAGGCCGGCATGATCTCGGTCAGATGGGCGCGTATTTCGTCCTCACGCTCCATCAGCCAGCAAAAAGCATTCTTCAGATCATCCGGCTGCTTGAGGCTCTGCACAGGCAGTGTGTAGCCGTCATAGGTGCCGAACAGGTCTTTGGCAATGCCCTTCGCCTTTACCGAGTAGCCCACGACCAGAGTGGGCACACAGGACGAGTATGCTGCGATCGTTGAATGGGTACGCGCGCCGACGAAACATCGCAGGCGGGCGATATAACCCTTCAGCTCGGAGCAGCCCGCGTCCTCAATCAGTACCACACGGCCGGTTTCCTTGAACTGGTCGTACAGCATGCGAAGCGGCTGACGATCATCGTTATAGCTCCAGACAACGTGCGGGATGAGCGCGACGGCCATGTCGGTCTCTTTCAGAATATGCTCGATGAGGGCGACATAGTTCTTCATGGTCGCGCCGCCCTGCTCCTCGTTGGAGATAATCATGGGCGAGACGTTGATGCCCACGGTGTTGCCCGGCAGGAAACCGTCAGGCAGGGGCAATTCGCGGGTTTCCAGGGTGAATGCAGAGTCCGGGATCAGACGGGTCTTGTCGCCGAGGCCAGCTTCGCGCAGCGCGTCAGCCGTGATGGACTCACGTGCGCAGATGACATCGAAGCAGTCCAGCTGGCGGGTGAATTCCTCGTCCAGATCGCGCGGCTCGATCGAGCAGCCCCAAAGCATGAGCTTTTCGCCCTGCTTTCTGAGCGCACGGTCGGTCGGCCAGAACTGACGACCCTTGTTATAGCAATAATTGTCACCGCCGACCGCGATGGAGACATCGCTGTCCTTGGCCAGTCGCAGGCAGGTCTTTTCGGTCAGGAAACGATCCTGCAGCGCCTTGGAATGGGTGACACGCTTGTCAAACTGATAGACAAACCAAGCGGGCGAAAAACGGCGCAGTACCTGATCGTTCTGGACAATGGTGTCCACCGATTCCTGTAAGTTGCACGCGTGATCCTCGCGCGGCGCGTAGGAACACAGGGTGACCTCTGCCCCGGTCTTCTCCTTGGCAATGGCGGAAATGGTGCGGACGAGCGCCTCACAGCCATGATTGAGGCTGCCGCCGTGCTCATAAAGCATTACTTTTTTCACGATTTGATTCCTCGTTCGTTCTTACAAAATCATTGTATTTTTCTAGTCGCTGAAAAAATGATATTAAATATAGTCTATCCATATTTTGCGGGTTTGTCAAACCCAATCCTGCACAGTTTGACAGCCGATTCCATTTCTGTTATCATAAAAAATAACAGCAAATGCCCCAAAAGGCGTACAAATCGCCCGCGTGTCCGCCCTGTCCGGACGACATGCCGCTTTGGACGCTTCCTCTGGCAACGAAAGGAGCCTGCCCCATGCTGTCCGCCGAACATCTGCCAAACGGTCTGACCCTGTTACAGGACGACCGTTTTTTTAAGCTCGGTCAGGACTCCGTCCTGCTCTCGGCCTTCGCCCGCATCCCGAAACGTGCCCGCGTGCTCGACCTTGGCTGCGGCACGGGCGCACTCGCCCTGCTGTGCTGGCGCGATGACCTGACCATCACCGGTCTGGAGCTCCAGCCCGGCCCGGCTGACCTGTTTGTGCAGTCCATTGCACAAAACAAGCTGCAAAACGTGCGCGTCGTGCAGGGTGATCTGCGCGAAATTCGTCGCCTCCTTCCCCACGCGTCCATGCAGTATGTCGTGTGCAATCCCCCTTATTTTGCATCGAACACCGGAAAACATGCCGCAAACAGCGCCCACAAGACCGCCCGTCAGGACGAAAGCGCCGATCTTGACGACATTCTGGACGCAATCGCATGGGTTCTGCCCACCGGCGGCCAGTGCAGCATCGTATTCCGTCCCGAACGGCTGTGCCCGCTGCTGTCCGGCCTCGCTTCCCGCGGCTTTACGCCAAAACGCCTGCGCTTCGTCCACCAGACCGCGCAGTCTGCCCCGTCCGCCGTCCTCGTGTCGGCCAAGCGCGGCGCGGGTGACGGCCTGATCGTCGAGCCTCCCCTGCTGGTCTGCCGTCCGGACGGTGAACTTTCGGACGAATACCGCGCCATTTACGGCAAATAAATCCATATTTTCCCGCTATCTTCACAGAAAGGGGTCTCTTTATGCCCGGTACCTTATATCTGGTCGCCACGCCCATCGGCAACCTCGGCGACTTCTCCCCTCGCGCCCGTGAGGTCATGTCTGAGGTCGATTTCATCGCCGCTGAGGACACCCGCGTGACCAAAAAACTCATGACCGCCCTCGATCTGCCCCAGAAACCGCTGGTCAGCTACTACGAGCACAACCGCCGCCAGCGCGGTGAGGAAATCCTCGCCCGCCTGCTTGCGGGCGAAAACTGCGCACTGGTCACCGACGCCGGTACGCCTGCGGTCTCCGACCCCGGCGAGGATCTGGTCGCCCTGTGCGCCCCCGAGGGCGTGCCCGTCATCCCCATCCCCGGATGCTGCGCCGCCGTGTGCGCACTCGCCGCTTCCGGCCTGCCCACCGGCCGCTGGTGCTTTGAGGGCTTCCTGTCGGTCAACAAAAAAGCCCGCCGGGAACACCTCGATGCGCTCAAAAACGAAAAACGCTCTATGATCTTCTATGAAGCACCCCACAAGCTGCGCGCAACGCTGGATGACCTGTGTGCGGCCTTCGGCGGTGAGCGCCGTATCTCGCTGTCCCGTGAGCTTACCAAGCTGCACGAGGAAACGCTGCGCATGACACTGGCAGAGGCGGTTGCGTACTTCACCGAAACCGCTCCGCGCGGTGAGTTTGTCATGATCGTCGAGGGTGCACCCGATGTCGTGGATGAGGACGCCGAAGATGATCGCATGGCGCGGGCATTGAACGCCGTGCAAAAGCGCATTGAGAATGGCGAAACGCTCAAGGACGCGGTCAAAATGGTGTCGGCTGATCTGGGCGTTAAGAAAAATGCACTGTATCAGCTCGCACTCGAGGCACAGAATTAAGCACCGCACCAATCATTGAAGCTTTCGCCAGCCTTTCTCGAAAGGCTGCGGGTTCTCAGGGCAGAGCCCTGAGACGCGCTCCGCAGAGCGCGGAATCTCTTTTTGATTTTCCCGTCTCCCGCAAGGGAAAATCAACTAAAATAAAAAAATAAAAGCGCGACCCGTAGGTTGCGCAATTCTCTGGAAAGACCGTCCGAAGGGACGGTCCTTCCTTTTTGTTTGTTTCAGTTGAAACCCGGGTCGGACACCGGGTTTCAAAAGAGAGTTTCGCTCGCTGCGACGAGCGACCAGGTTCCACCTGGACGGGCCAGCCTGCGCGGCTGGACCGCGCCGGGCCGCAGGCCCGGACCCATTTTAGGGGTGCGGTGCTTATTCTTCGTCAAACCGTGTTCCGCACGCCGGACACATATCCGGCACGTGGAACGGCTGAGGCTCCAATGCCCTCCCGCAATGCGGGCAATGCAGCCACTTGCGCTGCATAATCACCGTCACCACGATCGGTGCCAACACCACAAGCGCCAGCGGTCGGCCCAGCGGTGTGCGGAAAATGTCCACGCCGGTAAAACGGATATACAGCCAGCCGGATAAAACTGCCAGCCCTGCCCAGATCAAAACACCCACAGTTGACAGGATCATATTGCGCCGCAGACGCGCATGCCAATGTACGAATTTCTGTCTTTCCTGCATTGTACGTCCCTCCTGTTCGTTTGTTTAAGCATAACACAGGACAGGCCGCAATGGTAGTTACAGAAGCCTTACAAAACGTCTCATATTATCCCATTCTGAGACCATTTTCGGTTTCCCTCTTCAAATTTCACTTTCCTATCTCAGCTCCAATTTCCCATAAAAAAGGATGTTTCCGCGTGGAAACGTCCTCTTCCCGTCTGTATCGTTTATTGCAATTCTCCACCGGTCACAGCCTGAATGGACAGGGTCAGAATCTGGTCGAGCAGCTGTAAATCATAGTAGACCGAATCGCGGCTCCAGTGCCAGGTCTGTGCGCCGCCCTCGGACGGTCCGCTCACCTCTGCGTCCGCATCAATTTGAAGGGCAGCACACCGCCAGTGAACTAAGCAAGTTGGCAAAGCTGCTCAAAAGTCTGGACGGCGAGACCCGTGTGGTCATGGAATCCACGGGCAATAACCATACACCAGTGACTTGGCTGCTCCACGATGCAGGGCTCTATGTCTCCGTAGTCAATGCAATGCTGGTACATGACTACGGGCTTGACCACTGGCTCACGCTGCCCAGGTATGTCCCAGAGGAAGATACCCGGCTACTTTTGAAAAACTGCTACCGGCAGTACCAGCAATATTCCAAGGTGCAGACCATGTTGAAAAACAACCTGATTTCCTTGCTGGATGCCGTATTCCCGGAGGTCAATCGACTGTTCAATAGCTCCCCCGTGCCGACAGAAGTGAGAAATGGGTGGATTTCGTCTCGACCTTCTGGCATTGCCGGCGCGTTTCAACATTGTCCCTGAAATCTTTTTCTGCCAGATACCTGAAATGGTGCAGAAAACATGGGTACTATTTCAGTCAGGAGAAGGCGTTTGAAATTCATTCCAAAGCGCAAAGCTGCATTAGCGTTATGCCCCGAAACGAGACAACCAAGCTATCAGTTCATGGATAGAAAGCGTGCCGAAGGCAAGCCATATCTTGTCTACATGATGGCATCCGCAAATAAATTTCTACGAATTTATTAAGCCACAGTAAAAGCGCATTAGAGTCTTTAGAACAGGCTTGATACTTGCATATCATTGACCGGTCGCCATCTCATTTTTTGAAATGCTTAGCGGCTTAGATTGGTATACCTGTTTTCAGATGCTTATTTTTTTTGAATATTACTCTTGACTTTTGTTAGCAGGTCTATTACTTATTCACTTCCAAAAATCCCGGCAAGAGCGGAAAAGAATTAGAGAAAAGTGAATAGTGAACAGGGAAAAAATAAAAATCCCGAACGCATTTGCATCCGGGATTTTTGGTGGCTCATCGGGGATTCGCTTTTCCTGCGGGAAAAGCCACAGCGGTTAGAACATGCCACCGGCATGTTCTTAAGAGCCGCTTTTCGAATCCCGGTGCGAAAATCATCGTTTCCTAAGTGCATAAAAAATACCGGAACAAACAAAGTTTGTTCCGGTATGGTGGCTCATCGGGGATTCGAACCCCGGACACCCTGCTTAAAAGGCAGGTGCTCTGCCAACTGAGCTAATGAACCAAATCTGGCTGGGACGGCTGGACTCGCTTTTCCTGCGGGAAAAGCCACGGCGGTTAAAATTGTCCACAGGACAATTTTCAAGAGCCGCCTCAAGGTGAATTGCGCTGCAAGCGCAAGAGAAGGTGGCCTGGGCCATTCGAGTCACGAAAGTGCAATAAAAAAATGGCTGGGACGGCTGGACTCGAACCAGCGAATGGAGGAGTCAAAGTCCTCTGCCTTACCGCTTGGCTACGCCCCAATGTCAAAATCGGGCGTTTTGCCCTTATATGGACAATGCGCTGCGTTTGCAGCGCATTGTCAAGGGTTTTCAATATGGGGTGAGTGATGGGAGTCGAACCCACGGCCTTCAGAGCCACAATCTGACGCTCTAACCAACTGAGCTACACCCACCATATTAAAAATGGCACGCCAGGAGGGATTCGCTTTTCCTGCGGGAAAAGCCACGGCGGTTGCAACATGCCACAGGCATGTTCCTAAGTGCCGCCTTTCGAATCCCGGCTTACTGCCGAGAAAAAGAGTGGCACGCCAGGAGGGATTCGAACCCCCGGCCTACTGCTTAGAAGGCAGTTGCTCTATCCAACTGAGCTACTGGCGCATAGGTGATCCCTTCTCTGGGGACTGTCTCAAATTTCCATAGCCCAAGATAAAATCAATGGAGCGGGTGATGGGAATCGAACCCACGTGTTCAGCTTGGAAGGCTGACATTCTACCATTGAACTACACCCGCGGGTCACCTGAGACTATTACATTATATCGACTCTGCGCCAAAAAGTCAAGCACTATTTTTATCATTTTATAAAAATCTTTTGTGCGCGGCAACAGACCGGAAAAAGCGCCATCTGTCGATGGCGCTTTGGTGTGAGATAACTGCCTTTCAAGGGATCAGGAGGTAGGAAAACAGGAACGAAAATCCGACCGCACACGCAGCCCAGAGAAAGAATCCCGGAATATCATGCTCTCTTCCGTCCGCGCTCGGATCAAAACTCGGAAATCGCGGCCAAATCGGCACCTCCCAGTCCAGAAAGCGCATCACAAGATAACGATACAGCAGATAGACCAGATAGGTACAGATCAACATAAGCAGAATGCTGAGTATGCTTGCTTCTTCGCGTGCAGAAGCAAGACGTGCCTGTTCTAGCGCGCGTTGAGTGGCCTCTTGCATATCCTGATCAACAACCTCTTGAGGTGGAGGCCATTGATCAGCTTGTATGCGAAGCAAAACGATTTTATTTTGAATAAAACTGGATGAAGAAAAAACATTATACATCTACTTCAAAATGCTCTTCTGTTCCACTATCATATCTCCATAGTTCAGGGTCCATAGGATTAAGGCCATGGGCGCGATCAAGGATTTCATCCTCATCAAAGAATTGTCCCGTATAAATAGCACATAAACCCAAATCTTTATGATATGCTTCGCGCTCAGAAGGCCGAGAGTCATCTCGATAATGCGTATAATATACACAATCTGATTGCACATAATCATGCTTCTGTTCGCTCGCTATTAAGCGCTCCCAACCAGCGCCCTGATCTTTTTCTACAATCATCACTTTGACCGAGCCGTCATGTATAGACCGCGTTACATCTTCGTCATAATAGTAAATTTCATCAGGCTCTGGAATGAACCCGATAAGTGAAAGCATTACACTTACAACAGGCAACTTTTGAACAACTGAAAGTGCTATGGAAGTACCATTGATAACATTGCGAGAGAAACTGGTATCAGTGACTTCATCAAAAGTTGTACTAGAGACAGCGTAATCATCGTAAATAATACGATAAGATGGTGCACGTTGGATGTTTCGTTCATCTACACTGACCTCATTAAAGTTTTCATCAAAATAGCGAATTTCACGATGGATTCGTTTATCTTCATTATCGTCCAAAAATTGGAAATATTCCTCCGCAGAGCTTCGAGCCGCCTCAAATTCCTCCTCAGGGATGGTCTTTTCTGGGTGTACACGAACATATTGCCGGAAAGTTAAGTTATCCTGATAGATTGGAGCTGGATTGTTGACTGCTCCTGCACTGGAAAGGGTTGCGGAGCATGCGAGAATCATGCTCAGAACAAATGCGGTGAAACGAGAGAGACATTTCTTGTTTTTCATTCTTAACATCCCCTTTCTGTAGATAAATAGAAATTCAATAAGTTTTTGAAACTTATTTTATGACAATAATATAACACAAGGCAATATTGGGATCAAGGGGGAAAACGATGAAAAAAACGCAGTATTTTTCGGTGTATTTCAACAATAAAAGACCCTTGAGAAAGGGTCTTTTGGTTAAATTTGCTTCAGATCGTCTGAACTTGGATACCGTTATCATTTGCAGTGACATGCGCGCCGGCGAGCGGATGGTCGCAGGCCTTGATGATCTCGGCGGCGAGGGCGTTCTCGACATCCTTTTCGATCAGGCGGCGCAGGTTTCTCGCGCCGTACTTAATCGAGAAGGCTTTGTGGGTGAGGTAATTCACGAGAGAATCGTCCCAGCTCAGGCGGATACCGCGTACGGCAACCGAATCCTTGAGCTGACCGAGCAGGATACCGCAGATCTTGCTGAAGTCCTCCTCGGTGAGCTGATTGAAGGCGATGATCTCGTCGATACGGTTTAAGAACTCGGGACGCATGATGTCCTCAAGCGCCTTGATGGCGCGTTCCTTACCCATATCGCTGACCGTACCGCCGAAGCCCAGAGAAGCGGTCTTATGCTGGGAGCCGGCATTGGATGTCATGACGATAACGGTGTTTTCGAAGTTGACCTGACGGCCGTGTGCATCGGTGATGCGGCCATCGTCGAGAATCTGGAGCAGGATATTCAAGATATCCGGGTGCGCCTTTTCGATCTCGTCGAGCAGGATGACCGAGTACGGACGGCGGCGAATCTTTTCGGTCAGCTGACCAGCCTCATCATAGCCAACGTATCCCGGAGGCGAACCGATCAGGCGGGAAACCGCGTGTTTCTCCATGTATTCGGACATGTCAAGGCGAATCAGGGACTCGGGGGAGTCGAACAGATCGTCCGCGAGCACCTTGACCAGCTCGGTCTTACCCACGCCAGTCGGGCCAACGAACAGGAAGGACACCGGCTTGCGCTTGGGCGAGATGCCGGCACGCGAGCGGCGGATCGCGGTGCAGATGGACGAAATGGCCTCGTCCTGACCGATGACGCGCTGTTTCAGGCGGTCTTCCATGCCGTTTAAGCGTCCGAGCTCCTGCGCCTGTACGCGGGAAGCCGGAATCCCCGTCCACAGCTCAATGACAGCCGCCAGATGCTCGGCATCCAGTGCGGGTACCGGACGGGCGCACAGTTCATCCAGACGGCTCTGGATTTGCAGCTCACGCGAGCGCAGATTCGCCATCTCGGCATAGGTCTTTTCGTCCTGGGTCTCCTGGAGCAGATCGTCCTGCTTTTTGGCGATACCGTCCAGCTCATCCTGAAGTGCAGGAATCTCGCTGATGGCCGGCTCGTCGAGGTTTAAACGCGAGCACGCCTCGTCGATGAGGTCGATGGCCTTGTCGGGCAGGTAGCGGTCGGTGATGTAGCGCTCGGACAGCGCAGCCGCGAGGCGGCATACTTCGTCCGGGATGGTCACGCCGTGGAAGGTCTCATAGTACGAGCGGATGCCCATGAGCATTTCGACCGTCTGGTCGATAGACGGCTCGTTAATGGTGACCGGCTGGAAACGGCGCTCGAGTGCCGCGTCCTTTTCGATATACTTGCGGTACTCGGCGAAGGTGGTCGCGCCGATGACCTGAATCTCACCGCGGGACAGGGCGGGCTTTAAGATGTTTGCAGCGTTCATCGCGCCTTCGGAGTCGCCTGCGCCTACGATGGAGTGTACTTCGTCGATAACAAGAATGATATTGCCCTGCTTTTTGACCTCGTTGATGAGACCCTTGACGCGGCTTTCAAACTGTCCGCGGAACTGGGTGCCTGCAACCAGTGCGGTCAGGTCGAGCAGGTGCACTTCCTTGTCGCGCAGCTTATAGGGCACGTTGCCCGCCGCAATGCGGATGGCCAGACCTTCTGCGACCGCAGTCTTACCGACACCCGGCTCACCGATCAGGCAGGGGTTATTCTTCTGGCGGCGGTTCAAAATCTGGATGACGCGGTCGGTCTCCTGCTCACGTCCGATGATGCGGTCGAGACGGCCTTCGCGCGCCTTCTTGGTCAGGTCATCGCAGTAATTGTCCAGATACTTGCGCTTTTTCTTCTTTTCCTTGTCCTTTTTGTCGGACGCGGTATCGTTTTTCTTTTCGGTGCGCAGGAAGGGGAAGGGGAATGCGGGCGGCTGTGCGTCGCCGTCCTCGTCCATGCCCTCTTCGGCACCGTCTTCCATCTCATCGGTCATCTCTTCGTCCTCCATGTCCGGGCCTGCCGGCATGAGTGCGCCGAGATCCTCGAGGGAATTGATTTCAGAGGACAGCATATCCAGGGTTTCCTCGTTGAGACCCATCTGCTCCATCATCTGATCGAGGGGCTTGATGCCCAGCTGTCGTGCGCACTTGAGGCACAGACCTTCCTGGGTCGCGCTGTCCTGGTTATTGGGGTCCATTTTGGTGATGAAAATGACCGCCACGTTCTTGCCGCAGCGGGAACACATGGGCATTTGCATGGTGAAACTCTCCTTACGATAAAACCACAGCCCCATATGGGGCAGTGTTTAGAATGGGAAATAAGCGAGCAATTCGCGCACAAGCACGGTGCTTTGGATGCGTTCGGGACTGAGCCAGCCCAGTGCCGAGAACAGGTCGGGGCGCACCAGATGGGCACACCAGACGAGCAGCAGGGCGACGGCCAGACCGCTCACCAGACCGAAGGCCGCACCGGCCAGACGGTTGAGCCAGCCGAGAGGCGGGAAGCGGGTGAGCAGGCTCAGGCTGTGCAGGATAAACGACAAAGCGAGCGATAACAGGATGAGAAAGACGGCAGAGAGGATGACGAAGGCGATGCCCTCGGCAACGCTCCGTGCGCCCTCAGTGACCGTCATCTGCAAGCCGTCCAAAACACCGGAAAGCTCGGGGCTTTGTGCGGCTTGGTTGGCAAAAGCTTTGCCCACAAAAGGGGTGACGACCGCGCTTGCCAGCGTCGGTGCGCAGGTCTTGGCCAGCCAGCACGCACCCAGCACGACTGCGATCCGGCCAACAAGGCTGATGACCGACATGATAAAGCCGCGCCGTGCGCCGTTTATGACGCTCCAAATAAGAAAGAGGAGCAGGATAAGATCGGGCAGGTTCAACATGCCTGCCCGATCAGACAGGGACTGTATCATCGGTAAAATCCTCCGAGAGCGTGGACGATTTGGTCACACGCTGCGCGTATTTGGAATAGAGCAGCCACGCGCCGCCGTCATCGGTCAGCATAACACGCTGGGCTGCGCCGCCGCTCGTGCACTTCCAGTCGGGTTCGAGCGCGTTGTTATAGACGTACAGACCCGAGCTGGTCAGCACACCGAGCTGACCGCCCGCATAAGAGATACTTTCGGGTGCGCTGGGCAGGTTGAGCGTGGCGCGCGACGCGCCCGATTTATCATATCGGGTAATAGACGCGCGGGCATCGCCCGACCACGAGCGCTGCGCGAGGACGAAATTGTCGTCATCAAACGCAAACCCGAGCAGGTCGGTGGCGGTGTAATCGGTCTGGGACGTGGTCTGGCCGCGGCGGCTGACCGTAAGGGCCGACTGGTCGGTCACAACAGCGACATTGCTGTCGTCCAGCCAGTGCACGGCGTAGCCGACGACCGAGCCGAGGTTGACGCTTGCGCGCACCTGATCGGCGTCCAGATCGAAGAACTGCAAGATGGTTTCCAGCTGTGCGCCGTTTTGCTGATAGGTCATTGCGCACAGATGGGTGCCGGACGGCGAGAGCACGGCTTCCTGAACATAGTAGTCCGGGGTACGCCAGCGCCACAGGTGATGGTCGTCCTCACGGGAGGACGCACCGTAAACCGTGACCGTACTCTTGTAGCCGGTTTCGTCGGTGATGACCACGAAGCTGTCACCCGAACCAATAGAGGCGTTGCGGATGGGCGTACTCAGTTTAAGGGTGAACAGTTCTGCGAGGGTGGAGTGGAATGCCAGGTCATACGCGCCGCGGTCGTAGGTCAGGATATAATTATCGTTGGTTTCGAGCACGGGGGACGCATAACTGAGCGAGATTTCCTGCTGGGTGATGTCACCGAGCTGCAAAATGTGCAGGGCTTCGTCACCCTGTACTGCGAGCGCCGAGCCGACCGGTTTGACCGTACTGGCCGAGCCGGACGGGTACTCGATGACGCCGTCGCGGCCGCTGTTCGGGCCGAGGGCGCTCACCAGGATGTGGAAGGTCTGACGCAGGGACGACGGGGAGAATATGGTAAAGTTGACCGCGCCGAACAGAATGATGCTCGCGACGAGCAGCCAGCCCACAAAAGAGCGCAGACGGGTCAGGCGGCGTAATTTGAGGCTCTCTGCCTGACGCAGGAGCTGTTTGCGTTTCTTAGCCGAACGGGGGAACGGTACGAGGTTTTTCTTCTCCGGCACCGGCAGTGCCTCCTCTCTCATTATAGTAGTGTAGCACAGTTTGAGAACGTGAGTGTAAACAAAGCGTGAAAAAGTTTTAAGACGTGGGACGGGGAAGACGGGTTCCCAAAGGGACGAGAGCGCGCCTTAAAATACGCCGCAGGCGTGCGCGCTCGAGGTGAGCGGCGGTACGCGATTTTCGAGCGTACCGTAAAAAATATTCCGGTGGAATATTTTTTAGCGATGGAGAGGAAAACCGTAGGTTCCCCATCCTTTGGCCTTCGTTCCCCTTAGAAGGGGAAACTCCAGTCCTCCCGACTGTACGGGAATCAAACAGTAACGGCAAAATTGAAAACCAATCCGCAGGTTGGTTTTCATGAGCGGCCTTTGGCCGCAGGGGGATTGCGCGTACACTCGTCATATCCGCGCACAGCGCGGGAATAAGGGATAGTGGCCTACGGGCTGCGGACGCGCTGAAAATCAATTTTTAGTTGATTTTCCCTTGCGGGGGACGGGAAAATCAAAAGGGGATTCCGCCGTCTGCGGACGGCGGCCAGCCTGCGCGGCTGGATCGCGCCGGGTCGCAGACCCGGACCCGCTTGTCGCCTGCGGGCGGGTTTTTCTTATTCGCTCAAGCGAAATACGTCAAGTTCCGGGGTATGATCGTACCACAGTCGATTCATAAACAGACCGCATGCGGGCAGGGTCGGGCCTGCCTCCTCGCGGTCACAGGATTCCAGAATCCGGGCAACGTCCTCGGGTTCAAACTTTCCGCTGCCAACATAGAGCAGCGTTCCCGAAATCGCGCGAACCATATTATACAGGAATCCGTCACCACACACGCGAATACGGATGAGACCGTCATTATTTTGGTCGACTTCGCACCAGAAAATGGTACGGACGGTCGATTTGACCGGGGTACCGACCGAGCGGACGGCGTTAAAGTCATGTTTCCCGACAAAAAACTGTGCGCCCTTCTGCATCCGTTCGGCATCAAGCGGATAGGAATAGCGATAGGCGCGGTCGGTCAGGAACGGGTCACGCATTTTGGAAGGGTAGACGTAATAGACGTATTCTTTTTTGGTGCAGTCGAACCGAGCGTCGAAGTCGTCCGGCACCTGCACCGCACCGTTCACCGCGATATCCTCGGGCAGCTGTGCGCCGAGTGCGAGGGGCAGGCGGTCGAGGGGAATGCGGCAATCGGCTTTGAAGTTTGCGACGTACCGGCGGGCATGGACACCCGCGTCGGTGCGTCCGACACCCGACAAATAGGTATCGCAGCCGAGCAGTTTGTTGATCGCGTGAGTGACGGTTTCCTGGATAGACGCGCCGTTTTTCTGCACCTGCCAGCCGTGGTACTGGGTGCCGACGTAGGACAGGGAAAGGGCGATATTCATACGCTTCACCATCCAAAGCGACCGAGGACGATGACGGCAGCGAAGACGACGACCGACACCGTGCCGGTGAGCACGTCGACCGAGCCGAGCTTCATCTGCTTCATGCGGGTACGGCCCACGTCGCCGCGGTACAGACGGCATTCCATCGCGATGGCCAGCTCATCGGCACGGCGGAACGCCGAGATAAAGAGCGGAACCAGAATGGGCACCATCGCGCGGGCGCGCTGGACGAGGTTACCGGACTCGAAATCCGCACCGCGCGCCTTCTGTGCCGCGATGATCTTCTCGGTTTCCTCGATGAGGGTCGGGATAAAGCGCAGGGCAATGGACATCATCATCGCCAGCTCGTGCACAGGCAGGTGCACCTTCTTAAACGGCGACAGCAGCATCTCCAGACCATCGGTCAACTCGATGGGCGAGGTGGTATAGGTCAGCATGGATGTGCCGATGATGAGCAGCAGGATACGCACGACCATCAAAATAGCCACGCGGATGCCCTGATCGGTGATATGCAGGAAGCCGAAGCTCCAAAGCTCGGTACCCGGGGTATAAAACAGGTTCAAAAGTGCAGTAAAGGCCACGATGAACACGACCGGTTTGAGGCCGCGCACGACCATCTTGGGCTGGATGCCCGAAATCTTGATGACGGTCAGGATGTAGAGTGCCAGAAGTGCGTAGGACACCGGGCCGGATGCCAGAAACAGGGTGACGATCATAGCGATGACCAGAACGAGCTTCAGGCGCGGGTCGGTGCGGTGGACGACACTGGTTCCGGGAAAATACTGGCCGATGGTAATATCTCTGAGCATTTATTTTCCCTCCTTATACGCACGGACGGCGCGGACTGCGTCCTCAACGGTGTAGATGGACGGGTCGAGATCGATGCCGCGGCGGTTCAGTTCCCGGATGACCTTAGTGATCTCGGGAATGTCCAGACCGGCCTCGACGATCTCATCAGCGTGGGCGAACACCTCGCGCGGTGTACCGCACAGCATGACGTGTGCGCGGTTCATGACGAGCAGGCGGTCGGCCATGCGGGCAATATCCTCCATTGAGTGCGACACGATCAGGATGGTTGCGCCAGAGCGCGCGTGATAGTCCTGAATTTGTGTCAGGATCTCGTCGCGTCCGGCCGGGTCAAGGCCTGCGGTCGGCTCGTCCAGAATGAGCACCTGCGGACGCATGGCGATGACGCCTGCAATCGCAACGCGGCGCTTCTGGCCGCCCGACAGGGCGAACGGTGAGTGGTTGGCAAGGGCAGGGTCGAGGCCGACAAAGTCCATGGCCTCGCGCACGCGCTTTTCCACCTCGGTCGCCGACAGACCCATATTCTGCGGGCCGAAAGCGATATCCTTGGCAATAGTCTCCTCAAAGAGCTGGTACTCGGGGTACTGGAAGACCAGACCGACGGCAAAACGGGTCTTGCGGTCGCACTTGCCCTTTGCGTCCCAGATCGAGTGACCGGACAGCAGGACTTCGCCCGAGGTGGGCTTTAAAAGGCCGTTAAAGTGCTGGATGAGGGTGGATTTACCCGAGCCGGTATGTCCGATGACACCCAGAATCTCGCCCTTTTCCACCTGAATATTGACATGATCGAGCGCGGTGCGCTCAAAGGGAGTACCTGCGCCGTAAACCTGGGTCAGGTCTCTCGTTTCTAAAATGTAAGACATGGGTTTTTTCTCGCTCCTCAGTTGGCTGCGGTCGGGCGCAGATAGCCTTCGAGGATATCCGCGCACTCGTCTACGGTCAGCGCATCGATGGGCAGATCGGAACCGATCTGATTGTTGAGGTCAAAGAGTACCTCGATGGTCTGGGGCACGGTCAGGCTGGCCTCGCGCAGCGCGTCCACCTGGGTGAAGATTTCGCGCGGGGTGCCCTGCATGAGCACCTTGCCGGCGTGCATGACAACCACGCGTCCGGCCTGGACGGCCTCGTCCATGTGGTGGGTGATGAGCACGACCGTGATGCCCAGACGGGAATTCAAGTCCCGGATGACCCGCATGACCTCCTTGCGGCCGGACGGGTCGAGCATAGCGGTGGGTTCGTCGAAGATGACGCAGCGCGGCATCATGGCGATGACACCGGCGATGGCGACACGCTGTTTCTGTCCGCCCGACAGCTTATGCGGTGCGTGGCGTCGGAATTCATACATGCCGACGGCCTTGAGTGCGTCATCCACCCGGCGGCGAATCTCGTCGGGCGGTACGCCAAGGTTTTCCAGCGCAAAGGCGACGTCTTCCTCGACGACGGTTGCAACGATCTGGTTATCCGGGTTCTGGAAGACCATAGCGCAGGTCTTGCGGATATCGTACAGGCGGTTCGGGTCACGGGTGTCCATGGAGTCGACGTAGACCGCGCCGCCGGTGGGCAGGCGAATGCCGTTAAAGTGGCTGGCCAGGGTGGATTTGCCCGAGCCGTTGTGTCCGAGCACGGCGACGAACTCGCCGCGGGCAATGGACAAGTCGACCCCGTCGAGCGCGACCTTCTGTCCGCCCTCGGTGGTCTGGTAGACGTACCTGAGTGCCTCGGTTTTGATGATTTCAGACATAGAGGCGGTTCCTCCTCAATTAAATAAAGGGTGAGTTATCGCGCCGCGATGTAGCGCGCCGACGAGCCGCAGGGCAGGACAAGGCCGGTCGAGGTGACCGGCAGGCCGATCTCCTGCGCTTCCACCCGTCCGGGATGACGAGCGACCGCGGTCGTGCCCAGCAGGTAGGCCATGACGGACGGTGCAAGGCCGGTCGAGTAGCTGGAAATGAGCACGAAGAGCGGATGGTCAGACAAGAGCTGCATGGTCAGCGCGACAAAGTCCGCGACATCCTCCTCGATCTTCCAGGTCTCGCCGCCCGGGCCGCGGCCATAGCTCGGCGGGTCCATGATGATCGCGTCATACTTGCGTCCGCGTCGGATCTCGCGCTGGACGAACTTTTTGCAGTCGTCCACAATCCAGCGAATCGGACGACCCTCCAGACCGGACGAAGCCGCGTTCTCACGCGCCCACTGGGTCATTCCCTTGGATGCGTCGACGTGGCAGACCGATGCGCCCGCAGCAGCTGCCGCCAGGGTGGCACCGCCGGTGTAGGCGAAGAGGTTCAGAACATTGACCGGACGGCCTGCGCCGCGAACCTGTTCCATAATAAAATTCCAGTTGACCGCCTGCTCAGGGAACAGGCCGGTGTGCTTGAACGCCATGGGCTTGAGCTGGAAGGTCAGCTCCTTATACGAGATCGCCCACTGCTCGGGCAGGCGGCGAATCTCCCACTTACCGCCGCCCGAAGACGAGCGATGATAGACCGCGTTTGCGCGGTTCCAGAACCGGTCTTCCTCGGTACGCGGCCAGATGGCCTGGGGGTCGGGACGCTGCAAGAGTTTGTCACCCCAGCGCTCGAGCTTTTCCCCGCCGCCGCAGTCCAGTACCTCGTAGTCCGTCCACTCGTTTGCAATCCACATAGATTTATGAAACCTCCGTCGGTATTCTGTCTTTTTTCGCCGAACTTTGCGCGGCGTTATCCATCGTTTTGATACAAGTACAACTCATTATATTGTAACACCATTCTCTTTTCCGCGCAATTCCAACCCAAGACAAAAAGCACGTCCGGGACAGCACTGTTTTCGGGCAAAAAAGCCAGTGCTCCCCGCGTAAAATGCCGGTTCTACGCGATTAGCGGTTGCAAGATCGCATAAATCCTCGTATAATGTAGAAAAAACGACGTGCGCCATGCGCACCATCACGAGGAAAATACGCATGAAAAAATACCGCAAAGTGCGCTTTGTCAGTTTCCGCCCGCGCGGGCGGGGATTCATGGGCGCACGCTACACCGGCCGGAGACGCTCCGGCGGCGTGTTCCGGCTGTGGCGCTTCCGCTGGCTGACGCTATTGGGTCTTGTGCTCTCCGGTCTGGCCATCGGTCTGTGCAGTCTGCGTCTGGCGCCCGGCTCCTATGGCGCAGACATGTTCCAGAGCTACTTTGACCATCCCGCCATCCTTTGGCTCAACCTCATCCCGCCCGTCCTGCTCATCCTGTTCTTATGGTTCGTGCTCGGACGGGCATGGCTATCGGTCGCGCTCGGCGGCGGTGTCATTACCGTCCTATCGGTCGCCGATCACTTCAAGATCATGTTCCGCGATGACCCGCTGACCGCTGCCGACTTAGGGCTTGCCGCCGAGGGTCTGAACATGGCAAACAGCTATATCTCGGCCATCGGTGCCGAAGTCTTTCTCACCGTCGGCGCGTTCGCCCTGTCCGTGCTCATTCTGGCCGTCATCTGCCGCGCCAATCCGGCACGCACCTGGAAGGGACGCACGGCGGGCGGTCTGATTACGCTCGGCCTGCTCGCCGGCATGGTCTGGCTGTTCTGTACCGGCGGACCGATGACCAAGACCGCCTGGAACCAGTGGACGCAGAACGAGGACAACATCAACCAGTGGTCGGCCACTCAGGTCTATCTGTCCAAGGGCTTTGTCTATCCCTTCCTGCACAGCCTGCCTGACGCGGTCGAGGGCAAGCCCGAGGGCTACAAGGATGCCGACGCACAGGCTGTGCTCAAGTCTCACCCGGATGCCGATATTCCGGAAAACCAGAAGGTCAACGTTGTGTCCATCATGCTCGAGGGCTTCAACGACCTGACCCAGTTTGCCGATATCGAGCTGCGCGAAGACAAAAAGAGTCCGTATAAGCCGTTCCATGATCTGGAAAAAATCAGCTATACCGGCAGACTCATCACCAACATCTTTGCCGCCGGCACGGTGGACACCGAGCGCGGTCACGTCACCGGCATGACCGACTTCGGCAACCTGCGCCACGATATCTGGTCGTACGCCCGCTACTTTGGCGATCAGGGCTACATCACCGACGGCAGCCATCCGTCCAACGACTGGTTCTACAACCGCAAGAACATCAACCGCTATCTGGGATTTGACAACTATTACTTTTTGGAAAACCACTATGCCGACATCACCGACGGCGAAATCGCCAAGGACGATGTGCTCATGCCCGAGATCTACAACCTGCTCCTCGAGGACATGGAGCAGGGAAAACCGGTGTTCTCCTTTAACGTCACCTACCAGAACCACGGCCCCTATCCGATCGGCTGGCTGCGCTACGGCGAGTTCGTGCCCAAGGGCGTATACTCAGACGATTCCTATTACATCTTAAATAACTATCTGGGCGGCATCGAAAAAACCGGTCAGCAGCTGGTCAAGCTCAAAAAGAAGCTGGAAAAGCTGGACGAGCCGGTGGTGCTGATGGTCTATGGCGACCATAACCCGTGGCTCGGTGACGGAAACAGTGTATATGAGGAACTCGGCGTCAACTTCGACCTCGACACCAAGGAAGGTTTTGAAAACTACTACGGCACGCGCTACCTCATCTGGGCAAACGATGCGGCAAAGCAAGTGCTGGGCTTTGACTTTGTCGGTGAAGGCCCCGACCTCAGCCCGGCGTTCCTTATGGCGCATTTCTTCGATCTGTGCGGCTGGGAAGGCCCGGCGCTCACGCAGGTCACAAAGCCCTTGCTGGACAGCGGCCTGACCGTGGCCAGCAGCCACGGCGTGTACCTGTACAATGGCCGCATGTCCGACACCCTGCCCGAGTCGCTGACCAACGAATGGCAGGATTACGTGAATCTGAGCTATTACCTGAGAAACCGCGTCAAATTCAACAACTGACCAGGACAAGGAGTATCTATGAACGAATTTCTTCCCATCTCACGGGCGGACATGGAAGCCCGTGGGTGGTATTACTGTGATTTTCTGCTGGTGACCGGTGACGCGTACATCGACCACCCGTCCTTCGGCACGGCCATCATCTCGCGTGTGCTGGAGGACGCCGGTTTCCGCGTCGCCATCCTGTCCCAGCCCGACTTCCGCGACGAGCATGACTTCGTCGAAATGGGTCGCCCGCGCTACGCCGTGCTCATCAACGCCGGCAACATCGACTCGATGGTCGCACACTACACCGCAGCCAAAAAGCGCCGTCACGACGATGCTTACACCCCCGGCGGCGTGGGCGGCAAGCGCCCCGACCGCGCCGTGACCGTCTATTCCATGCTCGCGCGCCGCGCGTTCCCGGATACGCCCATCTACATTGGCGGTCTGGAAGCCAGCCTGCGCCGCTTCGCGCACTACGACTACTGGAGCGATCAGGTCATGCCCTCGGTGCTGTCCTCCTCGGGCGCGGACGCGCTCATGTACGGCATGAGCGAGCGCCCGGTCGTCGAGCTGGCCAAGAACCTCAAAGCCGGTAAGCACGGCATTGACGCGGTGCGCGACATCCGCGGCATGGCGTATTTCGCCCCCGATGCGTCCGACGTGCCCTTCCCGGCAGTCGCGTGCCCGTCCTACGAGCAGGTGTGCGAGAGTAAGGAAGATTACGCGCGATCGGTCAAGATTCAGTACGATCAGGCCGACCACGTGCGCGGCAAAGCCATCACGCAGGTGCACGGCAAGCGCGTTCTGATTCAAAACCCGCCGTCCAAGCCCCTCACCACCGAGGAGATGGACAAGGTCTATGCGCTGCCCTTCGCCCGCACCTATCACCCGTCTTATGACGCGGTCGGCGGTGTGCCCGCCATTCAGGAAGTGCAGTTTTCCATCATCCACAACCGCGGCTGCTTCGGCGCGTGCAACTTCTGCGCACTGGCCTTCCATCAGGGACGGTACATCTCGGCACGCTCGCACGATTCGGTCGTCCACGAGGCCGAGCAGATCGCCCAGCACCCCGACTTCAAGGGCTATATCCACGACGTCGGCGGCCCGACGGCGAACTTCCGCTTCCCGTCCTGCCACCATCAGGAAAAACACGGTCTGTGCATGAATAAGCGCTGCCTGTTCCCCAAGGCGTGCGACAACCTCGAGGCCGATCACCGCGATTACCTCACCCTGCTGCGCAAACTGCGTCAGGTACCCGGTGTCAAAAAGGTCTTTGTGCGCTCCGGCCTGCGCTACGATTATATGATGGCCGACGACAACGATGAGTTCTTCCTCGAACTGGTCAAACACCATATCTCCGGTCAGCTCAAGGTCGCACCCGAGCATATGAGCGATAACGCTCTGTATTATATGGGTAAACCTTCATTCTCTGTATATGAGAAGTTCCGCGAGCGCTACGCCCGTATCAATGAAAAACTGGGCAAAAAACAGTATTTAGTGCCCTACCTCATGTCCTCCCACCCCGGCGCAACGCTGGATGACGCCATCCAGATGGCTTGCTACCTCAATAAGGTCGGCTATATGCCCCAGCAGGTGCAGGATTTCTACCCCACACCCGGCACGCTCTCGACCGCAATGTACTACACCGAGATCGACCCCAGAACCATGAAGCCGGTCTATGTCGCCAAGACCCCCGAGGAAAAGGCTATGCAGCGCGCACTGTTGCAGTGGCGTAAGCCGGAAAAACGCCCGATCATCGTCGCAGCACTCCGAAAAGCTGGTCGTGAGGATTTGGTGGGCTTTGATAAAGAGTGCCTGATTCGTCCTAAGCCGGGCGAGCATTGGGAGAAACCGAACACAAAACAGGGTCAGAAGAAGAACGGCAAGGGCGAACATCGCGGAAAACAGATGAATCGTCCCACTCGTCCGCCCAAACACGGCGGAAAGCCTGTAAACCCGCTCGACGGTATCGGCCCGAAAAAGGGTAAGAAGCGTAAAGGCTGACCGCCGAATCAATCCCCCGTCCCGCCCGCAGGCGACAATCGGGGTCCAGGGGACGAGTTCCCTGGCGCGTCCAGGCGCGCAGCCTGGTCGAGCCCGCAGGCTCGAAAC
>CAUEJN010000006.1 GCA_959018045.1 uncultured Butyricicoccus sp. | reverse complement strand
CCATTTTTTGACATAGCTATTACATGTATCTAAAATGGTCTAAAGAATTAGACCAATTTAGATACATAAAGAAATTATCTATTTTCCCACGAAAAAGGGACTGATTTTATAAATCAGTCCCTTTTTTCTCACTTCATCGCCTTTGCCAGCTTCTTGACCAGCGCTTCGCCATACTGATAATTCAGTAAATAGCGGATCGTCTGATCCTCCAGCCCTGCCTTCTTCTTGATTGTCTGCGCCGCAATCATCGTCTCTGCATCCTCGGATGCAATCGGTGCTTCCGGCACGCCCAGCGTCTTGAGAATACCGCGCGCATACGCTCTGCCGAATGCCTGCTGCTCTTGGGCCGTATCGAAAGCTGCGCGATCCTTGGCATTATCAATAAATCCAATCTCCGCAATGACTGCCGGGCAGGCCGTGTCACGGATGAACGCATAATAGTCGCGTCCCGAGCTGCCCGCTCTGGTCTTGCAGCCGCGGCTGTTCTGCCCCAGGGCTTTGACTTCGGCTTCGATGTTCTGGGCAAGAGTCTTCCCCTTGCCTCCGCTCAGCGCATGGTACGCCTCAAAGCCGTCGCCGCCGCCCGCGTTAACATGAATATCGAGCGCCAGATCAGGCGCATAGGCGTTGCACTCGCGCACCTCCTCATTTACCGGATCATTCTCATCCTTTACACGGCTGAGCTTAACCAGCACGCCATGCCGCGCAAGCTCTTCCTGACAGGCCAGCGCCATTGCAAGGGTCATATCTTTCTCACGATAACCGTCTGCCACCGCGCCGGTATCCGTGCCGCCATGACCTACGCCCAAAAATACCTTATATGCCATTTTACATACTCCTTTCATTTACCTAACTTCGGCAGCTTCGGTAAGCCAGCCAGCCGACGCAGCGTATTTTCGGTGCTGCTGCCCGAAGAAGTCTTTTTACTGCCGCTAGAGGATTTGCCGCTGCCGGATGACGGTGCTTTCCATCCAAATGCCCCGCATACCGCGCCTATCTGTGCTGTGGTAAAGCCCTTATCACGCATTTCCTGCACAATATCATCTTTTTTGTAAGTATACGAGCCATCTGCATCTTTAGCATTCTTCATATCTTTGATCTCATAATACGTCTCGATCGACAAGCCGGACTGCTTCAGTGCATCCGCATACGCCTGCTCGTTTTTGCCGCCGTTCTTGCGCATCATCTCAAACGTATAGTTCTCCGATTTAGCTGGATTCATATTGAAATACTTAAAGTCATTCTCAACCTGACTACGCACATCATCCGACAGTCCCATTCCATCCAGATACATGGAGAACGCAGTCGCCTTGGCCTGTGCCTTTCCTTTTTCCAGATCATCCAGCTCGTCACCAATCTGACTATACTCATTTGCGATCTCAAAGAACAGGGACGGCGCAACCTTACTCTTGTATGTCTTGTCCCAGTCCTCTTTTCGGCTATCGCTCAGATATGGAATCAGCAAGTGTTCATAAAGGCCTTCCTTTTGCGCGTCTGTGAGTGTATCATCGCCTTCCAGATACCCGGCAAGCTTTGCCCGATCTGCCGCAGAACTGGTCTCCTTATCCTTTTGCAGCAGCCGATATCGGTCATCATACCGGACAAAGTCGGTATACGGCGTTCCGTTTTGCTCGTATGCCGCGCGGGCTTCCTTCTGCTTTTTGTCGGTCAGGTGGGAAATTTCCGGAACATAGTTTTTCGCCCAGGCATCCCGTTCCTGTTCTGCCTGTGC
Source organism: uncultured Butyricicoccus sp. (assembly GCA_959018045.1). Taxonomy (GTDB): domain Bacteria; phylum Bacillota; class Clostridia; order Oscillospirales; family Butyricicoccaceae; genus Butyricicoccus. Next base: position 34,615 of record CAUEJN010000006.1, on the reverse strand, counting down.
CTTTGCACCCAGCGCAATGCGGTTGATTTCTCTCCGGATTTCGCGCGCCTGTGCTTCCTGTTCCTGCTTGCTGATCGTAGTGTCAGACAAAATCTCACGTTCCCGCTTGCGCAGCTCGGAGATTTCGCTGCTGGATGCTTGCAGCGCGGACAGATATTTTTCTTCCGGTGTGATGACGCGCGATTCCAGACCTTCGGTCAAATTTTTATCGTTTGCCGCGATCTCAGCCTTGGAAAGCTCCTTGTAGAAGGCATCGGTCACGCCGTTTTGATAGAGCGGGTCAGCGGTCAATTTTCGAACCACCGGCTCGGCAATGACTGCCTTTAGCACATCGCCCACGCTCTTACTTCCCTGCTGCGTACTGCCCAGAATCATATCGCCGACAAATCCCAGATTGGAGTCGATCAGATAATCCGCCTGAATGGGTGCCATCTTGGGGAACAATCGTCCGAGTGTGGCATTCCACGCCTTGGATGCCGCGATACCCGCCTTGGATGTCGTATAGTCATATTGATTTTCGGGTGACAGATTGGCGAGTCGTTCCGGGATGATGCTACGCCCAGCAAAATCCCGATTGGTCGGCAGGTCAATAAAAATGGTCTTTGCAATATTATCCGTGAACGGGTTTGACGGCGCAATATTGGTGAGAAATTGTCCGCCGATCCCATCCAGCGCGGTTTCCGGATCTTCGCCATCGCGCAGCCGCATGAACCGTTCCAGCAGTGCACCCATCGCCACGCCATACTCGCGCGACTTTGGGATCTTGATAAAGGTGCCCTTACCGGTTGGGATACAGTAGTAGTTATCCTTTGTACGGTCATTGAGATGCTGATAGTCCTCGTCATCCTTGTTGAGCATATAGAGCAGTATGGTGGGCAGCGCAATGATCTCTGCCGCACGCCGCGTGGTTAGGAACGGATGGTTCTTGAGCTGCCGTGCCATCTTGTCCAATCCTTGTAGACTGGCATTGAGATAGGCGCAGTAGTTCTCGGTTGCCTTCGCCATGGGCGCCGATCTGGAGAAGTTGGTCGTGACATCTGCCGCCGCCTGCATGGCTTTGGCACGTCCTTCCTGCGTGTCTCCATATTTGCGGATGGCCGCGCGGTACTCGTTGAAACGCCAAAGCGCTTCGGTATTTTCGCTGACCATCTCGAACGGCGTGCTGATCATATCGACGGCACGGCGTACGCCGCGGTGCTCTGCCGTCTTGGCGCTCTCACGGAATCCCTTTTCGTTGTGATAGAATCCACTATTCTTTCCACCCAGTGCTTGGAACGTCTGCCATTCAGAGGAGTTTTGCGCCATGCTGCGAACGGTACCACCCACGTCCCATAGATATCCCGCAAGGGTTTTTCGACCGGATGTGGTATTGATGTACGCGGTCTGAAAATCCTTAGGGAAGTTTGATAGGAAAAACAGCGGATTGCGTCCGGTTGTCAGCTGCTTGAATAGGTTTGTCCACCCTTTGGCAACCTTTGCGCCGAATGCATCCGATGCACCCCGATCCTGTCCGTACAGATTTTGTAGTCCGGCATAAATTTCTGCGTTGACTTCCATCTGAACCGGCTTTCCGTCGATCATCGCTATGATCTGATAGCTTCCGTTCTCTGTCCGCATGGCGTTCTGTGTGACGTTCTCTATGGTGCTGTCATACTCGCCCGCCATAGTTTCCGGCGTGGCACTGTTCTGAGCTTTGATGCGAATGAACGGCGCGGCCTGCTTTGGATGCTCCTTTGCGAAGTCATACAGATTGCGGAACAGCTCATTGCGTCGTGCCGCTTTCACAATGGCATTGACCTGCATCATTTCCGCGTCCTCAAACGGGATGATTTCGCTGATATCACCCACTGCCTGCCGGATGGGACTCATGCTGTCTATCCGTCCGCGCCGCGTAATGTCTGCATTTCCCCATTCGTCCCTTGCACGGAAGGTCTGCACATAGTCCGGGTACTTGTCTTTGAGTACCTGCCATTGTGCCTGGCTCATAAGACCCGAACCAACCGCCCACTCCTGCATAAAGTCGTCGTGGAAACGCTGTATTGCCTCAGCCTGTTTCTTCAGCTCCGGATGTGCCTGTTCCAGCTCCTGCACAATTTTCCGGCTCTCCTCGGCTGTATAGGGTATCGTCTGGCTTTTGCCCTCCTCGCGCCTGCCAAGTACCGGTTTATCGGTGACCGCTGCCAGTTGTCTCTCGCGCTCGATCACGTCCAGAAACTCCAATGCAGTTACCTGTAAATAACCGTGCTCAGTGCGTGCGATCTCCTGAAGCTGGGATTCGGTCAATGTTGCCATGCTCGGATGCTGTGCCCGCAGCGCAGCCAGCTCATTCCGGACGGTTTCCAACCCGGGCGCGGCCTTTTCTTTCAGACTCATTCGGTCAATGTTGTGCTTATGCTGTCGGTACAAGTTCAGCAGCTCGCTCTGCTCTGGTGTGAGCGCTCCGACCAGATCGTTCCAGCTGTCTCCCATGCGGTTTCCCGTCCGATCGACCATATGACCCGCCGCGATCATGTCCACGGTCGCATCTGCCGTGCGCGACATCTGCACAAGGTCTTCTGCATTGGCGCGGTTGGGATTGATCTTCTTCTGTGCCTTGGCCACCGCCTCCAGCTCTGCCTGTCCGCTGATGAAGTTGCGGTAAAGGTCTTTCGCGGCAGCTTTCACCCGTCCGGGACTTTCCTGCCCGGTCGTATCCTGCGTATCTGCCTGCATTTCGGCTTGCGGGATGGTGCTCTGCGCCGTATTCCGGTCTGCCTCAGCGTTCCATGTGTCCATATATTCCATGGACTGCTGCATACCTGCCTGGGCGCTCTGCTCCGCTGCCCGGATTTCCGCCGCAGTTTCAGGCGGATTTTCGATTCCGACCACTCGTCGCAAAACGTCCCCGGTCTGGTTGTTTTTCGCACCCGCTTGTGCTATACTATAAGCAACAAGAGTATCATCAGCCATCGCATTCGGCAATTGGAGCCTACTTGAAAGAAGCTGATCGATGCTCTTGTTATTTTTTGTGTTGATTTCCGATTCTACTTGTGGTATCCTCTCATCAAAGACACCGTCTGCTACTGCACTGGGCAATTGGAGCCCAGGGTTGGGACGCATATAAGGTGTCTTTTCTTTTTGTCCCGTCTGCTTAGGTAATACATCTGATGCCGCAAATGGCGTCCCATCTGGGGCGCTATTTTTTCGTCCGTGTTGCATCAAACCCACATCAGCCACCCGTGCAGCAACACCAGACGCGCCCTGCATCGCACCGGACAGCAGCGCACCGCTTAAAAACTGTGCAAGCAGCTCGTTTGCGCTGGCATTCTCAGCGTTTTCATTGTAAGTCAGGCGCTGTAAGATAGGCGATACCGCGCCGGAGATAACCTCTTCCGCGCCCTCGCCCGCAATATCCAGTGCACGTTCCGCAACCGGATTCTGCGTGATCCGCTTGATAATATCGGACACCGTGCCGCTCTTCATACCTGGGATACCGGCAAACAACGATTCCGTGCCGACCTCCAACGCACCAGACAGTGCGCCATAAGTGAGCGCCTTGTCTATATCCGCTCCCTCATTTATCGCCTGTCTCGTGCTCGAACCCATGACCGAGGGAAGCATGGTGACAAGCCCTGCACCACTTGACACCTTGCCCGCCGCCTGCGCAGCTTGGGCGGTCATGGCTGCACCCTTGCCAATCGCCGTACCTGCCGACATTCCGCCGGTTGCCAGACCCGCCGCAATGGTGGGAAGCATTGCACCTGCCGCCTCGCCCAGACTGCCGATAAACTGCGCGGTCTTGTCCGGCTGGTATCTATCCTGGATGTCCTGCTTCCACCGATCGGTCAGACTATTTGCCAACGTGTCCTCTGCCGTCTTGGCCAGAAAGTCCGAAACGGGATTGTCTGCCAATCCACCCAGCGAGGTGATACCGGACAAAAGCTTATTGCCATAGCCCGACACAAAGCGCAGCGTATCTTCAACCGCACCTACCGTACCCGACAATGTGCGCTCCGCTCCGTAGCCAAAGCCCTTGGCGATGTTGTCCGCCGTCCACTTGCCACCGCTGCTCTTCTGTGTACTCTGTGCGACCGGAAGAGCGTTCTTCACCGGACCATTGCCCAGTGCCAGCGTCCTATTGATATCCTTTGTGCTGCCTGCCGTCAGATTGTTCACGGCAGCCTGCGTACTCTTGTCCATCAGCCCACCGAGTGCCGGCAGACTCTTCGCCGCTTGCTTCTGTGCGACCGCTTTCTTCTCTTCCGCAAATGTTTTGAGCTTTTTCGGGTCTTTCACCTTGGCGTTTTCGATGTTGGTCGCACTGGTAATCGTGGTCGATTTACCCGAACTGCTCTTTTGCGTTGTAACGCCGGTCTTTTCATCATAATCCCATCCAGCTTCTTTGCGAATCGCATTCGCCTTGGCGTGCGCCTCAGCCATCGCCTCTTTATGCCCGCGACGCTTTGCAGCATTGTAAGCACGCCCCCAGCCATTTAATTCCGCTTTCAGCTGCTCTTTTGTCTTTTTTGCCATGTGTGCTGCCTCCTACGCAGGAAGGGCGGTATGAGCCGCCCTTCTATTATCCATACAAACCGCTCTGTATCGCGTTCTTAATGCTGTTATGCATCGCATTCAGCTGTGCCAGCGTGTAGCCGGTATTTGCCGCATCCTGTGCCGTAGGCTTATAGCCGTACTGCATGAGTGCTAACAAGGCATTACGGTTCGACATCTGGTTTTGCAAACGGCGATCAGATTCGGTGTTGTACTGTCCCCACTGCGCCTGCTGTTTGTCCCAGTCAAATTGCTGCTGCTGGAACTGCTGATTCCATGCATTCTGCGTGGCCGACTGCTGCATCTCATACAGCCACTGCTGGTAAGCCAGCTGCTGCGCCTGCTGCTGCTGACGATATGCCAAAATAGTATTGGCATCGTTCATCATCTGGCTTGCGATCTGAGAATAATACTGCTCGAGCGCCTGCGCCGCTGCAATATTGCCCTGGCTCTTGGCCTGCGTAATAGCAAGGTCGATCTGCGCAAGCTGGTTATTGACGTTTTGCAAGTTGCTGTTAATGCTGCTCTGCAAGGTGTTGCCTGCCGAAATCACGCTGCTTTCGGTCAGGCCGGACGAGCGCAGGCCGAGCGCTGCCAACTGCTCGGCGGTTGCGCCGTTAGGGTTGATGACATCCATATACGTCTGCTGCGCCGCCTGATTTGCGATATCACCCGCCTGCTGGATGGTGCCCTTCTGATTATTCAGCCCGGCAACCGCGCTGTCTACGCCCGCCTGAATGGCGCTCTGGGCATTCTGCGCCGCCTGTTCCATGTAATCCCGGTAGCCCTGCTGTGCTGCATAGTATTCATCCAGATAGTCATCTGTCGTCACCTGGGGCATCTGTACCGCGCCGGTCTGCTGACCAGCCAGCGCACCAGGCACGAGCGAACCCAACGCATTGCCGACCACATTTCCAACAACATTCGATACCATATTGCCGCCCAATCCCGGCAGACCGAGCGCGTGATCCAACTTACTGCCCGTGCTTTCCGTACCATTCAGGCTGATTTTCTGACTGCCGTCCGGGCCGCCCGAATAACCCTGCGACTGCCGGATTGCCTCCGCCGCTGCATGTGCTGCATCCATCGCTGCTTGATCACCTCTTACCTTCGCCATTTCAAAATCGGACTGCAAATCGGGAATCGTCCAGCCATTAATGTTCGGCCAGAGATTTGCATTTGCCTCGATTCTGGGTTTGCCTTCCAGCAGACTTTCGGGGTTCTCATACCAGTTCACGCCGTCGCTGCCGTAGTTATCACGTGCTGTCAGTCGATCCTGCTGCAGCTGCCGTGCAAGTGCCTGCGCTGCATCCCCGGTCATACTGCCATTGGTCATCGCACCATAGCTGTACGCGCCGCCAGACGAGCCGTAATAGTCCTTCACCGGGCTGACCGTAGAAGCCGACCACTGCCTTGTGGAAGCGTCCCAGGCGCGACCCAGCATCAGATTAAGCGACGCCAAATCCTTCCAAATTTCTTCTCGCTGATAATCGTTCGTCGCCTGCTCAAAAGCGTTTTGCAGCTTGGCCGCCGTCTGCTCAGCCCCTGCAATCTGTTCCGCAGAAAGCATACCGGCGCCATTGCCCACATCGTTGATGTCCTTCTCCCAGCCCCTGGTGCTGTGAGAATACGCCTGCCACTTGTTCGTAACCAGATCCCCGCGCCCCATCGCTATCAGCTTTGCATTGCGCTGGTTCTCGTAGTTCGCCATTGCATTGTACATGCCCGGCAGGTGCGAGCGCAGCACCGGATCGCTGGACGCTTCATAGACAGCGATTCGCGCGGCCATATCGTCCATGTACTTCTTGAAATTCTGATTGTATGTCGCACTGCCCTTTGCCCACGTCAGATCAGCCTCGGTCAGTCCCTTACCGGCTCCGGTGTTCTTACTGTTCGGGTCATCTGCCGTGATGTGGAAGGTTTTTGTTACCGGGTCATACAGATCAGCAATGCTCTTGAGACTTGTCCCGCCCAGATACTGTACATACTTGTATGTTTTTTCATACGGCAGCCCAAGCGCATCAATCTTGTTATTCCTATTCTGTTCTTCGATTGCCGCCGCCGCCCAGTTTTTGTTTTTAGCCGCATCTTCCATGCGAGCCATATGATCTACGTCCTTTGACCAGGTCTGACCGGTGTAATTTCCATAATATGGCGCTTCATTGGGATTCCAGTTAATGACCGGATGGCCGACAGACTGCTGATTATTCGAACCGGAAACCAGGCTGCCAGCTGTCTGACCAAAGATGTTTCCCATCACGTTGCCCACTACGCCGCTGACCAGATCACCGTCCAGGCCAGGCAAACGAATATTAGAACTGCCCGAACTGCCCGACCCACCGTTTAAATACTGGCTATACTTATTGGTTGTGCCGTAGTTCAGCCCCATATCCTTGATTTTCTGGTTTCTCTGCTGTTCATAAATGGCGGCCTTCGCATAATCGCCATCCGCAACCGCCTTGTCAATGTCTGCCTGATAGTCGCGGTTGGGGTCATAACTCGGTTTCGAGCTGGGTTTGCTCACCGTCGTGCTCGGGTACTTGGCCGAGCTGGAAGGCGAACCACCCGAACTTCCGGAGGACGAAGACGACCCCTTGTTCTGGTTCTTAATGGCGCTTGATACAGCACTGCCGACCGCGCCCCCAATCAGACCGCTTAAAAAAGACATTTCCTGTCACCTCCTATTTTTCCGATGGCTTGTCCTTGTTCTGCAAGGTTTCAATGGCATTCATTACCACATTCGGAATAGGAATTCCCATAAGACCCGCATTTTCAATAATGCTGATACACTCATTGGCGATAAACGCATAGATCGCCGCATCGCGCACAATGGTCATGCCAAGCACGGTGTCGAGCTGCGCTGCGACCAGCACGACAAGCAGCGTCACACCCTTGCGGCAAAGTCCCTTCCAACCTGCTCGGCTTTCCAAATGACCGCTTTCGGTCTTGTCCGATGCGCCGAACACCCCAGCCACAACAAGCCCGGTTATGTAATCAATCGCCATAAAGATGATAAGCGTCTGAAACGCCGCATCCAGCCCGCCAAACGCCTGGCCGATCATACCGCCAACTACTGCCGCCGCGCCCATCACAGCGGCTTTTGCTTCACTCAAATGCATATATGTACCTCTCTACATGTGATAACGTGGTTTTTCTTCGCCAAAGAAACGCCACCGGATGACATCATCTAGCACAATGGCAAGGGCGCTCAGAGCCACCCAGAGCAGCGCAAATTGCGGGCACACCTGGCCGAGCAGGTTGCCGGGCATATCCGAGTAGTCCCAGATGCCCCAGCCAAGCCACAGGTTGACGATGCAGCCGGTGACCAGCTCGGCAGCGGTGGCGATCAGCGCACCGGCGACTGCCTGCGGAATCAGCCGCCAGCTTGTCCAAATTTCGTTGAGACCGCCGATCATGAGGAACAGGAGCGCCGCGAGCAGGAACATTGTCCAATGGCTGCGACTGCGCCAGAACACTTCCAGCGTAACGTACAGCGACCCGCCAAACCAGGCGAGGTATGTATACTTAGCGGCTAACGCTCGCATAGTTGATTTTGACATTGGCGACCTCCTGGGCTGTCTCCGCCTGATAAATAGCCTCTTTGACGCTCTCCTGATAGCGCAGATACGGGTATACATAATCCGCGATAGCCAGCGACAGCGCAACGTATTCGGACTGCTCAAACGTCCGGCAGCTCTCCTTCTGTGCGTGCCACTCGAGCACCGCAGGTTGTCCGGCCTGCACCGCAACCTGGTACTGCATCAGGTTGAGCGCCATTTCCTGCTGATCCTCCTCGGTCACACCGTAGGTTTTGCCGTCCGTCCATTGCAGCGGGTGCGCAGTCAGCCATGCCGCAAGCGCAGCCTTGTTTTCGGTCTGGCGAGCCTGCTGGACGGATACCAAGGACGGCTCGGGTTGTTCAGCTGCTCTCGGGTCACCAGTTACTGCATAGTATTCTTCCCGGCTCACCTCTTGCATTCCTTCAGTCGGCACACAATCGATGCCATACCCAACGATTTTTCCATAAGAATCGTAGAATAAACAGTATCTCATCCAACATCACCCGCTTTTGCTTTAATTCTTGGTATTGGAATAATGGATGATAAATCTGGTAATTTGAACATAGTATCCAAATCAGCCAACATAACAGAAAAGCTGGTATCTTCACCATAAGGAATAATAAAACCATTAGAGGTAACCATATTCCAAGACTTAGGGTCTCTATCATCCCAACCCTGTATCATATTGGGTAGATTAGCCTCTGATACGTTGCCATTAGTATCTACCCTTATAGCTTTTTGGGTATCCGTTCTAAAGTAATAGAACGTCTCATCCATAACCTGCCAAAACCCACCTGTAGGGTTAAAATCTGTAGACTTTAAGGTAAACTTCAAAGTAAATGATGTTCCGTTGGTTGTCTTAAAGATCTTGATAGTGTCCCTACCAGAGTTGGTGTATGTAGCAAGATACAAAGAGCCATCTCGACATTGCTGTATTCCGCATAGATGGTCATTACTAGATGAAATTCCACCCATAGAATAATCTGAGCCATCTCTTTTGTTATTCCAAAAATAATGACCGTTACATACACCCATATTACAATATACGCTTGAAGAAACACCGCTAAGAACCTTCAACTGGGTATAACCTATACTATCAGGGGCATTCAGTTTGAATACAGTAGTGTTATAGTCTTCGGTATCGGAAGCAAAAATGTATAGTTCACCTTTTGACCAAATAAGATTTAATTCAGCCCCTTCAGGGAGTTGTCCATTGGAATCCTTCACTAGCTCAGTGCCATTTTTTTTTAAGATGGTGAAGATATATTCTCTGTCGTATGAATTCACTTGAACTACATAAATATAATCATCTCCAAAAGCTACAGATGATCTATATTGTGAAAAATCAGAAGGTTTTTTATAGGTCTTTAGTATCTTCGCCTCTGATTGTGAAATCTTGCCAATATATACATCTTCATAGCGGCTATAACCCTCCAGATCTATAATTACTGCAAAATTTCCATCGTCATCACATTGAACAGTGGCGCCACCACGACCATTCTGTGAACTTCCCAAACCCAATGTCTTATTCACAACAGCACCAAAACCATACTTAATACCTATAAGAGAATACAAATCCGGGTATATTTCCATTGATATCGTTCTTCCATCCATAGGTATAAAGTTGGCTTGTAAATCTCTTTCGGAAATAATGATATCTCCAACTCTTAGGGAGTATTCCGGAATTGCACCAACCTGATCTGGCGTATGCGTATGTGTCCCTGGTGCCTTAGCGTTCCACGCTTGTCGCTCTGCGTCAGTCACATGAACCGTACTATCTTCTACATGCGTCCCCGGAGCCTTATTGTTCCATGCCTGCCGCTCTGCGGCGGTCACATGAAGCGTCTTATTCGCTGCATGGGTGTTAAGTGCCTGCTGAACGGTCTGCGCACTGCCCGCCGGATCATAATTCATTTCCGGCAGCTGACCCGCTGGGACTTTGCCCTGTGCATCCAAACTGGCAACGCCTCCGGCTTTGCCCCTTTTGGCTTCATCCAACTTTGCATTCCATGCCGTGCGTTCCTCTTTTGTGACATGCTTTTCCTGATCGTCTGTATGCGAGGAAAATTCGCCGCGTGTGACAAAATCACCGCCTGCGATCTCTTCGGCCTGTTTGGCCGCTTCCTCTGCACGCTGCGCGCTCTCTGCCGCCGCATTCTTGCTCGTATCAGCATTTGCCGCACTGCTTGCCGCCTGCCCGGCGCTGTTCTGTGCCATCTGGGCATATTCCTTTGCGCCGGTCGTATGCTCGGGCAGCAGCGTGCCGCCCTCACTCATCAGCTGGCCGCCTTCTGTCCAGGTCTCGGCGTTATGCGCGTCAATGCCCGCATCTACTGCACTGCCCGCCGCATTGGTCGCCTGTATCTGCGCATTTTGTGCATAGGTCTGGGCGTTCGCTGCGCCGCTCTCAGCACTCGCAACTGCCGTATCCAGCCGGGAAAACAACGCAGTATTGAGCTTGTCTTCCGCAATGCTGCCGCTCTTAATACCGGCCTTGACGGTATTCCCGGTCGTTGTAAACTCAATCTCATCCGAGCTGACAAACTCCAAAAAGCGGACAAAGCTCGAAAGACTGACGCGCTGCTCGGTGCCGTCTGCCAGCGTCAGCACAAATTCCTTGGTGTCCGGGTCGAGCTTCGCATCCAGCGCGATCTTCTCCAGGTTCGTATCCACCTTGACCGTCTGGCCGTTCTCCTTGGTAAACGTCCAGATACCGGTCTGCGGGTCAAGCCCCACGCTCTTGATGAGCGGATCGGTCTTGCTTTTCAGCTTCGCATCGGACTGCACCTTGGTGTACCGGTCATCAATCAGTGTCTTCATGCTGTTTAGCACAGCTTGTACTGTTGTACCCGATACACCCGGTACACTTACGCCGATACCTGCACCGCCTGCACTGGTCAAAGAATCGATGAGCGCATTAAACGCAGGAATGATGACCTCTTTTGCCAGCCGGTCAAACAGATATTTATTCTGCTGCGCCGTGCCCTGCGGCTGATCGGGCGCATCAGTGACCTGCTTGTTCTCCATCATGTTCTCTGTGATTTTATGATCTGTCATTGCCATTTCTGTCACCCTCTCTCAAAATATGATTTCAAAAACCACGGGCTTTGCCTGTGGTTCTTCCCTTGGACCTATTTCACGGGGTTTCCTGCCGTCGCCCGCAGCACAATTTCCAGCACACCAAACGCTTCATCCAGTTCCTTTCCCTTCAAAATCACCTGTAACTGCTGGAACTTCTTGACCTTGCTCTTGAGACTTCGGATATTGTTGGGTAAGGTGTTAAACGTCCATTTCTCAAAATCGAGCTGTTCAAAATCCAGCTGTCGCAGCGATTCCGAACGCTTCTTGACCCCGAAATCCTTCTCGGTTCTCAGGTAAATATCACAACTGGACTGCACCGCCGTCTTAAACTGGATGACGCAGCCGCGCTTGGTGAGGTTCTTATACATACCAAGGTTGCCGAAATCGTCCATCTTGGTTGCCCAGACCCATTCGATCGGCTTGCCATCGTCGTTATAGGCATCCATCTGGATGTTGCCTTCCTTATCGGTCACATCATTGTTGAGCCGGCACAGCCGGCCGTCTGACGTGCCAAACCACAAAACGCCTGTCTCCTGCGCAAATACGCGCGCAGGAATGTTCTTCCAGTAGTACCACTCATAGCCACCATTCGACTGCGGCTGGTTAGAGTCAGCAACAAAGCATTCACCGGTCGCCGGAAAACACAAAATAAAATAGCCATCCCAAACCACACTCACCGCATCTTTGAGATCGGTACGGCTCAGAATATCGCGGTTAATGCGGTTGGATCGACATTTGACGCCCTGCTCGACCTTGACCAGTGCCACCGAGTTGACACGCGCAAATACGCCGCGCGGAGTCAGAAACATAGCGTCGTCCAAAAGCTGCTGTGCGCCGCGCTTGGCGACCGCGCCGATACCGGCCACGCCAGGACGCAGCGGAAACGCTGCTACACCGCTAAGCAGTTCGCCCGACTGGTGCCAGACGGTATATTCCTGTGCGTTATGCTCTTTGACGATGACAAGATCACCCTGGAATTTCAGATAGTTCAGGATCGGCCAGTCGGCAGACCCCACCTCGACAAAGTTGATATCCGGGAAATAGCTGGGATCACCCAAGCCCGAATAATACTCGGTTGCCGGGTGCTTGGGGTTGCCGGTCACGAATACACGGTCTTCGGTGCTCACGCCATAAGTCGTGCAGATCGTGCAATTCAGAATCAGCGACTCGGCTTTCTCGGTCGAATCCTTGAGCTTGGAAGTCTTACAGAACTTAATTTCCACATTGTCCAAACCGTTTGCAGGCTTTGCCGGAGCTGTGGTGAATGTGATCTTACCCTCACTGTAATTCACCGAAAACGCGCTGCTTGCAAGCGTAGTCCCGCCCACCTTGACCGTGACCGTCTTTCCGTCATCCAACTCCTTAACATCCAGCTGGTAAACCTTCGACTCGCCATCCCCGGTGAACTTGTTGTATCGCCACGGCGACAGCAAATTGACCTTCTCATAGGCCGTACCGCTGCCTGTGGGCTTCATACCGTAACTGGTGGTCGGTGTATAGGCATCATCGGACACGTTCTTGACGCTCGATCCGTCATACACCAAATACTGCGCACCGGTCAAAATATACAGCTTATTTGCCATGTAAAAACTGGTGCTGTAATCGTCTTTCAGCGAATCACGCAGCTTGACTGGCGAGGATGCATCCCGATAAATCGCCGCGCCCGCATGAACAATCAGCTCGATTGTGCCATCGTCTTTGCGGTACGGGTAAATGCCGTTGATTCGTCCGGTATAGCGTCTGAGCACGCGCCAACCCAGACGCTTCTGCGGCCAGCCGCCCGCGTCCGAGATCATGTTGACCGCCAGTGGTGACCGGCTGCCGTCAATCTGGCTCTCGTCCGCCGAGTAATCAAGACCCCTAAAGCTGCGGTATTGTCGCGTGATAATAGACGGACTGGAAAAGTCCGGAACACTCACCCGCTTCATTCGTCTTCGTCCTCCTCGCTCGTGTACAGGTCCTCAAAGACTGCCGGACAAATGTCGATGCACGCCTGCACATACTTGTTGTACTGCAAGACAGACTCGGCCTTTTTGCTGTCATCGTCGGCCATAAACAGACCGGCAATGCCGTCCGGAATCGCTGTCCGCAGAAAGCGTTCGTCATATGGCAGCGTTGTATCGTCAATCTCCGTGATAACCGGCACATCCTCCGGGCGGAGCGCTTCGCGCCTCTGAAATCGCCGTACCTGGTTCTCATACGGCAGAATCTCCATCAGCAGCTTGCTGAGGAAAAACGGAAAGCTGCGCTTAAAATCCGGGTCATTGTCCTCTTCCTCGAACAGAATGGACAGCGACGCGCGGTAAATATCGCGCACGGTTGTCTTTGCCATGCAGGTTTCCTCCTTTCAAAAAAAGAGGGGAGAATCGCGCTCCGTTCTTCTCCCCTCCTTCTTAGCCTATTGCGTATCCCTGCTCACGCTCCGGCAACATGGCAAAGCCGGAATCGCGGCACGTTTTGAATGTTATTTTTTGATAAATGTCTGTGCGTTAAGCAATGACCTTCTCAACCACAGCGCCTGGGAACTTGCCTTCATCAGTATTGTTGTTGCCCCACTGGGCATACGCCAGACCGACCGCACGTACGGTCGTACCCGATTCGATATTCAGCGAGCCGCCACTGGTGGCAATCATCGCGTTAGCCGAGAATCTGGGGTCACTGCCATCAGTCGTATACTTGATGAGCTTGGCGCTCGCACAGGTCAGCGTGACCGCACCAGAGCTGCCGCCGATCTCAACATCCTCAATCACCGCGCTCTGTGCGCAGGCAGCGTAAACCGCATCGGCCTTTTCACCGCGCACAAAGGCATCATAGTAATAGCGTCCCTCAATCAGCGCACCGGAGATACCCGGAGCATCCTTGTGCACATTGCTCTCCGAAATCTTGTAGGGAAGCTCGGTCGCACTCTTGTGCACACAAAGGAAATAGCAGTTCTTGGGCAAATAGGTATCCGGTACCTTGATCGTGCGGAAGCCGTACAGCTCACCCATATCGCCCTTAGTCAGTGCCTTGGTGCCCAGTTTTTCGAGTGAGAAGAACGCATCGCTCGTCACAATCAGCTTGAACATAGACGCCGGAATATAAGCGATTCTGCCATCGGTCGGTACCAGATGATTGTCGAACCATACCTGCGCATCGGCAAACATTTCCAGAATGGTATTCTTCTTCGGGGCTTCGGTTACCTTCTCACAGTGACCAAAGTTAGCCACCTTACGGAAATAGTACTTGTCCGCGTTGGGCGTGGACTGCTCGCGAATCTGCTGGTTGAGCCACTGACCGGCCTTGTTCTGGATGGTCTGATCCTTGGCATCGCCCTTGTCAACGACACCGGCAAAACTCTTGTCACGCTCCATGGTGTACTCCAGTACAACATCGTTGATATCCTGTGGATCACCATAGCGGTTGCTGCCGCTGCGTTTATAGTTGTTCTCCGGTACAGTCATCAGCTGGTACATGCGCACGGTCTTCACGCCGGTAAAGTCCAGCTTACCGCTGGTATTGGGTTTCACAAACGAGTTTGCAGTAAAACGCTTGGCAATCTCGCTTGCATATTTCGATGCATAATTTACAGCCATGCTCTATCATCTCCTTTAATTTATTTGCAAAAATCGCGGGCTTTGCCTGTGATTTTTGCCTTGACCCCGCGCCGCAGTCCGGCGCGGATGATCCGGGGGTATCAAAAAGGCTTCGAGTGCTCGCAGGAACCTTTTTGTATCCAGGGGGATTGGATTCCCCTGGAATCCTGTTAATCTTCCGAGAGCAGGCCGGACAGAAATGCGTCGGCTTCATCGTCTCCGCTTGACCCCATACTGCCGACAGCAGACCGCCGGTTCTGCTCGTTCTTTTTGGTTGCAGCCTGCATCTGATGCATCTGTGCCTGCGCCTGCTCGGCCTCATAGCGGTAGTGCGCCGCAATCGGGTCCATGCCCTGGTCGGCATAGGCCAACACTTCTTTCGGGATGTCGTCCATACTTTTAACGCCAAACTGATCGCGGTATCTGCGCCAGGGCGCGATCTTATCATCGACCGCCTGCTGTCTAGCTCTGGCCGCCTGCTGTGCCTGCGCCTGCCGCTGCTGGTACTGCTCGAAGGCTCTGCGGTTGTTGGCGACCTCCACATTCTTCTGCGCGATCATGCGGATTGCCTCATCCGGCGTACCTTCCGGCAGCTGTGCGCGAACGTTCTGCATTTCCCGTTCGACCTGCATCTGGATCATCTGCTGCTCGGCCTCCTGCATGAAGGTCGGCAGGTCTTTACCGCATACCTCAGCCAGACGGGTGAGCAGCGCGGTTTCCCGTGCGCCCTTGTTGTCATAGTCCAGACCGCGCCGGATCACTTCGGCAGCATTGCCGCCCAGCGCGTTTGAGAGCGCGTCTACCGCGCTCTTGGGCAGACCGATGGACGTATTGCCGATTGCGACCGAAACCATCTCCTGCGCAGCCTGCGGCGGCTGCTGACTCTCCTGCGGTTCGGCCTGACTCTCCTGCGGCGCTGTCTCATCTTCCTGCCGGGCGGCGGACGAATCCGTACCGGCCTCCGGCTCTGCCGTAACCGGCGCATCGCCGTCCATACCTTCCTCGAAGGAATCTTCGTCTTCCAGAAACCCGGTGAGAAAGCCATCGACGGCCATACCGTCATCCCCCGCCCCATCCGCCTCTGCGGCAGCTTCTGCGAAGAACTGTAAACCGATTTTTTTCATTTCCATGATTGGTCTCCTTCCTAAAACCGCGCCCAAGCGCTTGTGTTTTTACATCATCTGTCCCGGTGCAGGCGGTTCCGGCCCTGCCGCTGCAAGTGCCTGTCCCTGCTGTCCCTGCTGTGCCTGCATTGCCTGCTGCGCCTGCATCCGTTCGCGCTTTTCAAGCTCCTGCACCATCTGGTCGCGGTTTCGCACCAGCCCGTCAGGCAGATTTTTGAGATAATCGCTCATTTTGGTATAGAACCCCTTGGTGAACAGATTGTCGGCCGTTGTCAGCTGGATCACGCGGCTCCAGTAGTTGGCCTCGCCAACATCGACATTGATCTCGGTCACATCCAAGTCAAGCGTTCCAAAATCCAGCATGACCGGCATTTCCTGCCCCACGGTCTCGCCGGTCATCGGGTCTTGCATCTTCTGCTCGATGACCACTTCACGCGCCCCGTAATAAGTGCGCATCATGTCGACCATGACGCGCACACAGTCCTCGACGAACTGGTAAAACGCCAGCTTTTGCAGCGCCAGCGGCGCAGCTGTGGCCTCCTGTAACGTGACAATCGCGGCGCTGTTATCCGGACGCACATTGCCCAGTGCGGTATCCGAAATGCCCATCATTTCCATGGCTTTCTGCATCAGACTGTCAATGGTGCTGATGATCTGCGGAGGCAGCGTCACACCGCCGATCACAGCCGTCTGCGCTTCGCGTACATCGCCCATTACGCCGACCGCCTTGCTCGGGTTGGTGTCAAAGCCGTTGGGGAACAGGTTTTTGTTGTATACGATCTTGGGGAACGCCGCTGACTGGACATATCTAGTGACTGCTGTCCAAAGCTGATTGACCGCGATCTGCGTTGGGATAACCTCGGTCAAGGGGCTAACGCCGTGGTAACAGTTGCGCCGCTCGACCCAGCTCCACCATGCCGCCGGATACAGCGATAAGCCGGTATCCTTGGCATGCTCGGTCACGACCTTACCAATGACGCGCTGCACATAGACGTGCTTTTTGCCATCCCCTGCCCGTTCTTTCCAGAAGCGGACAATCTCGGTGCACAGGTTGTCATCCTGCTGCTTGTCCTCTCCAACATAGCTGTCTTCGCTCTCGCTTTCGATGGAATCCCATTCGGCAATGCCGCGCACCTTTGCTTCCTGCCGCGCCTCGCGCACCGTCCTGCGTCGGACGATCAGGATGTAGGGCTGATCCTGGATGTGACGGCTGTATGAATTGCCGAAGATGACATTGGTATTCATCACAAGTTCGGCGCGAATGTCGCCCTGTGCGTATTCCTGCCCGGACGGCTCGCCCGGGTCAAAATAGAAATAGAGCAGGCTGTCGCCATCAACCGCCGTATCGCGCAGACTTTCACGCAGCAGACTTTTGAGCTTTACGCGCTCCATCACCCGCTCGACCGATTTCTCATATACCTGTCCGATCTGCTCGCGGTTCTCTGCCTTGCGGAAGGGCAGAATCTGTACCGCAATGTCATCGGAAACGATCATGGACTGGAAATACGCCAGCACGCGGCGCAGGAAGTTGAGCGTCACCGGGGTAAAGCTCTTGACCTTCAAGCCGCTCCACTGGTCGCCTAAGTAAAACCGCTCATTTTTCTTGACCTGCTCATACAGATCAAGGCCGGTGTTATAGGTCTGGCCTTTGCTGTACTCAGCCTGCACCCTGGCCGCCGGAATATCTTTGACCCGCTTTTCAGGCGGGTTGCGGCTCTTTGGGGTCTCGGTTAAAAGCTCATCCATCAGCTAACCTCCTGCTGCCCATCCGCGTTGCCGACATAATTCCAAATGTTCTGCACCTCTGCAAGGGCATTCTGCACCGCCTCGGTGCGCTGGCGTGCCTCCTCGACTTCTTTCCGGGCTTCTTCCAGCTCGGTTGCCGCTTCTTCGTAGTCGACGTAAACCCGCTCGCATCGCTTACAGACCGACGCATAATTATCCTTCAGCTGATCACACTCACGCTCTTTCCTGCTCAAAGCGTCATAAGTGTTCACAAGCTGCTGTTCCAACTTGCCGCGCTGGACGATATTCCACACGGCAAGGGCTGCGCAGCAGGCAGCAGCCAGAACACTAACCGCCGTCGTAATCATAGAAATCTTCGACCTCCTCATCGTAATCCAAGGGTGTATCTTCCTCCCGCTCGGCTGGCGCCTGCGCCGCAAGCGGCTGACCGGACACGAAATAGCGCAGCGCATCGGGCGCGTGCGTCACTTCGTGTGGGTCTTTTGCAACATCATCGGGGTTCTTCTCGTCATGCTGGCAGAGCGGCAGCGTGCGGATGAGGTTTGCGCAGGTCTCAAAGATGACAATACGCGGCTTTCCCGTCTCAGTTCTCACCTTGAGCCAGTCTTTCAGCTCCCACCAGCCCTGCACTCGGTCATTACTGACCCTGTACAGCGGTACACCATACGCCGCGAAAATCTCCGCCGCGCTGCGTCCGGTGTCTCTCTGCCGATTCCACATATCGGGCGGCGCAAAGGTACACAAGATTTCCTCATTCCTCGGTGTCAGCCGGGTCAGCTGCTCGGCTGCCTGCGCGATTGTCAACCCCTCGCCCGGATTGCCGTACTGGTCTGCCTTGTCCTTGCCTTCGTACACCTCACGGTACACATAGGCCGTTCCGGTTTCATCCATCGCAGCCCAATAAGCTGCGAACATATCGAATCCGTAATCAAAGAATCGGTATCTGATCCAGTGATCGGGAATGGTAAAGGGCGCACAAGTATGTACACCTGTCCGGAACTCCGGGAAATACTGCCCCTCGAATACATTCCAATCGCCGTACAGCATCGCACGCTTTCTGTCTTCCGACAGGTTTTCCAGCGCACGCACATAGTCCGGCGAGTGTTTCAGCAGGTATGCGTTGTCGTAAACCGTCGCCTGAATCATCGTGTAATCGTCTGGGTGCTCCTGATTGCGGTATTCCCGATCGATAAACAGGCGTTTGAACCAGGCATGACCCACACCGCCCGGGTTGCAGGTGAAGTACATACGGGGTTTGAACGGCACCTGAATCAGCGGGCTGGTACGGTTGGACTCGGTCATGGTCGTGTACACGTTCTCCGGGAACTGCGTGCATTCCTCAAGGAAAATCACGTCATACGCCTGCCCCTGATACTGCAAAAGGTCACTGTCATTGCGGCAGTAGCCAAACTTCAAGCGGCTGCCATTCGGAAACTCAAACGCTTTGTCCATGCTGGAATACTTTGCAATGCCGTTCAGAATCTTCCGCGCCGGGAGCAGATGATTTTCTTTCAGCTCCGGATACGTCCGTCGCATGAAAAGCACCTGAATCCCCGGATACTTGAGGCACAGCAGGATTGCCTTCATGCGGGCAATCTCGCTTTTACCGCCGCCGCGCGCTCCGCCATAAGCGATACGCGCCGTCTTAGCACGCAAGAAAGCCTGCTGCTTGGGATACGGGCGCACGAACCGAACGCTTTTCTTCATTTGGCGTAATCCTCCGCATCTCCAAACTCAATCATGACCATCTGCCCGCTATCCGCACCCGTCAGGCGAGATTCCAGTGCATCCTGCATCTCAAACATCGCCTTCGTAGCGCTGGTCAAATCGCGAATACCCACATCTGCATAGTCTTTGATAATGTGCATCAGCAGTTCGCGGTCGGATTCCTCCAGGTCACCACGCTTGAGCACCTTAGTGATTACCTTGTCGATCTCAGCACGAGAACGGTTCGCCGCCTTGACCTGTCGGTTAATCGCGTTGATGCCGGTCTGGACGCTGTTCCACGCCGTATTGATGGCGCGGCGCTTTGCCTCGCGGCGAGCAGCAACGAAATCCTCGTCATCCTCCTGTGCGGTATGAATCCAATCAAGCGCCGTGGAGTACGGCACACCGACCTGCTTTGCCGCCTTGAGCGCACTGATCCCGCTCGCATACAGTGCAAGCACCCGTTCTTTGATTTCAGGGTCATATTTACTGCCCATCATGCCGTCTCCTTTCCGTCCTGCTTGCCAGCAAGTATAAACGGACAAAACGGACAAAACGGACAAGTTTGATTTTGGGCATAAAAAAAAAGACAGGGATAAAATCCCTGTCTATATACACGGTTTGAAACATTTTTAAGTTATAAACAGTCATAAACACAAAAAGAGCAGACTTTCTTGTCTGCTCTTTCGCTTTATTCCTGTGAGAACACGCTGGTCAGATCCAGCTTGCAGCCAGGAAGCGAGAATACTTCGGCCTCTTTGTCGGTCTCGTTGTATACCGCCCGCGTCTCGTACAAATCGCCGCGCAGCACAAAAACCGTGATCGTCCGCTCCTCGGGCGATACGATCCAGTATTCCGGCACGCCCGCCTTCTGGTACTTCCCCAGTTTGATAAAACGGTCTGCCTTCGCCGTGGAGGGCGAAAGGATCTCCATAATGATCGTCGGTGCACCCAGGCAATATTGCTTGGTCAGCTTGTCCGGCTCACAAATCACCGTAATATCCGGCACAAACAAATTGCGTACATCATCCGCGTCCTGCGCTGCATGGTCTGGCAATAACACTTCAATCTCAGCAAATGCTTCGCATGGTTTTCCGTCCAAAAAACCAATCAGCTGATGCAGCAGATGAGATTCCACGCGCTGGTGCGCAATATTCGGTCGTGCCTGCATCACCGGCACGCCATCAAACAGTTCATATTTGTCCTCGGTCTCCCATGCGGCGTAGTCCGCATAGGTGTACAGGGCTTCCTTCTTGGGTAACGGCATATCCATCCCTCCTTTGCTTTTATTGTATCATCTTTCGCCCGCGCATACAATCGCTTTCAGTAATTGTCACGACCTCTCTAAACGCGAGGTACCTTGCCTCACAGGGTGTCACCAATCGTGCCCCCCTATTTTCCATTTTTACCTTGACTTTTGTAATGACATAATATATAATGTAATTACAAAAGTGAGGTGATGAACTTGACTCCTCGCACAGGAAGACCAGTTGGCGAGGATGGCCGAAAAGACAAGCTCCTGCAAATCCGTGTTGATCAAAAGACGCTCCGCGACTTGGATGATTGCGCAGAAAAGCTGCAAACCAACCGAAGCGATGTCATACGGAAAGGCATCCAACTTGTCTCGGAACAACTGGCAAAATAAAAAGAAGCAGCCCTCAACCCTAGCAAAGTTCTGGACTGCTCCTAAAACACCAAACCCCAAAGGATTTGATAAATCTATTCTATCATATCCTCCGGGGTGATTCAAGGAGGATTCTCTTCAATTCTCCTTGACATTGTTGCTAACAACTGATATAATGTAGTTAGCAACAAAGGAGGTGAAACCTTGGCTGAGAAAAGCCGCGCCGAATACTTCAGAGAACTCCGTAAAACCAAAAAGCAGCTTGTCTTTCTCGTAGAAAAAGACAAGGCCGAAGCGTTAGACCGCAAACTCCAAGAGCAAGGCGAATCCCGCATAGACTGGTTTCGGCGGAAGCTCGATGAAGAAATCGGCAAAAAATAAAAGCAGGACGCTGTCTTCCGTGGAAAGATGTACAACGTCCCGCCCAAACACCCCAACAAGTGGAGGTATAAATATTATAGCATGTACCCCCTTGTTGGTCAACGACAAAGGAGGAACTTATGAACAACACCGCATTACAAATCATCCCTCTGCCCGCTCCTTCCGAGAGCACCCGGGCGCAGGACGTCTTTTTTACCCGCTGCGATGAGCTGGCCGAACTCTGTCTGACGATCGACCTCGGCAGCACCGGCAATCTCTTCGACCTGCTCGACCAGCTTCGCCTTGTCTGTCTGAGCGGCGCACGCTATAAGCTGGCCGCACGAAAGGAGGCTCGGAGATGAGCAGCGATATGATGACCTTTGAGAACGTCGAGTTCGGTAAACTCGACCTACTCTATGAAGACGGCAACGTTTTATTCCCCGCAACAGAGTGTGCAAAAATACTCGGTTATGCCAATCCTCAAGGCGCAGTTCGTACACACTGTCAAAGGGTGCGCGATTTGCTCACCCCTTGTGGAAAGTCTCAGCAAAAAAAGAACTTCATCCCCGAAGGCGACCTATACCGTCTGATCGTTCGTTCTCGGCTGCCCTCCGCCCAGCGTTTTGAACACTGGCTCTTTGATGAAGTCTTACCATCCATCCGTCAGACCGGCGGCTATCGTGTCCGTCCGATCTGCGACTTGCCCCACGTCTGGCGCGGTTGTCCGGCGATTCTCGTCGAGGATGCCGCTCATATGCTCCATGTCACCCGCGAAAAGGTACGTGACACCATGAAGGGCAAACCTACTATCTATGTTCCCGGTGTGGACTTTGAATCCCTCTCAGGGGATTCGCTCGGTGAATACAAGTTTTTTAACCGATGCCAGATGTCTGCTAAGCGCCTGACCGTCATCTTTGAACCCGGCTTCCGCAAGCTTCAATGGGAATTGTGCGGTATCGGCGCACCCGAAGATGCCATGCAGCTTCCCACCCCTGTCCTCTCGCTGCCTGCCGCCGTGCAGGATAAAAACGATAAACTGGAACGTTGCTTTGCCCAAATTGCCCAAGCAATGCAGATGCTTGATGAATCATAATAGGAAGACGGCTCATTCCGAGCCGTCTTCTTTTTTTGCCCCAAGCGCTTGGGATTTCTCATACTCTTTAAACAGCCGGTCAAGCGTCGGGCGGCTGATCTGATAATCCCGCGCAATCTGCACCTTGCTCTTTTCGCCGCTCTGCCACATGGCATAAAGCTCGGCAACGTTGTCCAGCTGCCGTGGCTTGCGCCCCTTAAACTTTCCCTCGCGTTTGGCGATGGCAATACCCTCGCGCTGGCGCTCCAAAAGATTCGTCCGTTCAAACTCGTTGATCGCACCAACGATGGACAAGAACAATCGCCCGGTCGGGGTCTCAGTATTGATACTTTCCTTCTCACTCACCAAATGTACCCGTTTCTTTTGCAGCAGCTCGACCAACTCCAAGAGGTCGGCCAGGCTGCGCGAAATACGGCTAAGGTCATGCACATAAACTGTATCGCCCTCGCGGATGAAGTCCAGCATTTCCTGCAGCACAGGACGATCTAAATTTTTTCCGCTTTTCTTCTCGATGTAAATTTTCTGTACACCCAGTTTTTCCAGTGCTTCCACCTGCCGCGCCTCGTTCTGTTCTACAGTCGAAACACGCACATAGCCGATTTTCATAGTCTTTGCCCTCCTTGTAAAATTAGACTCTTGACTTCACTTTACACGTGTAAAAAAAAGGTATTTACAACTCTATTTTTACGTTCTTCCCCGTGTGTTCCATGCGTAAAATTAAAGTGTACTCTATTTTGACACGAACGGGCACAGCAAAGTCGACCCTTGCCGGTCAGCACATTGCGATCATGTCTTTTGATCCTTCAAAAATGACAGGCTCTGCCTGTGATTTTTACCGCGACCCCGCGCCGCAGTCCGGCGGGGATATGCCGGGGGTATCAAAAAGATTTCGAGTGCCCGCAGGAACCTTTTTGTAGATAGGGGGACTGGGTTTCCCTATCGGTCTCCAAATATCGCTCGCACAGTTTCCGCGCCCCGGACTCTCCCCCATAGCCTAGGCGAAACGATACCGCCGCCCAGGGCAAGCCATCTATGTACCGCAGTCGGAACGCCCGCCGTGTCTGGCTGTCGTCAATCTCATCAATCCACGCCGCGATTTCCCGGAATCGCTCCCGGTACCGGACAGCCTGCTGATCGTCCTCGGCAAAAAGGGAATATGCCGCGAAGCTTTCCCGTCTTTTAACGTCCTCTTCAATCTCCGCAATCAGGCTGCGCGCCTGCCGCAGGTCATCCCGGTTCATCGCTTCTTCACCCCTTCGTCTTCGCTGCTCAGATGTTAGACACCATTTCGTGCGAGATAGGGGCGGCCTGCCCCTCTCTTTTTCTGCCGTGCATATTTCGCCCAGTGTTCTTGTTCCATCACCCTGCGCCGTTCGTGCTGAGCCTTATCCCAATAGCGATCAAACGCCTTTTGATCGATGATTTTGCCGACCAGAATCTGATACCGCCCACAATCTGTGTCGCGCCGATCACGGTTTACCAGTTTGACCCCTGGGGGTACAATCAGATCGGCGCTTTCCGCGACCCGTCGTTTCAATGGTTCTGGCGGTCGTTTGAGATTGCTGCTCGTGCTGTACGCCCGTTTGTTCTTGGGTTTTTTCTCTTTGAGGAGATATTTACAGGTATCCTCGAAATTGTCGGTCAGCTCACGCAGACTTCGCACATCGACGCTTCCATACGGCCAAGCCTCCACGACCAGCGTCAAATCACGCCCAGTTAGACCGGTCATAATCACATGATGGTGTAAACGGGTATCCGATCCATCACGCTTGTGTGTCTCGGTCACAAGTATGTATTTATATTCTCGTCCGGCCTTTTGGAACGCCCGCCGCATCCGCCGATGAAAACTTTTGAGCGCCTGCGCATCTTCTTTCTCATCCGGCTCGTGATCCCAGCCCAGCTCGACGAACAAATCACGCCCCGGCGTAAAATTCACGCTGACTAACTTCATCAGCTCAAATCTACGATTCAAGGCATTAATTTTCCGTTTGGCCTCACTAGTCACTTTACGCCGTTCTGCCCGCTCTCGTGGATTCTGACGGCGAATCACGCCATAGCTATATTGATACGCGAGATACAGCTTCCCGCCGACTTCCTCTTTTCTGCATTGCATTTTATCACCTGCGCCAAAGCCGTGACGGTCTCCCCGTCACGGCTCTTTCTTTCTCTCTTACTTCCAAAACGGACGCATCGCCCGTTCAGCCTGCTCAATTTTATCTTTGAGCGCTGCGTTTTCGGCCTCCAGCTCGCTGTTTTTTTCGCATTTCAACAGCATAGCATCGACGGCCAGACCCAGCGCCACTTTTAATTTCGCATTCTCGGCGCTGAGCCTTTTGTACTTGATCCTCATGTTTGACATTACGAATTGCCCTCCCAAGCTTAAAATAACCCGCCTCATACAGCCCGGTGTACCGCCGCCGTCCGCAGCAAAGACAGGTTTCCTTTTCGGTCTCGGTATGTAAACGCCGGAAGGCTACCCGCATATCCAGCCGGTGAAAGCACTCTCCACAAAGCGCAGCAATCATTTGTTGCCACCTTCTTCCGTTCCGTCCTTGCCGTAAATCACGCCAGACGGCCCGGAATACCGATATTTTCCGACATAGGTTCTACGGTTGCAGTTCTCACAGGTTCCCTTCTGGCTGCTGTCTCCCGCCCGGGTGATCGGCCAGCCGCGCCCAGCGATCTTGCAAAAGCACGTCGTACATAAAACAACCTCGGTCACGTCGCCGCACCTCCTCGAAATTTCGGCAGCAGCCGACGGTCTGCATCCTCCCGCATCCAGCGTGCGCCCATCTTTCGGTCTTCCCGTGCGCGGCGGCGCTTCCATGCCTCCGGGGTTCTCCGTTCCTGCTTTTTCATTTTCTCGGTCTCCCTTCCCTGTCCAAAATCACCGCGGCCTGCTGTCCGCAAAATTCCGGCGAATTCATGCAGCCGTCCTTGCACGTCCCGCCGTACTCCGGGTTTAAGCTGCAATCAGAGCAGCACACATACGCTTTCCGGCGCGTGCAGTAAAAGAGCTTGCAGCCGTGCGCGGCCTTTTCCTCATGCTTCATCGTAGTACCTGCTTTTGATGCGCTCCATCGTCCGGATCATTTTCTGTTTGGCCATGTCCCGCACCTCGTCTTCGCAATCCCACAGGATGCAAAGCTGATCTAGCATATTGTAAACGTCGGCCAGCTCCTCGATCCGCGCCGCACGCAGCACCCGATCGGGTACGCTGTAATCACCAAGCAGCTCGGCAAGCTCGTCCATTTCCTCTTTCGTCTTCTGCTTCTGCGCATCCAGCCCGAAATGCTCCGCCGCCGCGCACAGCCGGTCATAGTGACTGTTCTGGTATGCTTCCTGACTCATTGCATCTGTTCCCCTTTCAACGTCATAAATTTACCGATAGCCGTCCGGAACTTCTCTGCTGCCTCCGGCTGCTCCTGCGCCAGCGCTGCAAGCGCGTTTTCCAGCCGACTTGTCATACTCTGCATATCCTCAAACAGCAAATTAACCTTCATCGCCAGCGGATTTCGAGCCTTGGCAAGCTTACCCTCGGCAGCCTTCGCCTTTTCCTCGGCCTGTCTGACTGCCTTCTGCATCTCATCGCGCACCGCCTGCCGGGCAGCTTCCAGCGCCTTTTCGTCCGGCACAACCTCAGCTTGAATCACGCTTTGTTCTGCCTGTGTCTTGAGCGTTTCCAACTGATTTTTCAGGAATGCATGCTCCTCTTCCAGCTTTCCGGCGCGCTGTTCTGCTTCCTTCCGGGCAGCAACAGCGCTGGCTTTCTGCTTTTCTGCGTCCTTTTGTGACTTTTTTGCCCGCGCCAATGCACTTTCCGCCGAAGCTGCCCGTTCCTCTGCGGCCTTTTTCTGCCTCACGAGTTCTTCTATCTCACGACTGGACATAGACGGCAGATCATTCTCCGCTGCAAGCTCCCTCCGGTCTTCGTCCGGCAGAGACAGCAGCGGAAGCAGCTGTGCATAACCCAGTTCTCCGAACAGTGTCTGCGGGTCTGTCCCGTCCAGCGCAATTTGTCCGTCCCCGAACTCTTTGGCAATGCGCATATAGTTCTGTGCTGTACTGGGCTTATATCCGAGCCGGTTTTCCAAATAGTTCGTCCACTCACCGTGCGGCACCATTTCCTTGACTTCCAGCAGGCGCGTCCCAATCTGGACTACTGCATCATAAAATATCTTCTTGACTTGCTGTTGGATGTACTGAATCTCTGCCGTCACAGTATCCACCGTGCGATCAGGCTTCGTTACTTCACTCATGCACTTTTCCTCCTCTGGTCTCGTATATTTTTCAGCCGCTCCACCCAGGCATCCACAAACGCCTGCGCTTCTGGCGTGGCCTCCCGATTTTTATAGCCCCGGCACTGCCGCACGGTCAATGTTCCCGGGATGAGTTCAACCGTATGCCAATTTTTCGTCGGATCATTCGCGCGGCGCAGAACGAAAATGACCGTTCGCCCCTCCGCGTGCCGTTTTGCATACCCTGCAACACAGTTGTTTTGCTGCTCGCCTTCCAGCGTGATTTCTTTCACCGAATCAACCGGACGAATAAACATGCCCCCATGCCGCCATACTGCCCACTGCCACAACCGGCGGCGGGCGCGGAACATGCCATTAAGGCCCTCATCCTGAATCTTTCGCTCACGAGCAGATAACCGCCTGTGCGCCTCATCCAGATCGTGCGGCCAAAGTTCGCCGCCACCCAAACGCTGAATCTGGCTCAGGTGATCGGCGTAATCGTACAGCACGCTTGCGCACGACCGCCCGCAGCGTTCGGCTTGCCGGTGAATGTATCGGTACAGCTGTTTTTCATCGCCTCCCGGCGCATCGCGGCAAAATGTCTTCCGCGCCCGTGTCCAGTCTACGCCGTCCTGATCGGCCCGGATGACTCCCGCCTGATACAGCCGATGAAACCAGATGATTTCCCACGCGTGTAGCTGAGGAATAATCTTCATTTCCAGCTTATCCGCACCGCGAAACAAGCCCTTAAACGTCTTAGCTTTGAGATTAACCGCACGGCGCACATCGTCTTTGCTGCCATGGAAATAATCCTCAAGCAATGGAATACAATGCGACTTCCACAAATATTCCACGCTTGGATTTTTTAAATAAAACCCAATGTACTCGATTAGTGGAAATCCATATCGCATAGCATGATCAAGCTGACTGTATTCCAGGCAGCTGCCTTTGATCGTTTTCTTGCTGATCGCTCCCACAAAAGCCGGATAATATTCATAAGAAAAGCTATTTGGCTTCCAAGTATCCATTCGAATCGTTTTAATCGGTTTCCATCCGTCCCAGCCGTTTTTCCATTTTTCCGCTGTGCCATCGTCAAAATGATAAATGCTCATCGGCACATAACCCATTTCAAGCCCGTCTGAGCTTAAATACTGCGATACACGCCACGACCGCACCCAGATTTCCCGTCCAGCACCTCGAAACAGGTGATAGAACAAAAATGCGCTGGTCAGCTTACCACCCTGGCGAAACATCCAGCGGTGCGGTTTAACCTTTTTCCCGCACATCGGGCAAACTGTCATGTCTTTCAGCTTGTCCTTCACATCGGCCTCAAATTTCTTTCCACAGGCCGTACAAACGCATTCCCAGTGCGGATAAGGAGACAGTGAAAACGGGTCTTCATCCGCGCCTACCCGACGAGCAAATAGCTTGCCTTGCAGCTCTCGCCCGATGATCTCTTGCAGCTCCTCGAAATCCGGCTGCTCGCCCGGCAATCGAGCCAACATCTCAACTGTTGTCATCCCGACCACCTCACAGCAAATCCATCAGGTCGATGATTTCAGCCTGAGGTTCTTCCTCGTGCGCCATTGGCAGCACCTCCACCGAAGTATCTACGCACTCCGTCCGGACACCTTCCACCCAAGCGCTTGGGATTTTGTAAAAATCCAGAATCAGCTTGATGACCGGATTATCTGAATTCATACCGAAAACTGCACACGCCCACGAGCCGCCTTTCTGGTGCTTTTTGGCGTAGTCATACAGGGTTTTGCCGCAGGCTTCAATTGACATCTCACGATTTGCAAGGTCTTGCTCGATCAGCTCCGCGATCTGCTCGTTCTGCTGACCCAGATACAGCAAAATTTCGCCAATGCCCCGCACATGCGGAGCACTGGCAGCTTCCAGCTGTTTTTTCAGCTCTAACATTTCCATAATCGTTACCTCTTGCACAGACGAAGCGCCTGTGCTATACTAAAACACACACTTAACTTATCTTCAGGACTTGGGCGTCTCGGCATCAGCCGGACGCCCTTTCCTTTTGCCATGAAAGATCGCGCAAGTTCTCTTCCCGGCGAGCCTCTTCGATCAGGCGGTCATATTGTACCTTGATTGCCCAGGCTTCCCGAAAATCCTTTGTGTCCCGGCTGAGTGGTACAAGCTCCTCACTGCCCAATCTGCCGCCCAGGCATTCATACAGCACATCGCCGTATAAGGTCTGATATGCGGACACCAGCACGCGATCAATCCGGCAAACCGGATACGACGTCACAGAACTAACTGGACGGACTTCAAGTCCCGAAAACCGAATCATCTCACGGCCTCACGCTGATTTTCCGTGCGCCGGGCTGTGAAAAATTGCCCGGGTCTTTCTGTTTCTCCGCGATCTTCACGATGTGCGCCGCCTGACCCACATTGTTCGTCCGTACCTTATCGCGGACAATCTTATTTTGCTTATCCTTCATGCAGTTCATTTCTTGCCCCTCCGAAGGTGCAGCCCAATGATGATGCCGCTGCCAAAGCACTGCAAAATATGTACGACAGGCATCGGCAGCAGCGCGGGCATAGTGCTTGTCCACCATTCGTACAGGCCGCAGGCTGCGGCAATCAGTACACACAGCGCCAGTGCGACCCGGAACAGCCAGAAATAAATCCATCTCTGTTCCTGCTCTTTCATTCCTGAGATTCCTCCTTCTGCATCTGGCGCATAATGTACGCCGTATGGATACGACGCGCAATCGTGAGTGCACGGTCACGATCTGCCGCCATTTCCTCAGCGCTTTTATGCGCAAAGCAAGCATCGTTGATAGATGCCGTACCCTGCTTGAACTTGTACTCTGCAACGATTGCCATAGAAAAACGCCTCCTTTGTTCTAATTTATGTCGGGTTCTTGTCCGTTTTTCCTCCTTCTGCTATACTGAAAGCAGAAAGGAGCTTTGAATTATGACAAATGAAAAGATTATTTCTGATGTACTCTTATTCATGGACGAAAATAAGCGTACCAGAGCGGATGGACGCTTTGCACCCATGCATGGTCGTCAAATCCTCCGCGCCGGGATCGCATCCCCGGAAGAAATCCGCAGCGCACTGGAATACCTCCGTGATGCAAAATTGATTTTATGCCCGAACCTGGAACAGCACCGCACAGCATCTATCCAAATAAACGGCATCACGCGCGATGGATATGCACTGATTGAGCGGTTGCGTCACCCAATCGCCGAAAAAGTAAAAGGCTTAATCCGCCGCACCCTGTCCAACCCTTCGCTTCTGATCGAACTCATTCACGATCTCGTCTAACAGTCGCGAATCACTGGGCAACTTGCGTTCAATCCGAATGCCAACATCCTGCAAATACTCTGCAAAATCCAAGCAATCCATTGCTCGTTTCTCATCGCCTGCCAACACTGCTTGCGCACATCCACACGCCAAATCGGCAACCGCCATATAGATGCGATCAAGGGCTCCCGTGCTCTGCGTCTGGGACTCCATGCCGCGTTTCTTGCACGCTTCGTCTAAAGCAATCAGCCGATCATGCAGATTTTGATAACTTTGAACCGACATAAATTCACCTTTCCTGCATAACTCGCATGATGTCACACATAAGAAACGCATACAACGTGAAAACCGCGCTGCTTCTGTTTGTCTCTCACGGCTTTTTTCTTCCTGAGTCTTGCTTGCATTGCATCGCGCTGTACATCCGCCATCTTCCTGCACTTTGTATGTGCGCGTGGACTGCGATATGGCTTACAGAACATTTCCAATGTCATCCTCCTCGACTGCCACCCCTTTCGGGTGGCTTTTTATTCTCATTCTTTGGAAACTTCCGCCCCCAGCAGCTCGTCCACCGTGCACTGAAGTGCTCTCGCCAGTGCCGGCAGCACCTGGATACGGGGATTTCCCGCACCGGTCTCCCACATAGTAACCGTTGTCCGGCCTACGCCGGTCTTGTCTGCAAGCTCCTGCTGGGTCATGCCCAACGCCTTGCGGCGGCGCACCAGATCACTGGATAAGTCCGCACAGCGATCCAGCGGCACGGCGGTATCTTTCTCCGGCACAAAATCTTCTCGCTTTGCGTGGTTCAGTAGCTTATCAAGCGTCTTCGGAGATTGCAGATACGCACGGATGATATCAATCATTTCCGGATGCTCGACAAACACGTATGACAGTACCGCCCTGCATCCCAGCTTGAAAAACTCAGAATTCACCAGACTGGCGTAATCGCTGAGAATGTCTTCCGCCTCTGATTGGTCATGCGCGGACACAAACCGCCCGTCAATTTCACCCAGTGCCCATTCGTAAGCATTTCCATAGGTATGATCCCAGAGTCCCTCTTCGTCCGGCCCCAATCTCAGGGTCTCCAGCTGTAGCATTTCTTTCAATTCACAATAGAGGGCTTCCAAAAATTTCCCACTAACGTTCTTATAATTCATAACAAACGCTCCTGTTTTGTTTTTAAAAGACTACGACGCGGATTCCTGCTTGGAAATTTCCTCACAAGCCGTATCTTCCTCTCGTTCAAAAAGGTATTTCCACTCAAGCCCGGGAAAAACATCCAGGATTTTCAAAATTTCAGAGAATTTAAAATCATTCCTGCCAGTGATCTTATTGCGCATGGCACTTTCTGAAATTCCAACCCGCTTTGCCAAATTTGCTGTGCTCATACTTCGTTTAAACATCTCAACTTCCAAATTCTTAAACAACTGTTCACACCTCCTCGTGTCCGCTTGGTTTATACTGGTAATTGGGAAAGCCCCGGCCTCCAGAAAGGAGGTCATATGGATAACCAGACAAAATTTCAACAAATGCTTGATGTCGTAAAACATACGCACAAGTCCAGCGAAGCGCACGTTTTTGCCACATTAGCTTTAATCGAGAACTCTGACTTAACCTATTTGCAAAAGATGCAGTTGAAGCATGAATTGCTCGGTCATTAATAGGCCAACAATACACATTTCTTATTTCCATTCTTCAATATCCGGAGGCCGCTTTCCCGTTGATAATCCCCAGTGGCAGCTGGTGGATTATCAGAATGACGATACATCGTTCATCCGCTCTCATAATAAACGATATATCGTTCTATGTCAATAGAAATATTTGATGCGTCATAATTTTTTCTTGCAATCATTATTTTTTTGTGTTATGTTGAAAGTGGAAAGGAGGTTCTTATGCTATTAACTGAAAAGCTGGAAATCCTGATGAAGGAACAGCGCCTAAATAAACGTCTTTTAGCCCACGAGTCTGGTATTCCATACACAACCATTACCAGCCTCTTTTCCAAGGGATACGAAAACGCAAAACTTAGCACTCTGAAAGGTCTTGCAAACTTTTTTGGTGTTACGTTGGATTCCTTATGCCGCGATGAACTGGATGAGTTGGTTTATAAGCCCATCGAAGATCAGGCAAACCACGTTTCCCCACAAGAACGAGCATTACTTTCCAATTTCCACGACCTCAATGAGCAGGGTCAGGAAAAAGTCTGTGAATACGCCGCAGACCTTAGCGCCAGCGGCAAATATAAAAAATGTTCTGAGCCTGAATTGGCTGAGAACGCATAAAAAATAACCGTCAACAGACGGTTAAAATATTTTGAAGGGGTGTTCAAAATGAAAAAGCAGCACGTTAGTCGTCGATTTGTGGGGCTGGCTCTGATTGCCGCTCTCACGCTCCCGACCGCAGCAGCAGCTCAGGCCAACGTCAAACAGATAACTGTGAATACCGGAATTACTGTTCAAGTTGATGGAAAATCAACTAAAATGACCGATGCAAACGGAAATCCGGTCGAGGTATTTGAATATAATGGAACAACATATGTGCCTCTACGTGGTGTTGCACAAACCATGGGAGCAAATGTTTCTTATGACTCAGCTACTCGCACAGCTATCGTAAACAGCCCCAGCAGCACTCAATCCAATTCCACTTATACAGCTATTCAGCAGCTCTATCGCGCAGCTCAAGAAATGTATACAGCCAGCCATGCAATGTGTTCACTCAGCATCAATGGTATGATTTCCAATGCTGATCCCATATTCTTGGAAAAGCAATATAATATCAACATGAGTCGATATGAAGTTGCATGTATCTCTGCAATCAGCGTCCCACAGTCTGATCCTTCATATACAACAATTAACGAAATCGTTTCTTACCTAGATACGGTAAAGTACAACTACGAGAAAACCTATGAAGTTGTCCAAAATGGTATGTTTACTCAGGTCTATTTAGACCGAATGAGTACATACGACATTGACGGGGGCTATGCCGCCTCAATGGCCTTAATTCTTTGTAATGGTTTACTCGACTCTTTGGAGTAAATCCAATCTGAAGATTCTCACCCGCCCTTCTTAGGGCGGGTCTTGCTTATCCCCATGAAAGGAGCGTATTTTATGGCACAAATTGATGTGCGCGGTATGCGCGTTGCCATTTACCTGCGTAAATCCCGTGCCGATCTGGACGATGAATCCAAGGGACACGGTGACACGCTGGCGCGTCATCGTGAAACACTCTTAGTGCTTGCCGATCGGCTGCACGTCGCTGTTGGAAAAATCTACCCCGAAGTCGTATCCGGTGAGACTATCGCTTCCCGTCCACAAATGCAGGCACTTCTGCACGACCTGGAAGCTGGTCTTTGGGACGCGGTGCTGGTCATGGAAGTGCCCCGACTGACACGCGGCAGCCAGATTGACCAGGGCATTATCGCCAACGCCTTCAAATACACCCGCACCCTCATTATCACCCCCGAAAAAATCTACGACCCGAACGACTCCGCCGATGAAGATATGCTGGACTTCGGCATGTTCTTTTCCCGCTTCGAGTGGAAGGCCATCAATAAACGCCAACAAGCCGGTCGCCGCGCTTCCTCCAAGGAAGGAAAATACATCGGTTCTATCCCGCCTTATGGCTACCAGCGTCAAAAGCTCCCGCACGAAAAGGGTTGGACGCTCGTTCCCGACCCCGAAACCGCACCCATTGTACAACGTATCTTTAACCTACTGACCGAATCCCAGATCCCGCAGCACGCGATCGCTATGCAGTTAAACGCCGAAGGCATTCCCAGCCCGCGCGGCTGTGAGTGGAAGGTTTCCACCGTGCAGCGCGTGGTGCGAAACATACACTATGCCGGATATATCACGTCTTCCTATCGCCCTATCGTCAAATCCATGCAGGATGGAGCAGTCACAGTCTCTCGTCCGGTCAACCGGGAAATCAAACTTTTTCCCGGTCGGCATGAATCCCTGGTCTCTCCGGAGCAATTTCGCAAGGCCGCTGCCCTGTTGGCACAAAATAAACGCCCACCGGTGCCGCATATTCACGGACTGAATAACCCCCTTTCCGGTCTGGTTGTGTGTTCGGCCTGCGGAAAACGAATGCAGCGGCGCAATCATCCAAATGGCCCTGCACTGCTGATCTGCACAACTCGCGGCTGTCCGACAGTTGCCTCCAGCACAGAAGAAGTCACCGATTTAGTTTTGCAGGCAATGGCACAATGGCTGCAAAAGTTCGAACTATCTTCCGGATCACTGGAAGATTTCCTGCCGAATATCGGAGAAAAGCGCCGCCGTCTGGATGCCATCGAACGCAGCCTAAAGAAGCTCAAAGATCGCGAAGATCGCGCTTTTGAATTGGTCGAAACCGGTGTATATTCCCCGGAGGATTTCCGCGAACGCCGTCAGGTGCTCACCGATGAACGCGCTGCTCTCATTTCCGAGCGTGCCGCCATCCAAAGTGAAATCGCACAGGGCGAGCTGATGATCCAGCAGCGCGCCCACATTGTTCCTCGGATGCAGCACGCAGTCGATACCTTCTATGAGTGTGACACCTGTCTGGAACAGAATCAGCTGCTCAAATCCATCCTCAATCATGTCACCTACACCAAAACCATCCGCCGCACTCGTGCAAACAACGAAACCGACCTTCACGTCGAGATTTTTCCCCATTTTTTGACATAGCTATTACATGTATCTAAAATGGTCTAAAGAATTAGACCA